>JADGOX010000172.1 GCA_017882745.1 Mycobacteriaceae bacterium | reverse complement strand
GCCGATGCTGAGCTCATCGGAGTACCCGTGGTGTGCATTGTCGGCCGTGGTTGGAAGGACGGCCTCGTGGAGGTGCGCGATCGCTTCGCCGGAACCAGCCGGGACGTGCCCGCTGCGGAGCTTGTGGGCCTGGTCCGCGAACACCGTCAGCAGTCTCGGGCCTGAACTGCGCTCAGGCCCGAGACTGCTGACGGTGTGGTCGCCGTTGGTGTCCACCAGGCATACCGCCTGCGAGGTGCCCTGCGCCGGGGGCCCCGCCCGGCATCGGTGCGGATCTCGAGCATTCGGGAAGGTATGGCGCAACTTTCATGACGCAGACCTCACGGTTTCCCTGGAAACGGTGTCGTTGGCGGTGATTCGCCGAGCGCAGCACGCCAGGTGGCCATGCGTACGGCGCAGTCGGTGAGTGCGGTGACGGCGATGGCCCGCAGGTCAGTCGACGAGCCGTCTCCGGTGGGTGTGCTGCGTTCGAGCACCGAGCGCCAGGCCAGCGCGGTCTCGTTCTCCACCTCCGCGGCCAGCCTTGCTGCTGTCGCGGGGTTGGTCACCGGAACCGGGATGACGTAACCGGCTTCGGCTTGCGGCGGCTCGACACGGTCGGTTCGCAGCAGCCTCATGGTCGCGTCCCGACGGCTCCGGTGCGCAGCACCCGCCGCGTTCACGGCTGCGCTGTTCTCGTCCGCCGCGTACGCGGCGACGAGGCCGTAGGCGTAGACAGCGGCGTGCTCGGCCCGGACGGCATCAGCCAGCGACTGCTGTTCGTCGGTGTTCAGCCGGGTGGCACTCACAGCAACACCGCCAGCTCAGCAGCGCAGGCGGCCGCCACGGATCCGAGGAGCCCAGCACGGTAGGCCGGCACGGTGCGAGCCAGATCGGCGGCCGCGGACTGATTGTGCTGCAGCCTCGTTCGGAGCCCCTCGACAGTCGGCGCCGGAGCGACGGCGGTGGATGGCGCCGCTGAGGCGGACGTGAGCGCAGCCGCGGACACGGGTGACGGGCTGTTGGCCCCCTTGCCCGCTGCACGTGCGATCTCCGCGTCCAGTGCTGTGGCGTGCGCAGTGCGCTCGGCCGCGATGATGGCCAGTTGCACCGCCCGTGTCGGGCTGGAGTTGGCGACCTGGGTGGCAATCGCGGCATCCGCGCGGGCCGCGTTGGCGATGGGCAACAAGGGATCTTCAGCCGGTGTGTCCGACGGCTCAACCGTCTTCTGTTCGCCACTGAAGAACCCGCAACCGGTGCCCACCGCCATCATGACCAGTGCAGTAGCGCCGAACAGAATTCTCCTTCGGTTGATGACCGGGTGCTGGATGAACGGCGCAGGCGACACGACGTTCATCTTGCCAGCCGTGGGCGGTTACTCTGGACATCCGCGAAGAGCACACTCGAGGTACTCGCGCACAACTGGACGAACCGACCACGCTGGGAGCCCCCATATGCCCGTCCCGCCCCCAGACAAGGTCACCGAGCTCATCGCTGACGTCATCAAGGCCGCTGGCTACGACCTCGAACGGGTAACCGTCTCCGCCGCCGGCCGTCGGAGTGTGGTCCGGATCATCGTCGATTCCGAGGACGGCTTGGAGCTGGACGACGTCGCCGCGCTCAGCAGGTCGGTGTCCGGGGTACTCGACTCGACCCCCGGCGTCGACGATGCGGCCTACACCTTGGAGGTCACCTCACCTGGGGTGGACCGGCCCTTGACCTTGGAGCGGCACTGGCGACGAGCGCGTGGACGCCGGGTGCTCGTGACCTTGGGTGAGGAGAAGTTCTCGGGTCGAGTGGGGGAGCTTGCGGACGGCGTGGTGCAGCTGGTGCTCAGCGCACGCCCCACGATCGAGCTCCGGACGGTCGCTCTGGCCGAGGTGCTCAGCGCGGTCGTGGAGGTGGAGTTCTCCCGGCCCGATCCCGCCGAGATCGCGATCACCGGGCCGCCGAGGGGCTCTGTTACAGGAGACGCCGCGGAACTCTCGGAGCGGCGCACAGACGAGCACGTGATTGACAACGAGGAGAGCAAGTGAAGATCGACGTCGCAGCACTACGCGCAATCGAGGCGGAAAAGGGCGTCACGATCGAGACGGTGATCTCGGCAATCCAGTCAGCGCTGCTCACCGCCTACAAGCATGTCGAGGGTCATCAGCCGGACGCCAGGATCGACGTCGACCAGAAGACCGGTCTCGTCCGCGTCATGGCCCAGGAGCACGACCACGACGGGATGGTGATCTCGGAGTGGGACGACACGCCTGAGGGATTCGGTCGGATCGCCGCGACCACAGCGCGTCAGGTCATCCTGCAGCGACTGCGCGACGCCGAGCATGAGCGCAGCTTCGGTGAGTTCTCCACGCACGAGGGCGAAATCGTCGGGGGAGTGGTGCAGCGCGACTCCCGAGCCAACGCCAGGGGCATGGTGATCGTGCGGATCGGCAGCGAGGCCACCGGCGTCGAAGGGGTCATGCCGCCAGCAGAACAGGTGCCGGGTGAGAGCTACGAGCACGGTGAACGGGTGAAGTGTTACGTCGTCGGCGTAACCCGTGGACAGCGTGGACCTGCGATCACCCTTTCGCGGACGCACCCGAACCTCGTGCGCAAACTCTTCGCGCTCGAGGTGCCCGAGATAGCGGATGGCTCGGTGGAGATCATGGCCGTGGCCAGGGAGTCCGGGCATCGCTCGAAGATTGCAGTGCGAACCCAGGTCGCGGGTCTCAACGCCAAGGGGGCCTGCATCGGTCCGATGGGCCAGCGCGTGCGCAATGTGATGAGTGAGCTGGCGGGCGAGAAGATCGACATCATCGACTTCGACGACGACCCGGCCCGCTTCGTCGGCAACGCGCTGTCGCCCTCCACGGTTGTCTCCGTCACGGTTGTCGACGAGGAAGCGCGCGCGGCTCGCGTGGTGGTTCCCGACTTCCAGCTCTCGCTGGCGATCGGCAAGGAAGGGCAGAACGCGCGGTTGGCCGCCCGGCTCACAGGATGGCGGATCGACATCCGAAGTGATGCTCCGGGAGCCGATCGGGACGAGCAGCCACCCGCTTCTGAACAGGACAGTTCGTCCACTCGGGCACAAGAGCGCTAGACTTGAACGTGGTTGAGCGTGACGTCTTGGATTCCCGCAAGTCACCACAGGCACACCAGCCTGAACGGACATGTGTGGGGTGCCGGGCTCGCGCGTCGACCGCCGGACTGCTCAGGGTGGTTGCGCGAGGCTCTTGCGTAACTCCTGATCCACAGCGGAGGCTCGCCGGACGAGGTGCCTGGTTGCACCCCAATGGTGAATGTCTTCATGCTGCCGAGCGGCGTCGAGCGTTTTTCAGGGCTTTGAAGGTACCTGGGCCGCTCGATGTCAGTTCGGTAGCGGATTATGTGGCGCAGCCCCCGGTGAGCACACAGCACGTCCAACGAGGAAGACAGGCCAAGAACTCATGAGCACCCCGTGAAGCGTCAGTGATGAACGTCCTTCGGTCGTAAACCGAGGTCGTGCGGATCTTCCCGCCCGGCCTCCCAGTAAGGAGAGCAGTGGCAGGCAAGGCCCGCGTGCACGAGCTGGCAAAAGAGCTCGGTGTCACCAGTAAGGATGTACTCGCCAGGCTGAAAGAGCAGGGCGAGTTCGTGAAATCTGCTTCGTCGACAGTGGAAGCGCCCGTGGCGCGTCGGCTGCGCGAAGCGTTCCCCTCGACAGGCGCCAGCGAAAGCGCGGCGAGCGCCCCGGCGCGTCCCGTGGCGGGAGCGCCGTCGGCACCAGCCGGCGCGCGACCGGGACCACGTCCAGGCCGCAGGCCGGCCGCGCCAGAGGAAGCGACACCGTCGCCGCAGGCACCCCCGCAGCCTCCGCCCGTTGCCGCGCCGCCCGCACCCGCAGACGTTGCACCAGCTGTAGCTCAGCCGGTGGCGGAGACCGTGCAGGCCCCCGCAGCGACGGAGTCTCAGACCCCGGCTGGCGAGGTCTCCACTCCTGGCCCGAAGCCCGGGCCCAAGGCGGCTCCTGCGCACAAGGCGCCGCGGGTCGGAAACAACCCGTTCAGTTCCGCGCCGACGGCTCCGCGCCCGGGTGCCCCAAGGCCGGGTGCTGCTCCGGCCGCCGGGCCCGGCGCCCCGGGCCCCGGTGCTGCACACCCCGGGGCTGCGCGTCCAGCTGCAGGTGCCGGCGGTCCGCGCCCGGCACCCGGAGCGGGTGGCCCACGGCCCAGTCCCGGCAGCATGCCGCCCCGGCCTAGCCCAGGCGCCATGCCGCAGCGCTCGGCACGCCCCGCCGCGGGCCCCGGTGGTCCGGGACGTCCCGGACGCCCGGGTGGCGCCGGCGGTCCCGGTGGTCCCGGTGGTGCCCGGACTGGTGGCGGCGGTAACTACCGCGGCGGTGCTGGCGGTCCCGGCGGCGGCACCGGCGCTCCGGCCGGCCCCCCGGCTGGCAGTGGTTTCCGTGGCCGTCCCGGCGGCGGAAACCGTGGTCGAGGCGCCGCAGCAGGTGCTTTCGGCCGTCCCGGTGGCCCGGCACGCCGTGGACGCAAGTCGAAGCGGCAGAAGCGGCAGGAATACGACAGCATGCAGGCGCCCGCCGTCGGCGGTGTGCGTCTGCCCCGTGGTGCCGGGGAGACCGTTCGACTGGCACGCGGTGCCTCGTTGTCCGACTTCGCCGAGAAGATCGATGCGAACCCGGCAGCACTGGTGCAGGCCCTGTTCAACCTCGGCGAGATGGTCACTGCCACGCAGTCGGTCAACGACGAGATCCTGGAGCTGCTCGGCACCGAGATGAACTACGTCGTGCAGGTCGTCAGTCCTGAAGACGAGGACCGCGAGCTTCTCAACGACTTCGACCTCACTTACGGTGAGGACGAGGGCGGCGAGGAAGACCTCGTCGTGCGGCCACCGGTGGTGACTGTCATGGGTCACGTCGACCACGGAAAGACGCGCCTGCTGGACTCCATCCGCAAGGCCAACGTCCGCGAGGGCGAGGCCGGTGGCATCACCCAGCACATCGGTGCCTACCAGGTCAACACCGACCTCAACGGCGTCGAGCGGCTGGTCACCTTCATCGACACCCCCGGTCACGAGGCGTTCACCGCCATGCGTGCCCGTGGTGCGAAGGCCACCGACATCGCGATCCTGGTCGTGGCCGCCGACGACGGCGTCATGCCGCAGACCGTGGAGGCCATCAACCACGCGCAGGCCGCTGACGTGCCGATCGTGGTGGCGGTGAACAAGATCGACAAGGAGGGGGCCAACCCCGAGAAGATCCGTCAGCAGCTCACCGAGTACAACCTCGTGGCCGAGGAGTACGGCGGCGACACCATGTTCGTCGACATCTCCGCCAAGCAGGGCACGAACATCGATGCGCTGCTCGAGGCTGTGCTGTTGACCGCGGACGCCTCGCTGGACCTGCGGGCCAACCCACACATGGACGCGCAGGGTGTCGCCATCGAGGCGCACCTGGACCGTGGCCGTGGACCGGTTGCCACCGTGCTCATCCAGCGCGGGACCCTGCGGGTCGGTGACTCGGTCGTCGCCGGTGATGCTTATGGTCGCGTCCGCCGGATGGTCGACGAGCACGGGGCAGACGTGGTCGAGGCCACGCCGTCCCGGCCCGTCCAGGTCATCGGGTTCACCTCGGTGCCCGGTGCGGGTGACAACCTGCTGAAGGTCGACGAGGACCGCATCGCGCGGCAGATCGCCGACCGGCGCAATGCGCGTAAGCGCAACGCGCTGCAGGCACGTTCACGGAAGCGGATCAGCCTGGACGACCTGGATGCGGCGCTCAAGGAGACCAACGAACTCAACCTCATCCTCAAGGGCGACAACTCCGGAACCGTGGAGGCCCTGGAAGAGGCGCTGTACAACATCGTGATCGACGATGAGGTTCAGTTGCGGGTCATCGACCGCGGTGTCGGTGGTATCACCGAGACCAACGTCAACCTTGCGGCGGCATCGAACGCCATCATCATCGGGTTCAACGTCCGCGCGGAGGGCAAGGCCACAGAGCTGGCCAACCGCGAGGGTGTCGACATCCGGTACTACTCGGTGATCTACCAAGCAATCGACGAGATCGAGAGCGCGCTCAAGGGCATGCTCAAACCGATCTACGAAGAGGTGGAGTTGGGCCGGACCGAGATCCGGGCGCTGTTCCGCTCCTCGAAGGTCGGCACGATCGCAGGTTGCATGGTCAAGTCGGGTGTGGTGCGTCGCAATGCCAAGGCTCGCCTGCTGCGGGACGGCAGGGTGGTGGCCGAGAACCTCAACGTCACCTCGCTGCGCCGGGAGAAGGACGACGCGACCGAGGTCCGCGAGGGCTTCGAGTGCGGTCTCACCGTCTCCTACTCTGATATCAAGGTGGACGACGTGATCGAGACGTACGAGATGCGGGAGAAGCCGCGCGAGTAGTGCGCACGTGCTCGTGAGTGAAACCTGGCGGCTACCTGCCAGGTTTCACTCATCGGCAGACGAAGGAGGCGGATGTTCGTCGGGGTGCTGGAGCTCGACGTGCTTCTCGGCGACGTCGCCTCCCTGAAGCAGAAGCGGTCGTTGGTGAGGCCGGTCGTCGCTGAGCTGCGACGCCGATTCGCCGTCTCGGCTGCCGAAGCGGGCCAGCAGGACCTGCACCGGCGGAGCCTGATCGGGGTGGCAGTCGTCTCCGCCGACAGCGCGCACATGCACCAGGTGCTCGACTCCTGTGAGCGGATGGTGGCGGGGCGTCCTGAACTGGAGCTGCTGTCAGCTCACCGCAGGGTGTTGGGCCCACAAGACTAGACAGCTGTTCGCTCGCCTGAGCTGCACTATCAACAACATCAACCGAAGACGATCAAGAGGACGGTGGCTGTCATGGCCGATCCCGCACGCGCTCGCAAGCTCGCCAAACGCATTTCACAGATCGTCGCGACCGCCATCGAGCACGAGGTGAAAGACCCCCGGCTGGACTTGGTGACGATCACCGACACCAAGGTCACGGCCGACCTGCACGACGCGACCTTGTACTACACGGTGATGGGTGAGCGGGTGGACGTCGAGCCGGACTACCAGGGGGTGGCCATGGCGCTGGAGCTGGCCAAGGGCGCGCTTCGCACCCGGGTCGGGGCGGGGACCGGCGTGCGCTTCACCCCCACGCTGACCTTCGTCGCCGATACCGTGCCGGACACCGCTCGGCGGATGGAGGAGCTCTTGGCCAGGGCGAGGCAGCAGGATGCCGAGGTCGCCCGGGTGGCAGCGTCGGCAACTCCGGCAGGAGAGGCAGACCCCTACCGGGAGCCGCGGACGCGAATCGAGAGTGAGGACAGCGGCCCCGCGTTGGACGACGACGACGATGGTGGCGCAGGCTCTGCGGAATGAACACCTCTCGCGACGTCGATGCCCAGGAGGCAGCGGCCATGCTCCAGGCAGCGGAGTCGGTGACGGTGCTGTGTCACATGAACCCCGACGCCGACGCTGTGGGCAGTGCACTGGCGCTCGGGATCGCCCTGCAGCGGGCGGGAACATCCGTCCAGGTCTCCTTCGCCTCGCCGGCCGCCCTGACGGAGTCCCTGGCGTCCCTCCCCGGTGGCGAGCTATTGGTGGCCGCGAAGCAGGTCGCCCGTGAGGTCGATCTGCTCGTTGCGGTCGACTGCGGCAGCCTGGGCAGACTCGGTGCGCTGCGTGACCGGACCGAGGGTGCGCAACAGACGCTTGCGATCGACCATCACGCGTCGAATACGCACTTCGGGACCGCGAACCTGGTCGACTGCAGTGCGGAATCGACAACGGTGCTGGTGTGCGATGTGCTCGACGAATGGGGCGTGCAGGTCGACGCGACGATCGCGCACTGCCTCTATGCCGGGCTGGTCACTGACACCTCGTCTTTCCGGCGGGCCCGTCCGCAAACCCACGAGTTGGCCGCACGGTTCATCGCCGCGGGGATCGACCCGGTAGCCGTGTCGCGACCGTTGATGTACACCCATCCATTCGGCTGGCTGGGCATGTTGTCCGCTGTCCTGGGCAGGGCTGTGCTCGATCGCTCGGCCGCCGGGGGGCGGGGCCTGGCCTACGTCGTGGTACGGAGTGGGGACGCCGCGGGTCTGCGTCCAGAGGAGACCGAGAGCGTCGTCGACCTGGTCGCGACCATCTCGGAAGCGGAGGTTGCGGCCGTGTTCAAACAGATCGACGAAACTGTGTGGTCGATCTCCATGCGTGCGAAGAGTGATGTCGACGTCTCCGTGGTGGCCTCTGCGTTGGGCGGTGGCGGGCACCGGCTAGCTGCTGGCTACACCGCCCACGGCACGGCCGAGGAGGTTATCGCCACCCTGCGGACCACACTCGGGTGAGCGCACAACACGCAGGTGGGGAGGCTGACGGGGACACTACCGCCACGCAGGTGGTGAGGCTTGCACTACCCGCGCTAGGGGTGCTCGCCGCAGAACCGCTGTACCTGCTGGTGGACACCGCGGTTGTCGGGCACCTGGGTGCCGTGCCACTGGGTGCGCTGGCTGTGGGTGCGATCGTACTGGCCCAGGTGAGCACGCAGCTGACGTTCTTGTCCTACGGCACTACCGCGCGCGCGGCCCGCTTGCACGGTGCGGGCCGACGGGCGGACGCGGTCACCGAGGGGGCACAGGCGACGTGGCTGGCGCTCGCTGTCGGGGTCGTCATCGTGCTCGCAGTGGAGGCGTTCGCGGAGCCGATCACCAGAGTGCTCTCGGGTGGCGGCGCGGTGGGCGAGGGGGCGGAGCAGTGGCTGAGGATCGCGGTCCTCGGTGCCCCGCTGGTGCTCGTGACCCTGGCGGGCAACGGCTGGATGCGAGGCGTGCAGGACACGGTACGGCCGCTGCGGTACGTACTGGTGGGCAATGGCGCCTCCGCGGTCCTGTGCCCTGCGCTGGTCCACGGGGCGAACATGGGGCTGTC
>JADGOX010000171.1 GCA_017882745.1 Mycobacteriaceae bacterium | reverse complement strand
TCGCGACCCGGGCGGGGATCACCGAACTCGTGGTGAGCGAACACGACATCCTCGACGGTATCGCCCTGTCCCTCGTCTAGCGTTCCGCCCTCGCGGCCCGTGTGAGACGGCGCACTGCCCGTGGGCTGGCTGTACCTGTGGCACCTGCGGTGGCAGGATTTGTCTGTGAGTAACCAGAAGCCCACCAGGATCCTCGTCATTGGCGGAGGTTACGTCGGCATGTACGCGGCCTTCCGGCTGCAGAAGAAGCTGCGCAGTACTGAAGCGCAGATCACGGTCGTCGACCCGCAACCCCACATGACCTACAAGCCGTTCCTCCCCGAGGCGGCCGCCGGCTACATCGAGCCGCGCCACGTCGTGGTGCCACTGCGCAGGGTGCTCCGCCAGTGCAAGGTGGTCACCGCCCGGGTGGACAGGGTCAACCACGCCGTCCGCCGTGCCTGGCTGACCACCTCCGACGGCCACACCTCGACGATCGACTACGACATCCTCGTCATGTCACCCGGTTCGATCGCCCGCACCCTTCCCGTGCCGGGGCTGGCCGAGCAGGGCATCTCCTTCCAGACGGTCGGCGAAGCGATCTACCTGCGCAACCACGTGTTGTCCCGGCTGGACACCGCCTCGACCACCGAGGACGCCGAACTGCGCAAGCGGCTCCTCACCTTCATGGTGGTCGGCGGCGGATACGCCGGGATCGAGGTCCTGGCCGAGCTGGAGGACATGGCCCGGTACGCACTGCGCTACCACCCCGAGCTCGAGCCCGCGGAGATGCGCTGGGTGCTGGTGGAAGCCACTGCCCGCGTCATGCCCGAGGTGAGCCACAAACTCGGCGTCTACACCGTGGAGCAGCTCACCGAGCGTGGCATCCAGGTGTTCCTGGAAACCCGCGTGGAGACGATGACCGACGGCAAGGTGCGCCTGTCCGACGGCACCGAGTTCGAGACCGGCACCATCGTGTGGACCGCCGGCGTCAAGGCGAACCCCATGCTCGCCAAGACCGACCTGCCGCTCGACGCACGCGGCCGCGTCCGCTGCACCACCGCGCTCCAGGTGGCCGGGCTGGCCGGCGCGTACAGCGCGGGGGACTGTGCGGGCGTGCCGGACCTGTCCAAGCTCGAGGAAGACCCCAATGCGACGTGCAGCCCCTCGGCTCAGCACGCGGTGCGCCAGGCGAAGGTGCTGGCCGACAACGTGGTTGCCGGTATTCGTGGCAAGCAGGTGACGCAGTACGAGCACAAGTATGTCGGCTCGGTGGCGAGCCTCGGGTTGTACAAGGGTGTCGCGGACGTCTTCGGCATCAAGCTGAGGGGTCCACTCGCGTGGTTCATGCACCGGACGTACCACCTGAGCCGGATGCCCACGTTCAACCGCAAGGTGCGGGTGCTCATCGACTGGACCGAGGCGCTGGTTCTGCGTCGCGAGGTGGTGGCCCTCGGGCAGATCAACGACCCGAAGGCCGAGTTCGACCGCGCCGCCGCCAGCTAGAGTTCGGGCTGATACCCGCCCCCGTGGCCCAACTGGCAGAGGCAGACCCCTTAAAAGGGTTACCGGTGTCGGTTCGACTCCGACCGGGGGCACTGTGTGACCTGCTAGCCGACAGCGATTGCCCCGAGTCACCTGCGCTGTGTCTAGTGTGGGTGTGGGAACCTTGCACAGCCGCTCAACGTTGTTTCACCAGAGTGGGTTGACGCCATCCGGCAACCCTCCGCGAGAAGGGATCACCACCGTGCGCACCAGCAGCAACCCGGTATTCCGCAACCTGCCCAAGGACAAGAGCGGTTACGCCTCGTTCGGCTCCGGAGCGGCGGCGCAGTACGGGCAGACCGCGACTCAGTACCAGCAGCCGCAGCCGTACTCGACTACCCGCTCGATGACGATCGACGACGTCGTCACCAAGACCGCGATGACGCTGGGTCTCCTGGCGGTTGCCGGGGTCATCTCGGCGACCCTGTGCGCCAACAACCCCGGCCTCATCGGGCCGCTGGCAATGGGTGGAGCGATCGTCGGCCTCGTGCTGGTGCTCGTCGCCACCTTCGGACGCAAGATGAGCGCCCCGATCGTGCTGTCCTACGCCGTCGCCGAGGGCGTGTTCATCGGCGCGATCTCGTTCGTGTTCGGGCACATCTACGGCAACGCCATCATCGGCCAGGCCGTCGTCGGCACGGTCGGTGTCTTCGCCGGCATGCTTGTCGTCTACAAGACGGGCGCCATCCGGGTCACTCCCAAGTTCACGCGGATGCTCATCGGCGGCCTGATCGGTGTGCTTGCCTTGATGATCATGAACCTGGTCGGCAACCTCGTGTTCCACGCCGACATGGGTCTGCGCAGTGGCGGACCGCTCGCCATCGGCTTCAGCCTGCTGTGCATCGGACTCGCGGCGTTCTGCTTCCTCCTGGACTTCGACCAGGCCGACAAGTTGATCCGCGCCGGAGCGCCCGAGCAGGCCGCGTGGGGTGTCGCCCTGGGCCTCACGGTCACGCTGGTGTGGCTCTACGTCGAGATCCTGCGACTGCTCAGCTACTTCAGGAACTAGCACCACCGACCACGATGTGAATGCACGCAGAAGGGCCCGGCAGCGTTGCTGCCGGGCCCTTCTGCGTGCGTGCTCAGATCAGCTGAGGCGCTCGATGATCAGGGCCATGCCCTGGCCGCCGCCGACGCACATCGACTCGATGCCGATGCTCTTGTCCTGGGTGGTCAGGTTGTTGAGCAGCGTGCTGGTGA
>JADGOX010000170.1 GCA_017882745.1 Mycobacteriaceae bacterium | reverse complement strand
CTCGACCAGGTCCTCGCCGAAATCCTCGGGCCGCGGACGCCCGAGACCTTGGCCGCGCCCGACAGATCGCGGTCGGCTCGGCGCGGCTGAGTACTCGAAGAGCGCGCTGCGCGCGCTTGAGTGGTCGCTGGTCAGTCCAGCGACCACGGTACCCGTGGATCCGTCCCGTCTCGGGCGCCGGACGAATTCGTTCCCGGGGGCGCTCGCCGCAGGGCCCTCGGTAGCCTGGAGGACCACCTCCAGCACCCACTGGGTCTGATCAGGGTCGACGTGTCGGTCGTCAGCCGCCCTCACACCTCTCAACCCAGTTTGGCCGAACGAAGTCTTGCCGCGTCACCGTGACTGCCGCCCGCCGATGGACGTCGCCGGACACCGGGGAGGTGCTTGCCTCAATCTCCCGGCCCCGCTTGGCGATCTCGGCCAGCGGGCGAGGTCGTCGCCCCGCTTCGAGAGCATTAGCGGGACGGCGGCTTGGTAGCGATTGACGTGACACCAGTCCACGTGATATTACGGTCATATACGCGTAGTAGTACACTTATCGCGTAGTATCACGGTAGTAGGTCAAGTAAATAACTACACATGAGCACGGAGGTGCGTATGTCGATCCAGGTGAACGATCGAGCAGCCCGCCTGGCCGACCCGGTGGACGTGGCGATCCAGGTGAACGATCGAGCAGCCCGCCTGGCCGACCCGGTGGACGTGGCGATCCGACTGCGCCCTCCCGAGCACGCGGGCATCGCTGAGCGCTTCGACGCCTCAGACCCGACGCCAGGCCTCGACGTGGCCCGCAACCCCCACGTGGCCCGCCTGTTGCACAATCGCAAGTTCCAGTTCTTGATGATCCTTCCGAACCAGATCGTCTTTTGGACGGTGATCTTCGTCGGCCTGCTCGGCACCGCCGTGCCCGGATTGAACTTCGGAGCCGCGATTACCTGGTACGTCTGGTTCTGCCTCGTCTTCGTGATGATGGTTGTAGCCGGGCGGGCGTGGTGCGCTATGTGCCCCTTCGGGGGCTTCGCCGAGTGGGTGCAGCGGCGCACGTTCTGGCAGCGCACGCAGAAGACCCTCTCCCTCGGTCGGAAGTTCCCCGAAGGCCTGGCCCAATTTGGCTTCGTGCTGCCGGTCGTGACCTTCCTCCTGCTCACCTGGATCGAGGAGTACTTCAACATCGCCGGGCCGGGCAATCCAGCGTCGACGAGTTTCATGGTGATCGGCATCGTCGCCTCGGCGCTTATCTTCTTCTTGGTCTTTGAGAGGCGCACCTTCTGTCGCTATATCTGCCCGCTCACCTCGCTCATCGGCACCGTCGGGTCGATGGGTATGGTCGCCGGGTTCCGCACCCGCGACCGTGAGGTCTGTCTCAGCTGCAAAACCAAGGATTGCATGCGCGGTGGGGACCAGGGCTTTGGCTGCCCCTGGTACACCTGGCCGGCAAGCGCGGACTCGAACCTGTACTGCGGGCTGTGTACCGAGTGCTACAAGTCCTGTCCGGAGGAGAACATCGGGCTGTTCCTGCAGAAGCCGTTCACTTCCGTAGTGGCGCCCCGGCGGCGGCGGGCCGACGTGGCGTGGGCGATAGCGCTGCTCTGGGGACTCGTGCTCTACCAGCAGATCAACTTCACCAATGCCTACAACTCACTCGACAGCTGGCTGAACGGTCACCTGCACATTCCCCACTACCCGAACCCGGTCGGCTACCTCGGGCTGATCGCCATTCTAACGCTGGTCACCGCCGGCGTGACCCGGAGCATCGGAGCGCTCTGTGCCCGTCGCGACGTCGCGTTCAAACAGGCCGGCAACTTTGCCGAGAGAGGCTCACGATTCCGGGCCTACTTCGTTCCGATTGCCTACGGTCTCATCCCGGTGGTGGGCGCGGACTACTTCGCCCGCCAACTGCCCAAGTTCTTCAAGAGTTCACCGCGAGTCGTGCCCGCCGTGCAGCACATGTTCGGCGCCGCCGGCGTCCACTCCTGGCTCTACAACGCCCGGTTGCTTTCGGACCCACGGATCGTCACCACCCAGGTGGCCGTGATCGCCCTCGGCACAGTCGCAGCGCTGTGGGCGACGTGGCGGATCACCACTCGCGAGCTCATACCTGTGAGCCGCAGTGCTCTGGCTGTGCGGGTCACGACCAGCGGGCTGGTGATCGTCTGCGGAGCGGCAGCGGCAGTGCTCTACGTGGCGATGCAGGCAGCGAACTGACCGGTGATGATGATGTTCCAAGCGCTGACAGCCCCAGATCGAAACGGCAAAGAGGAGCCACGATGACCCTGACGGACACGAACAGGCTTCCAGCCGGTACCGATCGGCCCTATGTGCGGATCATCACCGACCGCTGTGCGGGCTGCCAAGAATGCGTCATCCGCTGTCCAACCGGGGCGCTGTCGATGGATACGAAGCACTGGGTGGCGCTGGCCGACGACGATCTCTGCGTCGGGTGCCGCCAGTGCGTGCGCACCTGCCCGTTCTCAGCCATCGTCGTCGAAGGGCCACTACTGGTCGCCCGCCGCTTCGAACCCGAACCGGTCAATCCCGAGCACCTGCTCGGAGACATCGGCGAGATTCGCTCCGGCCTTGCCGGTTGGCCAGAGGCGCTAGCCGAGGCCGAGCGCTGTTTGCAATGCCCCGATCCAACATGCATCCGGGGCTGTCCCGCGCATAACGACATCCCCGGCTTCATCGGTGCGGTCCGGGACCGCGACCTCGAGAGCGCTCACGAAATCCTGCGACGCACTTCGGTCCTACCCGACATCTGCTCGCGGGTGTGTAACCAATCCGCCCAGTGCGAGGGGGCATGTAGCTGGTCCCTCGCGGGCGGGACCCCGGTATCCATCGGTCGCCTCGAACGCTTCATCACCGACAACCTGGCTGTTCCGCCACCCGCGTCCGCACCATCTGCCTCCGAGCTGTCGGTGGGGATCATCGGCTCGGGGCCGGCCGGGGCAGGCGCGGCCTGGGACCTACTCGAGGCAGGTGCCTCGGTCACCGTCTACGAGAAAGAGGCCACACCGGGGGGTCTCTGCGTCTGGGGGATTCCCGACTTCACCTTGCCCGAGGTGGTCGCTACCCGGCCCTGGCGCCAGCTCAGTGACGCTGGCCTGGACCTGCGCTGCAGCACCACGATCCGACCCGAGGACCTCGACGGGCTCCTTGTCACTCACGACGCAGTCATCGTGGCCCATGGGGCCGGCATGCCGCTGCGGCTCCCGGTGCCCGGTGCGGATCTCGACGGTGTTGTCGACGCCACCATGTTCTTGCAGGGGGCCAAAGCGGCATTTGAGTCCAACGGCGATCCCGCAGGATTCTGCACCACGCTGGGGCTCGCGGGCGACGCCGGTGAGCAGGGGCACCCGGCGCCCGAGATCCTCGTGCTCGGCGCAGGCAACACGGCCATGGACGTGGCCCGGACAGCGCGGCGCCTGGGCCTTCGGGCGACGTGCGTCGACTGGCTCGACGAACGGTTTGCCCTGGCTCGGCCCGACGAGCTCGCCGAGGCCCGCCACGAAGGCGTCGAGGTGCGCTTCTCGCGCACCCTGACAGCACTGCACGGATCAGCGGGCCGGGTGGTTCGGGCCGAGCTGGCCCTCACCACTCAGAAACGGGCTG
>JADGOX010000169.1 GCA_017882745.1 Mycobacteriaceae bacterium | reverse complement strand
TGCCTCGAGCGGCGCGTCGAGATCGGCGAGCAGTCCCTGCATGAGTCCGAGGTGGATCGAGCAGACGACGTCGCGGTGCGCTTCGGCAACCTCACGAAATGGGCAGTGATGCAACAGGATCTGCTGGGCGCCCCCTACGACTACCGCCTCGGGCGCGAAACCGACGTCATCAAGGATGCGCACGAGCTGCTCGGTGCTCGCATGGGCATCGATGTGCTGAAATGGAGCCGGGCGCTCCGCGAGGTACCGTCCCCACGCCTCGCCGGCCTTGAGTGCGGCCTTCGCCGGTTGGGCGGACTCCGCCGCGACGTAACCGGCGAGAATCTCGGCCAGGAGCCGGTAGCTGCGCCTGCCGGCCTGGTCACTGGCGACGCTGGCGGTGTACAGCGTGCGCGGCCGACCGGGTTGTTCACGGTCCTCGGAGGCACGGTCGGCCATTCCGGCCGCGACGAGTGCGTCGAGATGGAAGCGGATTGTGTTGGGGTGCAGCCGTATCTGTTGAGCCACCTCGACCACGCCGAGGGCTGCGTCCGCACCCTGCAGTACATGGAGCACCCGGGCGCGGCTCTCGCCGAGCACGGGACGCGGCCCGGGGTCCGCCCGCGTCCGATCGCGGTGTGACATGAGCCGAGTTTTACACAGGGGATCGTAAGAAACAATGTGCGACTACGTTGCCCGAGCCTGCCCCACTGGTACTTCTCCGGTGATGCGGCGGCTCATCGACCCTGCGATCCGCGTGGCCTGGAGCTTGGCGAGCTCAGCCTTGCCCCCGACGTGCAAGTCGTCCACCGTCGCCACCCACAGAACCAGCCACCGCTCGAAGTGAGCCGGGGTGAGCCGGGTCAAAGCGTTCAGCTGCAGGTGCGGCCTGAGGGCATTTCGCCTGTACTCCCCGCTGTGGAACAGCACCGTCATCCAGAAATCGCACATCACCGGCAGGTGGTCGGCAAGATCCATCTGGGCGACGTCGACGAAAACCGGGCCAAGCACGTCGTCGGCGAATGCACGACCGTAGAAGGCGGTCAGCATCACAGCGACGTCTTCCCGGTCGGCGATGTCCCTCATGCCACTCACGATCCCATCCTCGATCCGCCCGCAGCCCTACGGCTCGTTCATAGATACTAACCACCCTAGTATTAATTGAAAGGAGCTCAGGTCGTGATCGCCCGGGTCCGGGCTCGGATCCGCAGCCAATGTCCGGCCGCACCGCCGTAGAATGGACACCGGAGGACGGCGATGAAACACGACACCGAGATCTGGCGGCATGCCCTCGGCCGGTACCGCGGGGCGATCTACTCCCGTACCTGGTTGACGATGCTGACGGGCATGACCCTGGCGTGGTTGTTCCTCTTCTCGATTGCCGCAGGGGACACGGTGTGGATCGCGCTGATACCGGTGACGGTGGCGGTCATCGCTCCGTTGTGGTTGATACCGCTGTCCGTGGTCAGCACGGAAGGCATCCGGCTGGTGCTCAAGGGAATCTGGATACCGTGGTCCGGGGTCGACTCCATCTGTGACCCGCGGCCGGGTGACGAGGAGGTACGTCTGATCCTCGTCGACGCGCACTCGATCGTTCTGCCGGGTGTTCCGCCCAGCGCGGTGCCCGGATTGCGCGGTCTGTTGGCCCGCTCGCGCGGATGACCGTCTTCCCCGCACGTCGCGTTCGTTCGTCAGTAGGCCGACGTGACTCACCGATCACCACCTGCCGGTGAGTCCATCACCCGGGTACCGCGGCTCAGTTACCCTCTGCCAGTGGACATTCGTGGTCAGCGCCCGTCTACGGAAAACACCTTGCATGCCGGTGTCACCGACCCCGTTGCCTGAGCGAGAGGCTGAACGAGCACGGACTCGAGGAACTGGTCACCGACGTAGCAACGCAGCTGACAGCGACGGACTCGGACACAGCCGTGGCGAAATACACCGCCGTGTTGCGCGAGCTGGTGGAGCACCTCGATGTCGACGTGTGCTTCTTGCGCACCAACGACCGGGTTCTCGACGCGACGAGGCTCGTCGCCGAATGGCCTCCGCGCCCCAACGCCCCGGACCCCGACCCCCTCGCCCTCGTGTACTTCCGCAACGCGGATCCCGTTCTGGCAGCGACAAAGAATCTCACCGACGTTCTCATCGTCCGTCCAGAGCTGGGCGGACATCACGATCGAGTGGGGACAGCAACGGGCCGTGAGCAAACATCCTCGGCGACCGTCCCGCTGCTGTCGGAGGGCGTCACCACCGGGATCCTCTGCTTGGTCAAGTACGGGAATCGGGAATGGTCAACCAGGGAAATCAACTCGCTCAAGACGGTCGCCGCAATCGTGACCCAGTCGCAAGCCCGCATCGCCGCCCTGGATCGTCTCCGTTACCTCGCCGAGCACGACGAGCTGACGGGTCTGGCCAACCGACGGGCCCTGCTCACCGAGCTTGACTCCCGGCTCACGGCCGAGCACACCCACCCGGTCGCGCTGCTGCTCATCGACGTGGACCGTCTCAAGGTCGTCAACGACGCCCTTGGCCACGCCGCCGGTGATGAGTACCTTAGCATTCTCGGACGGCGCCTCGCGGAAACCCTCCCCGATGACCTCGTGGCCCGCCTGGGAGGGGATGAGTTCGTCATCCTCCTGTCCGCGACGGCCGACATGGCGCGCGCCGAGCAGGTCGCACGACAAGCCCAGCAGGTGGCGCGCGAACCCGTGACTGTGCGCACGGAAGAAGTCGGACGCAGCATCAGCATTGGTGTCGCTGTGTCCACTCCGGGCACCTGCAGCGCGGTAGACCTGCTGGGAGATGCAGACCAAGCCGCGTTGGCCGTCAAGATGGCAGGCGGAAACTCCGTACTGACCTTCACGGATGAGATGCGCACAAGAGCCGCTGTCCGCAACGACATCGAGATGCATCTGCGCGACGCGATACGCCGAGACGAGTTGATACTTCACTACCAACCGGAAGTTGACCTCGCGTCCCGAAAAATCATCGGAGTCGAGGCGCTGGTTCGGTGGTACCACCCGGTCCGTGGTCTGCTTCAGCCCGACTCGTTCATCAGCATCGCGGAAGCCACAAACCTTGCGGGTGAGCTCGGCCGATGGGTTCTTCATGAGGCGTGCCATCAACACTTTCTGTGGCGCTCGGCAATCCCCGGCCTCGCCTTGGGAATGCGCGTCAATGTCTCACCCGCCCAGCTGATCGCCTCCGACTTCGTGAGCACCGTGGCGCGCGTACTCAACGAGAACGAGATGGAGGGCAGCGACCTCGAGTTGGAGATCACCGAGCATGCCGTCATTCATGATCTCGACCAGGTACTGATCACTCTGCGAGACCTGAAGAATCTCGGTGTCCAGGTAGCCATTGACGACTTCGGGACCGGGCGGAGCTCACTAGGTCAGCTCAAGTCCCTGCCGGTGGACACGCTGAAGATCGACAAAGGATTTGTGCTGAACCTTGGCACGAGCCCAGATGACCTGGCGATCGTGAGATCGATCATCGGCCTTGCCGGGTCCTTTGGACTCGACGTCGTGGCTGAAGGCGTCGAGACCGACCTGGCCGCACAGATGCTGCTCGCGCTCGGTTGCCGACGCGCCCAGGGTTTCCTCTTCAGCACGCCCGTTCCGCCGGCCACACTCCGGCGCATGTTGCACGGTCCCGACACGGCGCTCGACGGGACGACCCCCGTCGAGCGCCCCTCGCGGGATTGGTGACTGTCAGTCCATGTGCGGGTAGCGGTAGTC
>JADGOX010000168.1 GCA_017882745.1 Mycobacteriaceae bacterium | reverse complement strand
TCCACGATCTTGTCCATGCGGCCGTCGACGGCCGTGGGGAAACCGATCTGCAGCTGCACCGCCTCCAGCATCTTGCCGAACGAGTGCGTCAGCGGAAGCCACAGGTACTGCAGGTCGCTACGCGACAGGATCTTGATGGCCTCGGCCCCGGCACCGACGTACGTCCAGCAGCGGTGGGGCAGTTCCACCCCCTTGGGCCGCCCCGTGGTCCCCGACGTGTAGATCAGCGTGGCCAGGTGCTCGGGCTGGACGGCGGCCACCGCCTCGTCCACCGCGGTCGGGTGCTCGGCGAGGTGCTTGGCACCCAGGGCGTGCAGGTCGTCCAGGCTCAGCACCCAGTCACCGTCCGCCTCGCCGTCGAAGGTCACAACCCGGAGTAGCTCGGGTAGGTGGTCCCGCTGGGCGCGCAGCTTGGCGATCTGGGCGTCGTCCTCGGCGAAGGCGATCCGCGATCCGCTGTCGGACAAGATGAAGGCGACGTCGTCGCCACCGGAGGAGGGGTAGATGGCGGTCGTCGCAGCGCCCGCGCACATGATCGCGAGATCCGCGTACAGCCACTCGACGCGGGTGGCGCTCGCGATCGCCACCCGCTCCTCGGGCTGGATCCCCAGCGCGAGTAGACCCGCGGCCATGGTCTTGACCGTCTCCTTCGTCTGCGACCAGGTCACCGACGCCCAGGCACCGTTTGTCGGGAAACGGAACGCTTCGCCGTCGGGGGTCGCCGCGACCCGGTCATAGAACATCCGGGCCACCGACGCCGCCGGGGTCGGGTAGCTGCCGGTGTCCGCTGTGCCGGTGGTCGTTGTGATCACGATTCCTCGCCTCACCATTCCTGTCCGGGCGACCTGGGTGCCCGGCAAGTCAGCCATGCGGCGTGACGACTCCGCCCTGGCTTCCACTGTCGCACGGCCGGTGAGGACGACGCCAGGGCACTTCGTCACAGATCCACACACGTAGCAGCGGAGGCACGACGCCCGGCATTAGCTCACCGAGCACCGCCGTACCAGTGGCCCACTGCCGTACCGTTGGTGATGCTTCGTCTGCCCGCGCGTTGCGGTCTGCCGGACATTGGCTCCGACGCACTTGTTCGACAGGGGGACGATGCACAGATCGACCGGGGAGCCAGGCCCGGAACGGCGACCTCGGGCCACGCCGGTGGTCTTCTTGCATGGTCAGCCCGGTGCCGGCTCTGATTGGGATGCGGTGGTGCGAGCCTTGCCAACGCATCTGCGGAGTTTCGCGCCGGATCGTCCTGGTTACCGGACGAGCCCACATCCAGCGGGGAGTTTCGGCGACAATGCGCGGTGGCTGCTGGACAAACTCGACCGCGCCGGGCTTGAGGATGCAATCTTGGTAGGCCACTCCTACGGTGGGGGCGTTGCGCTCACAGCTGCTGCGCTGGCCCCCGATCGGGTCCGTGGCCTGGTGCTGGTGTCCAGCGTCGGTCCAGGCTGTTTGGACGGGTGGGACACGCTGCTGGCAGCACCACTCGCCGGCCCGGTCTGTGCGTTGACCGCGTGGTGGCTGACCCCGTGGTTCGCGCGCAGACGCGTGGCCCGGATTCAGCGGACACTGCAGCGGCCGCTGGAACCGCACGAACACGTCAACTGGGAGGCCTGGGGCAACGCGCGCCATGAGCACGGTGCCATGTGGCGGACCTTCCTGACCGAGCAACGCGAACTCGTCCGCACCCTCGACCACCTTGATGCGCGTCTTGAGATGATCACCGCGCCGAGCGTGGTCATTGCCGACCCCGTAGACAAGATGATCCCGCTCGCTACGGCCCACGCGCTGAGCACTCGGATACCACAATCGCGCCTCGTCCTCGTCGGCGAAGGCGGCCACCACCTACCCCGACGAGTCCCGCAGACCATCGCCGAGGAGATCACGCGGCTCGCTGAATCGTTGGACTGATCCGCCCACACCCTGTGACCTACCAACCGCCGACGATGCGCCGGGGAGGCCGGTGAGCCACATGGGGCCCAGCCGCACCTGTTCTGCGGCCCAGGTGTCGTTGCCCAATGTCGCATCTGTTCAATTCCATGAAACCAGTGCGGCATTGGGCAACGGCGGTGTGGGGTGCCTACTCCGCTGCTGCCGTGAGGCCGGTCTTGAGGTCGGCGAGGATGTCGTCGATGCCTTCAATGCCCACGGCCAGGCGGACGAGTCCGGGTGTGACGCCGGCCGCCAACTGCTCCTCAGGCGTCAGTTGGGAGTGGGTGGTCGACGCGGGGTGGATCACCAGGGAGCGCACGTCGCCGATGTTGGCGACGTGGCTGTGCAGGGTGAGGGCGTTGACGAACTTCTTGCCGGCGTCCACTCCACCCGCCAACTCGAAGGTGACGATGGCGCCTGCACCCTTGGGTGCGATCTTTTGTCCGCGTTCGTACCAGGGGGAAGACTCGAGGCCGGCGTAGCCGACGGAGGTGACCTCGGGGCGGGCCTGCAGGAACTGCGCGACGGCTTTTGCGTTGGAGACGTGGCGTTCCATGCGCAGGCTCAGTGTCTCGATGCCCTGGGCGACAAGGAATGCGTTGAACGGTGATATTGCGGAGCCGAGGTCGCGTAGCAACTGGACGCGGGCCTTGAGGGCAAAGGCGGGTGCGCCGAGGTCGGCGAAGACGGCCCCGTGGTAGCTGGGGTCGGGGGTCGTGAAGTTCGTATGGCGACCCTGGGTCCAGTCGAAGGTGCCGCCGTCGACGATGACGCCGGCGATGGTGGTGCCGTGTCCGCCGAGGTACTTGGTGGCCGAGTGCACGATGATGTCTGCGCCGTGCTCGAAGGGGCGGATCAGGTAGGGCGTGGCGACGGTGTTGTCGACGATCAGCGGGATCCCGTGGGAGTGGGCCACTTCGGAGATCCCGGGGATGTCGAGGATGTCGTTTCTCGGGTTGGAGATGGTTTCGCCGTAGAACGCTTTGGTGTTGGGGCGGATGGCGGCTTTCCACTGCTGGAGGTCATCGGGGTCCTCGACGAAGGAGATCTCGACCCCCAGCTTGGGGAGGGTGTAGTGGAAGAGGTTGTAGGTGCCGCCGTAGAGGCGGGGGCTGGAGACGATGTGGTCTCCCGCTTCGGCGAGGTTGAGGATCGCGATGGTTTCGGCGGCCTGGCCTGAGGAGAGGAGGAGGGCTGCGACTCCGCCTTCAAGGGCGGCGATGCGTTGCTCGACGGCGTCCTGAGTGGGATTCATGATCCGGGTGTAGATGTTCCCGGGTTCGGCGAGACCGAACAGTGCGGCGGCGTGGTCGGTGTCGCGGAAGGTGTAGGCGGTTGTTTGGTAGATCGGTAGTGCGCGGGCGTTGGTAGTGCCGTCGGGCACCTGGCCGACGTGGACCTGCTTGGTGTCGAAGCTCCAGGCGGCACTCGGATCGATGGCCAGGTCAGGGGTGTTGTCACTCACGGGGTTTGTCTCCAAGTTTCTCGGATCATCAACTAGATCAGGGGGTTTCGACAGTGGTCCGAACAGGGGTGTGGTTGCGGGTCAGGTCCAGGACCGGGCAGTGGGCGTCCGCCGCTTCCTGTAGTTCGAGGTAGCGCTCCCTGGACTCCGGTCCAGTCAGGGTGACGACAATCCGGACCTCGCCGAATCCGGGGCGTACCGCGTCGTCGAACCCGAAGAAGCCCCGCACGTCGAGGTCACCCTCTGCGCGGGCGGAGATGCCGTCGAGTGCGATCCCGAGCTTGTCGGCCCACACGCGGTAGGTGACCACCTGGCAGGACAGCAGCGACGCCAGGTAGTACTCCACCGGATTGGCGGCCGTGTTGTCCCCGCCGAGCGCCGGTGGTTCGTCCACCTCCACGCTGTACTTGCCCAGCGTGATTGTGCTGGCCACGGCGTCGTGGGCCTGAGCCGACGCACGGAAGACGACCTGGGCGTTCGCGGCGTCCTCGGTGACGGCGTTGTCGGTGGCTGCAATGACGGATCCGAGATGTGAAATGGACGCAGTTGTCATGGAGAAGTTCCTCGATTTGGGTGGACGCACAGAAAGAATCCGACGCGAGCGGTGCTCACGTCGTGATGGGTCCGATCAGGAAGTCATACACCCAGAGGTAGAGACCTGTGCAAAATCGACATGGCGACGCCGCGTAAGCAGCTGGCCTATGTCGAGCACTCGGGTCATGGTCGTGACTGTAACCACATGACCTGCATTCCCACCAGTCCGGTGTGAGGCAGCGCTCAGTGGGCTAGCGTCCGGCACC
>JADGOX010000167.1 GCA_017882745.1 Mycobacteriaceae bacterium | reverse complement strand
TGGACCAACAACAGCTGCGAGCAGGCGATCAGGATGGCCAAGCTCCAGGCGAAGATCAGCGGGAGCTGGCGGAGCATGCGCGGGCTCAAGGCGTTCTGCCGCATCCGTTCCTACATCGCCACCGCCCAGGCGCTCAAGTGGCCTTAGCGGGCAGCCGACAACTTCTGGGTGACAATCACCCACCGGGAGGGAACTGCCGCCCCGGGTGGTGTGTTACCGGCTACCCCGCCCAGCTCGCATCGCATCCTGTACGTCGCCTCCACCGGTGGGCATCTGCTCGAGCTGCACCGGCTGAACGCTCGGATGCGTCGCCCCGGCGACGAGGAGTTGTGGGTGACGTTCCGCGACGCGCAGTCGGAGGAACTTCTCGACGGCCGCACCACGCTGTACGTGCCGCGGATAGAGCCGCGCGACATGCTCAATGTGCTCCGCGTGCTACGGATTGCGCGGTGCGTCCTCAACCGGCAGCACTTCGACGCCGTCGTCAGCACCGGCAGTGGCGTGGCGCTGCCGTTTCTTCCCTTGGCAGCCCGGATGGGCGCGCAGACCCACTACGTCGAGTCGGCCGCGCGGGCGCACTCGCCGTCGCTGACTGGCCGCCTTCTGGCCGCGGTACCGGGCATCTATCTGCACGCGCAGTACGCCGACTGGAAGGACCCGCGCTGGCACTTCGTCGGGTCGGTATTCGACGGCTTCGTCGCGCAGCGCTCGGCTCAGCCTTCGATCCGGCGCGCCGTCGTGACACTGGGAACGATGCGCAACTACACCTTCGACCGCGCGGTCACCCGACTGCGCAAGATCCTACCGGCGGCGGCCGAAGTGCTCTGGCAGGTCGGGGGGACCCGGGTGCCCGATCTGCCGGGCGGGCTGGACTACCTGGCGCCCAGGGAGTTGGAACGGGCGATGCGGGAAGCTGACGTCGTCATCGCACACGCCGGCGTAGGCACCGCCCTGACCGCCCTGTCCGCGGGCAAGTGCCCCGTGCTGCTGCCGCGCCGCAAGATGCACGGGGAGCACGTGGACGACCACCAACTCGACATTGCGGCCGCACTCGCCGACCGCGGCCTCGCCGTGGTCGCCGACGCCGGCGAGGTGTCCCTCGAGCACCTGATGCAGGCCGCCGGCCGGTCGACCCGGGACACCGGCGGGCAGGGGTTGCGCCTCGACCCCGTCAAGCCCGGTCTGTTGATGCCCAGGCCGTCCGCGCCCGTCGCTGACTCGGTGCCGTCCGCTGTTCGCTGACGTTCCGCCCGGCGACGTGGCGAGCGTCGCAACCAGCACCGGCTTGGCGATGGGGCTGGGCCGTGATTTAACGAGGATCGCCGCCCGGGCTAGAGATCGGCACGGGCGGCGACTCGGACTTGGGGAACTACGCCGCTGCTGGTCGCAGGGCCGCCACCCAGACTGCCAACGACCGGGCCCCACTGAGCGACCAGGTCAGCGATCCGGTGGCACCAGCGGTCGGCTGCAATTTGCTCGCCTGCTCGGTGAGTTGGCCGGTGCTCATCTGCCACCCCTCAGCGAATCCGGCCGGAGCGCTGCTGACCGAGATGGCGGTGCCGTCGGCTCCGAGGCCGCCGACGATCATGTCACCCGCGGTGGATGTGGTCAGACCTGGAGAGGTGATCGAGGTCACCTGTGCGCTCTTAACGGTCACCACTGGGGATACGGCCCACGGGTTCGTCGGGTCGACTCCGGTGTATCGGGTGACGCCTCCGCCCCACTTCTGCGCCGAGCTCAGCGCCCAGGACCAACTGGTGGCGGTTGCCTCCGCGCTAGTGACGACGTGGTAGTAGACGTAGAGGGACGCACCGCTGACGGGCTTCACCGCCGGCATGAGCTGCGTCCAGCCGTCGGGCGCCGCGGAAATGGTGGGCGAGTTGTCGACGGTCATTCCGGCCACCAGCAGGTCTCCGGTCGAGGTACCCGTCGGCTTGGTCAGCGTCACCGAGTTCACCGCGCTGGCGTTGCCGCCCGTGCTGCTGCCCGCAGCGGCGATTGTCGCGATTCCTCCGCCGCCGGCACTGGTGACGGTGATCGTGCTCGTCGCGGTGTTGCTACCGACCGCGTTCGAGGCAGTCAAACTCACCGGGTACGTGCCCGCGCTGCCGTAGATGTGGCTGGGACTCCGTGAGGTCGACGCGCCGCCGTCGCCGAACGTCCAAGCCCAACTCGTCGGTGTTCCGATCGAGGTGTCGGTGAAGTTGACGGTCAGCGGCGCCGGACCCGAGTTGGCGGACACCGAGTAGCTGGCCGTTGGCGCCGTCGGCGCCGTCAGCGCGAGATCGGCGTGCCAGTACCGGTTGGTTGAGCTGTTCGTCGCCAGTACAACCATTCCGGTGGTGCCGTTGACGCTTTGCTTGGTGGTCGTGGCATTGTTCATGCTCGCCGATGCGGCGTCGCGGATCACCGGGGTGCCGCGGCCCGACGGGAACGACAACGAACCCATCGGCGACGACTTCATGTAGATGGTCCCAGGCGTTCCGGCGAATGGGCAGCCTCCGGAGGTCGGGGCGGTGGCGAACACGTACACCGTGGAGTGTTGAGAGTCGAGCAACAGCACGGGGCGGGTGTGGCAGTCGGCCACGGTTCCGTAGACCGCGTACGACCACTGGCCGTTCGATGGGTTACGAGCCAGCAGGATAACTTGCGGCGCGGTCGACGAGCCGGTGGCGTCGAGGCTGGTCTTCACCGAAGCGAACACCCGACCGGACGAATCGCCGTCCAGCGCTTTGAGGTTGATGTGGTCGTCGGCCCAATTCGGCCCGGAGACGGCCGTCTCCAGGTTCCACGCTGCGTTCGCGGCGCCGTCGGCGTGCACGGCGAAGGACATCGTCGAGGTCGACTGATTGCTCCACATCACCCCGATGCGGCCGCCGAAGGACACCACCGAGGCGATGTCGTCATAAGTCAGTCCGCTGGCTCCGCTGACCGGAAGAGCGAACGGCTGCCCCCAAGACGCGTCGGAGCCGCTGGTCGCGTTGACGTAGACGGTCTTGTCCTGGGTCCAGGCCGCCCACAGCCGGCCGGTCGAGTCCTTGTCCATCGTGAGGGACTCGCTCGAGATGTTGTTGATCTTCGCCGGAAAGCCCGCGTCGAGCGTGTACGACTTCGATGAGGCGTTATAGCTGAACCGGTACAGCCGAGTCGGTTGGTTGGTGGAGTACGACGTCGACGAACTGGCGAAGACGTGCGAGGAGATGTAAAGGTGGCTGCCGTCCCAGGTCGCATCGGCTCGGGACGAGGGACGGTTGTCGAGGGGTACGCCGGTGTCTACCCACGTCTGCGTCCCGCGATCAAGACGGAAGATATCGTATCGGCCGCTTACGCTGTTGAAGAGCGAACCCCACCAGGAGCCGTCGTTCCACCAGAGCTTGTTCTCCGGCTTCTCACCGCTGGCGGCGCCGCCGGCCGTGCCGGTCGACCCATCCTGGTAGCCGATGTCTCCGGCTGTGGCCGACGCTGGCCGTGGCGCGGCCACGGAGAAGGCCATCAGCAGCGCCAGTAGCAACAAGAGCGCCGCCCCCCGCGCCGGTCGAGTTCTCAACATTCTCGCTCCACTCTCAAGTGCGCCGGCTGAGTAGCCGATGCAAAGCCCTCATGAGCACGTAGGGTGACGCGCTTAGCGCCATCATCACACGCTGTTATGACACAGGAACGGGTATTCACCCGAACGGACGTTGTTCTGGCGTCCACCGGCACGCTGGCCACGTCCGGCTGGGGTCCGCCGCCACGCCCGTCCGTGCCAACGGCTACTCCGTCCACCGCCCGAGGGCTACTTCCCCCACCGCCCCGATGCCTGCTTCCCACGATCGACCCACTGGGCCGAAACTCATCGTCGTAGCCTGGGCGATGCAGTCCCGGGTCGTCTAACGGCAGGACAGCAGCCTTTGGAGCTGCCTATGGAGGTTCGAACCCTCCCCCGGGAGCGGGGCTGCCAGCGCGGAGGTGGGGCGGGGCACGCCAAGGGCGCCC
>JADGOX010000166.1 GCA_017882745.1 Mycobacteriaceae bacterium | reverse complement strand
CTGCTGCGCCGCGGGATCAGCAGAAGGTGCGCTCCGCCGAGGAGACGAACAGCTCGGAGATCTGGCGGGCGGTCAAGTGGGTGTTGGGTGCCAGGGTCTGGCCGATCTGGTCGAACTGGACCAGGATCGACTCTCGGCTGTCACCCTTCTGCTTGGCCTGGCAGGTTGCCTGGGCGAAGAGAATGTAGAGGCCGTCGACCTGCGAGTTGCCGGGGATGCCGCCGTCATGGATCAGCTTGAGGTACGCCTGGCCCTTGGGGCCCGAGTCGGCCAATGCCTTCTCGGGGCTGTTGCTGAGTGAGGGCAACGGTGCCCCCGGTGCGGGAGCAGTTGTCTGGATTCCCGCAGTGGGGTTGGCCGGCTGCGGCGTGGTGGGGTTCACCGGGGCTGCGGTGGGGTTCACGGGCGCGGTGGTGGGCGCAGGCACAAGGGCACTGCTGGCGCCGGGCGTGGCCGACGCGGAATCGCTGGCGCTGGGCGATGCGCTTGCCGACGCGGCGCTAAGCGCCGGGGCAATCGCGTTGCCGCTGCCAGAGCTGCAGCCGAGCAGGCCGGCGAAAGCGAGGGCCGTCAGGGAGACAGTGAACTTCCGCAGTGACATCACGCAACCAGCCTACGGCTCAGCCGTGGATCCTGGGGGCCGGTCGCCAAGATTCACGGCTAACGCAGTGTTTGCCCGGATCGCACCGGTGATCTGGGGGAGTCCTCCGGCCGCCGCGGGCTGTTCACGGGCGGAACGCGGCCCCCAGGAACTCGATGAGCAACCGTTCGCGCAGCCGCGGACTCATCGCCTCGAGCAGCGCGTTGATGCCGGCCATCTTCTCGGGCAGTCCGCCGCCTGGCTCGAGACCCGCCATGGGCAGCAGCGCGCCGAGCACGTCATCAGGCAACGCATCGGGATCCAAGGTCTGCACCGCGGCGAGCAACTCCGGGTCGACCGGCGCTGCCGGAACCGTTGCGCACTCCGCGAGGTCGGCCAGTAGTGCAGGTATCTGCTCTTCGCTGGATGCCGTCAACGTCAGGTGCACGCTCGCAGGCAGTCCGCGGTAGCCCAGCTGTGCCTGCACGTACCAGCCGCGTGCTGCCATCTCGTCGCACACCGCGAACACGTTGACATCGGGCGCGGCTGCGGCCAGCGCCACCAAGGCCATCTCCGGTCTGCCCAGCACCCGAAGTCCAGGGATGTCGTCGATACCGGCCACCAGCGCTCTCCGCGCCCGCAGCGTCTGCGCGGCCAACTCCCCGTAACCGTCCTGACCGACCGCGTGCAGCACCGCCCATGCTGCGGCCAAGGGGCCACCGCTCTTGCTGGACTGCACTCCTGCGTTGATCATCGTGTACCCGGTCCAGTCGGCACAGGCGTAATACTGGTGCCGTCGCATGCCTGCCTCCGCATACAGCACAACGCTCGCACCTTTGGCGCAGTAGGCATACTTGTGCAGGTCCACGCTCAGGCTGGTCACGCCGGGTACGGACAGGTCGAACGGCGGCACCTGCTCACCCAGCTGCGTGAAGTACGGCAGCAGCCACCCACCGATGCAGGCGTCCACGTGCAAGGGCACCGAGAGCTCAAGGGCCAGCTGACCCAGCTCGCTGATCGGGTCGACCACCCCGTGTGCGTAGGAGGGGGCACTGCCCACCAGCAGCACCGTGTTCTCGCTGACGGCGGCCCGCACAACCCCCGGCGACACCCGAAACGTCGACGGGTCCACGTCGACCAACACCGGTGTCAATCCCAGGTAGTGGCAGGCCTTCTGGAACGAGGCATGCGCGGTCACCGGCAACACCACCTCGGGCGCGAGAACCTCAGGGTGGCTGACGCGGGCGGCATCACGGGCCGCCTTGACGGCCAGGATGATCGACTCGGTACCTCCGCTGGTGAAGGTGCCGACGGTGTCCGGGCCGCCACCGAGGTGGTCCGCGACGATGCCGATCACCTCGTTCTCCATCCGCAGCAGACTGGGGAACACCGTCGGGTCGAGACCGTTGACGTCCAGAAATGACGCGTACACCTCGTGTGCCAGCTCGTCGATGTCCGGACGCGCGGGGTCGTAGACGTAGGCGAAGGTGCGCCCTCCACGGGCCGGCAGGTCCTCCGAGCGGTAGCCCGCCAGCCGCGCGAGTACTTCGTCGCGGCTCAGGCCAGTGGACAGCTTCCTCATCGAACCTCCGGATCGGGATAGCGGCGCAACAACGGAATGCTCAGCAGCATCAGCAGTGCGGGCAGCACGGAGAAGCCGAGCACCACGCCGGTGAGCGCGCCCGGAGGTTGTTGCACCCGCTGATCGGCCGCCGAGCTGACAAAGCCGACAGTGGCCAAGGTCAGCGCGTACAACGCCGGGCCCACAGCGAAGCCTATGGTTTCACCCGCCTGCCACACTCCGGTGAACACCCCGGCCCGCGAGCCCTCGCCGATGGCATCGGGCAACATCGCGTAGGGAAACAGCTGTACGCCGGCATAGCCGATGCCCAGCAGCATCATCTGCGCGAACACCACCAGATGCGGCTCGGAGCGCGCGGCGAGCAACGAGACCGCAGTCAGCCCGAACAATCCGCTGGCCAACAGGTAGCAGAACAGCTTGCCCTTGCGCTCGGAGAGCCTGCGCCACAAGGGCATCACCAGGGCGGCTGGCGCGACGAGGAAGACGAAGAGAACCGAGGCCAGCGCGGCATCGCCCAGCACATAGGTGGCAACGTAGGGGGTGCCGGCGAGCATGGCGCCCGTGGCGACGGCCTGCGCCACGTAACCACCGAAGAGCACCAGGAACGGCCGGTTGCCACGGACGATCGCCAGCTGCTCACGCGCGGAGAGCCGGCGCGTTGCCGGCGCCGCCGCAACAGCGCCACGGGTACCTCGCCAGGCGGTGAGCATCGCGGCCGCAAGCACGACGGCCAGCACCACGCTCATCAACGCGTATCCGCCGCGGCCGCCCGACTTGCCGCCGGAGAGCAGGGGGGCGAGAGCGCCACCGGCGAGGATTCCGACGGTCAGCAGCACCATCCGGGTGGACATCAGCCGGGTGCGTGCGTGGTAGTCCGGGGTCATCTCGGTGGGCATCGCCACCCACGGCACCTGGAACAGTGCGTAGCCCGTCATCGCCAGGGTGTAGATGATGCCGACGTAGAGGGCGGTGCGGGCAGGGGTGCCCAGATCTGGCGCGGAGAACAGCAGCGCGAACATCAGCGGTGTCCCGATTGCGCCGGCCAGCAGGTACGGCCGGCGTGCTCCGCTGCGGTCGGAGAACGCGCCGACGACGGGGTTGAGCACCGCGTCCCAGATCTTGGGTACGAACAGCACCAGTGAGGCGATGCCGGCGGCCACCCCGATCACGTCGGTCAGGTAGTACAGCAGCAGCAACCCGGGAACGGTCGCGAAGATGCCCGTACCCACCGCGCCCGTGGAGTACGACAGTGCGACCCGTCGCTCCATCCGCGCAGATTACACGAGCGCACTTGTGTTTTCGGTCGACGCGGGGCCGGTGACGGCGACACCCTCCGCCTGCGGAGGCCTGGAGCGGATGACGGGAATCGAACCCGCGTATTCAGCTTGGGAAGCTGATGTTCTGCCATTGAACTACATCCGCGTGGCACCAGGCGTGTGGCCGAAGCCGCGAGCACAGTGCCGCGAGAGAGCATAGCGCGGCCGCCACCCGCCCTGGTCCACCGACCAACGCTCCAGCACCTCCTCACTGTGGTCTTGTGTGATGCCCGATTGTCGTCACCGAAGTAGTTCGTCGGGCGTTCATGCCAAGCGCACCTTGCCCGCAGATGACTATTGTTCTGGGCAAGTTGTCCACTGGCGAGGAGGCCACGATGCCGCGTGTTCCAGTGGAAGAGAGGCGTCAGCAGCTGGTTGACGCCACGATCCGGGTGATGGTCGAGCAAGGTGTTGCCGCAGCGACCACCCGGCGCATTGCCGCGGAGGCAAACACCACGCTGGCCACCGTGCACTACTGCTTTGAGTCGAAGCAGGCGCTGTTTCGTGAGGTGATCACCGCCATCGTGAATGAGCTCGCCTTGCCCGCGAACCTCGAGCTGCCTCGCGGTGTGGATCTACCTGCTCTGGTGCAAGGGCTGCTGGAGACGATGTGGGCGACCATCGAGCTCGAGCCGAAACGCCAGCAGCTGACCTACGAGATCACCCAGTTCGCTCTGCGCGAGCCGGAGCTGG
>JADGOX010000016.1 GCA_017882745.1 Mycobacteriaceae bacterium | reverse complement strand
AGCAAATTCAAAACTCACTGACACCCCAACACCCCACCAAAGCAGAATGTCAGAGCTAAATAAAATAACAATTGGCACTGACTTTCATCGGCACACTGTTGAGTTCTCAAAGAACACACGCACACCTGCGCTTCCCAGGCCTGTTGGCCTGGCCCGCTGGGGCAACCTCACTAACCTACCCTATCCGACTCAAGGAGTGCAACTCCGTGCGTCCTAGGTCCGGACCAGTGCAGTTGCTAGCCACAAGATCCGTTCCGGGGGTGGCACCTACGTCGATGGGCGAACCTCACGGCCTCGCGGCCGTCCCGTTCACACTCTGTCGTGCGGTGCAAAGAGAAAGTTACATGGCTGCGGTTAGCACGTCAAATCGCCTGGTCAGCGCAGTACGGGCCCTAGTGGGCGTGCTGCGCAGCTAGTACAACCGCCACGATCTCGTCCATGATCTCGGTCATTGAGTAGTCCTTGGGCGTAAACACCCGTGCGACCCCCTTGGAGCGCAGGATGGTGGCGTCCTTCGGCGGAATGATGCCGCCGACCACGACCGGGATGTCACCAGCCCCCGCCGCTCTCAGTCCGTCGATAACGGCCGGCACGACCTCGAGGTGGGAGCCGGAGAGCACGGAGAGTCCAACAACGTGCACTCCCTCCTGCACTGCCGCAGAGACGATCTGAGCGGGCGTGAGACGGATCCCCTGATAGACGACCTCGAACCCGCAGTCACGGGCCCTGACGGCGATCTGCTCCGCGCCGTTGGAATGACCGTCCAGACCCGGCTTGCCAACGAGCATGCGCAGCCGGCCACCGAGTTGCTCGCCGGCAGCCTTGACGTTCTCCCGCACGAGCGCGATTTCTGCACCCGCCTCACCGACTGCGGATGCGGCGGAAACTCCTGTGGGCGCACGATATTCGCCGAACACTTCACGAAGGGCGCCAGACCACTCGCCCGTCGTCACCCCCGCCCGAGCACACACCACGGTCGCCGGGACAAGGTTCGCCTCTGTCTTTGCTGCATCGCGCAGCACTCGCAGCGCCTCGTCCACCTCGTCGGCCTTGCGTCCTTGCTTCCACAGCGCAAGTGCGTCGATCGCTGCCGCCTCCACAGCGTGGTCAACGACCATGATGGCTCCGGCACCCTCAGCCTGGAGCGGACTTGGCTCTGTGCCCTCGAAGCGGTTGACACCGACAATGACGTCCTCCCCTGACTCCATGCGCCGCCTACGCTCCGCCAGCGAGGACACCAGGGCCGACTTCATGTATCCGGTCTCAACAGCCGCGACGGCGCCACCCATGGCCTGGACACGGTCGATCTCGGCGCGCGCCCCAGAGACGATGTCCGCCACCGCCCGCTCGATCACATGGCTACCAGCGAAGATGTCCTCATACTCAAGCAGGTCGGTTTCGTACGCCAGCACCTGTTGCATGCGCAGCGCCCACTGCTGATCCCACGGTCGCGGCAGCCCGAGCGCCTCGTTCCACGCGGGCAACTGCACGGCTCGGGCGCGAGCATCGCGTGACATGGTCACTGCCAGCATCTCCAGGACGATTCGCTGGATGTTGTTCTCCGGCTGCGCCTCGGTCAGTCCGAGGGAGTTGACCTGTACGCCGTAACGGAATCGTCTTTGCTTGCTGTCTGTCACGCCATAGCGTTCGGCCACCAGCTCCTGCCACAGCTGGCCGAACGCCCGCATCTTGCACATCTCCTCGATGAATCGCAGGCCGGCGTTGACGAAGAAGGACACCCGGCCCACAACCTCGCCGAAGCGCTCGCTGGGGACCTGGCCCGAGTCCCGCACGGAGTCGAGCACCGCGATGGCGGTGCACATCGCGTAGGCAACCTCCTGAACAGGTGTGGCCCCAGCCTCCTGCAGGTGGTAACTGCAGATATTGATCGGATTCCACTTCGGGATGTTCGTGACGGTGTACGCAACCATGTCGGTGATCAACCGGAGGCTGGGTCCTGGCGGGAACACGTACGTCCCCCGGGAGAGGTACTCCTTGATGATGTCGTTCTGGGTGGTCCCCGCCAGTTGACTGAGCAACTCGGCCCGGTCGAGACCCGCCGCCTCGGCCTGCTCCTCGGCGACCACCTGATAGAGCGCCAGCAGCCACATCGCAGGAGCGTTGATGGTCATCGAGGTGTTTGCGGTGGATAGCGGGATGTCCTGGAACAGTGCGCGCATGTCGCCCAGGTGGCTGACCGGCACACCGACCTTGCCGACCTCACCCTTCGCCAGCTCGTCGTCAGGGTCGTAGCCGGTCTGGGTGGGCAGATCGAAGGCCACCGACAGTCCCGTCTGGCCCTTCTCCAGGTTGCGGCGATATAACGCGTTGGATGCTGCAGCAGAGGAATGACCCGCGTAGGTACGCATCACCCAGGGTCGATCGCGCTCACGGTTACTGGGATAGGGCACAACAAACCTCCGCGTAGCTCCGGGACCATCATCGTAATTTCGGCACCGGTGTTGAGTACAGGGAGATCTAGCCTACTGGCCGGTACCACCCCGCGATGGGTGCAGTTGGCCACAGCGTCTGTTACTCGGCTGGAATCCGTTCAACCTCGGCGCCGAGACGCTGCAAGTTCTCGATGAACATCGGGTATCCGCGGTCAATGTGGAACACGTCCCACACCAAGGTAACGCCCTCTGCGCACAACGCAGCCAGTACCAGCGCGGCGCCTGCCCGGATGTCGGAGGCCCACACCGGAGCACTCGAAAGGCGGGGCACGCCCCGCACGACCGCATGGTGACCGTCGGTCCTGGCGTCCGCGCCGAGACGCACCATTTCCTCGACGAACCGAAAGCGTGCCTCGAAGACGTTTTCTGTGATCATCGAGGTCCCCTCCGCCACCGAAGCGAGCCCAATGGCCATGGGCTGCAAGTCGGTGGGAAATCCGGGAAATGGCAAGGTCACGAAATCTACGGCGCGCGGACGGCCATGCTGCACCACCCGGAACCCGTCCGGATCCTCCTCGACCGTCGCGCCGGCGTTCTTCAGCTTCTGCAGCACCAGGTGCAGGTACGCCGGATCGATGCCGCGGACGGTGATGTCCCCGCGGGTCATGACGGCGGCCATCCCCCATGTCGCCGCAACGATCCGATCGCCGATCACCCGATGTTCCGTCGGGTGCAGCTGCTCCACGCCTCGCACGGTGAGTGTGGAGGTACCGGCACCCGAAATCTCCGCGCCCATCTGGTTGAGCATGTTGCACAGGTCGACGACGTCCGGCTCTCTGGCCGCGTTGTCGATCGTGGTGCTGCCCGTCGCGAGTACTGCCGCCATCAGAATGTTCTCGGTGGCCCCCACAGAGGGATAGTCGAGCACCATGTCAGCGCCGTGCAGATTCTCCGCCTCGGCCACCACACAGCCGTGCGCGATGGAGCTCTGCGCGCCGAGCATGCTCAACCCCGCCTGATGCATGTCGAGCGGCCGCGACCCGATCGCGTCTCCACCCGGCAGCGCGACGACCGCACGCCGACAGCGAGCCACGAGTGGCCCGAGCACGCACACCGAGGCCCGCAGCTTGCCCATCGCGGGGAAGTCCGCGTGGTGACTCAACTCGGCGGGAGTGGTGATCCGTGTGATGTCGGCGTCCATCACCACGTGGCAACCCAGTCCGCGGAGCACCTCGGCCATCAGCGGCACGTCCAGAATATCCGGGCAGTTGGTGATAGTGGTGGTTCCCTCAGCGAGCAGGGCGGCGGCCATCAGCTTCAGGACGCTGTTCTTGGCCCCGCTCACGGTGATCTCGCCGACAAGGCGTCCGCCACCGGTCACCCGGAAATGCTCACTCACAGGAACTGACCCTATCGGTTCCGCTGCCCGGGCTTTTCGTAGGCGAGTCTTTGGT
>JADGOX010000015.1 GCA_017882745.1 Mycobacteriaceae bacterium | reverse complement strand
TGTTGAGCGACACCGTGGTTGACCACCGGTAGGTAGGTCGGCGTCACTGAGTACGACGATGTGACTTTTCGGTTTTCCTCTAGGGTTCGCGTCGAGGGCATGACCATGCCCCGGAAATGCGCGACGACCCTCCCAAGCTTTGGCGAGCAGGAGGGTCGTCACTTGGTGCTTGGAGGGCACCCAATGTTGATGGTAGATACCGATGCGGTCGCGGTCGAACGTTTGCTGCTCGCTGGCGGGCTGGCCTGTCCGCGGTGTGGGGGTGTGCTGAGGCCGTGGGGCCACGCGCGTTGGCGGTCCTCACGCAGGGAGCAAGGTGCTGTGCGGCATCGGCCTCGCCGGGCGAGCTGCACGGGTTGCGCCAAGACCCATGTGTTGTTGGCCGCGGCGTGGCTGTTGCGTCGTGCTGATGCGGCGTCGGTGATCGGTTCGGCGTTGCTCGCCAAGGCTGCCGGTGCGGGGCATCGGTTGATCGCGGCCGCGCTGGGACGCCCGGCATCAACGGTGCGGGGGTGGCTGCGCCGCTTCGGTGCGCGGGCCGAGCAGGTGCGTGTGTTGTTCACCCGGCTGCTGCACAGCCTTGATCCGCAGGCTGGCCCGCTGCTGCCGCGGGAGTCGGTGTTCGCCGACGCGTTGGAGGCCCTGGGTCGAGCTGGTGCGGCTGGCGTCCGCCGGCTTTCGCCGCGCCCGCCGTGGGAGTTCGCCTCCTGGGCCAGTGCCGGTTTGCTGCTGGCGCCGCCGGTGGGCTGGTGAGCAACACGAGCTGACTCTGGGCGGGCGTTGCCCGGCCCGACAGGCTTCGACCCTGATGGATTCGGGTCGAGGTGGAGGGTGGGCGATGGGCCACAAACGAACTAGCGGCGCCGATGAGGGCGGCCGTGCTGATCGGCGTACGGGGCACGTCCCGAGCAGCGGACTACGCCATGGGAGCCAGCCGCACGCCAGCCGCCTCCGCCCCGGTTCTCAGCTTCTGGTCCCAAACGGCGAAGAGCGTTTCGGCGGCGCCGACCGCGAGCAGGCTGGCAAGATGCACCGCGTCGGCGCCTCGCAGCGCGTGTCGACCGGCCAGGTGACCGGCGTGGGCGGTGATGGTTTCGGTCAGCTCGACCGTCCTTGTTGCCGCCCAGAAGTCCTCCCACATCACTTCGGCACGGCTCTGTTCGGCTGGGTCCAGACGATGAGCACGGCCAGCGGCGGCCAACGCGGCGCGCACCTCCGGATACGCGATGCGGCTGGACACTGCCGCATCGCAGCCATCCCACAGTATGGCGGCAACCTCACTGCCGTCCTCTTCGACGACCAACTTGACGAAGGCGCTGCTGTCGAAATACACGATGGTCATGGGGGTCAGCGACGCTGCTCGCTCACCAACTCCGACACCGGGCCGCTTGCGTGTGCTCGCGCGACGCCACGCGCAGCGGGCCGATCAGCACGGCGCGGTCTGCTCAGCACCCCACGCTCGATGAGCCGGTCGAGTAGCGGCGCGGTGTCGACCGCCAGCAAGCGCGCCACCGGCGTCCCTCGATCGGTGACGACAACCTCCTCGCCGGCGCGAGCCCGCTCGATCCACGTCGACAGCTCTGCGCGCAAGGTGCTGATCGCTACGTCCATGTCCTCAATGTACAACAGTTCAATTGGAATTTGTACATCAACGGTCCCGACGGCGAATCCCACTGCGGTGACCCAGCTGGGCTGCCGGGCGATGACGGCGCACACGGCTGTGGTCGACTCAACCGGTCTGCTGATGTAATCAGAGCAGTTCTGATATGATTTCATCAGAAAGCGGTGAGATGGAGTGGACCTCAGCAACCCGATCAGCGTCGTGATCCCCAGCCTCGAAGGGCAAGTGTTGCGCGTCCTCGCCCATACCACGGCACCCCTGAGCGGGTCGCGCATCGCCGAACTCGTCACCGCCGGATCGAACCCCGGAATACGGACGGCCCTTGGCCGCCTCGTTCGCCACGGAACGGTCCTCGCCCGCCGGTCCGGACCTTCAGTTCTCTACACCGCTAACCGTGACCACCTCATTTGGCCCACGGTCGAGCACGCCGTCCAGGCTGCCGACACCCTCTTGGACACCCTGCAAGACCGCATAGCGGACCTCGCCCGAGCCCATCTTGGCCAGCTCGAAGCCGAACGCACCACCCTCGCCCTGTTCGGGTCCGTCGCTCGCGGCACCAGCACCCTCGACAGCGACATCGACATCGTCGTGGTGTTCCCCGACAACATCGACGCCCACACGATCGAGCAATTCGTAGATGCAGTTACCACGGGCGTCGAACGCTGGACCGGGAACTCATGCAACGTCTACGACGTCACCAGCGCACGTCTGACCCAGATGATCGCAGCCAGCGACCCGATGATCGAGTCCTGGACTGCGGACGCCCGAACCTTCCTCGGCTCAGACCTGCTTCGACGACTTATGGGACCCTAACTGATGGCACGCACCGTGAAGACGACTGCGGCCGAGCTGCGCCAACGCGCAGGGACCGCGCGAGAGCACCTGCAAGTCGCACTTGAACGCCTGGCCTTGGTGGATGGAAAGGCAGATCCCTCCGCTGAGGCGCAGGTGGCCGCGTCCAACGCGATCAGTGCCGGGATTGCTGCCACGGACGCGATCTGCGGGGCCGTCCTCGGCGAGCGTGCCAACGACCAGGACCACCGGGCTGCTGTCGAACTGCTCGCCACAGTCAAACCAGACGGTACGACGCTCGCCTCCAGGCTCCGCCGGCTACTGAAGGACAAGTCCTTGCTGCAGTACGGCGGCTACTGCACACCAGCGGTCGCCCGGAAAGCCGTGCGGGACGCACAGGCGCTCGTAGACGCGATGGGCAGCTACGGCATCAAAGGCTGACGTGGGCTATCCGGACCATTCGGGTCGCCGCACATCGCACCACACGGTGTTTGGGTCACGACGGGGAAGTATGCTGCGGACATGCCGCGAGCTCACTGAAACGCCTGCTCGACAGAGGCGCGCCGTACGGCACCTGCAGGGATCACCAAACCTTGAGGTTGCAGCGGTAAGGCACCGGATCGCGGCCCTATGCGGCACCCGGCTGTGTCATTTGACGATCGTCCTACGGACACCCTGAGGCCCCACTCCGCGTCTCATCTGAACGCACTCTGATGGCCGCGAGACGTTGATCCTGCCGGTGGCCGGAAGCCGCGAAGTGGCACGTTTGGCTGCCGGACTCGCACGCACAGCAGACGTGTCGGTCCGGTGTCGGTTGTCGCGCTGAGGTCTCGGCCTGAAGAGATACGGGGCTGTGGTCGACCGCGTGAC
>JADGOX010000165.1 GCA_017882745.1 Mycobacteriaceae bacterium | reverse complement strand
AGGTCGACCGTTGCCAACACCTCCACCGCGACACCCTTCGTCTCAGCAGGTGTCACTTGCTCGTTGCTCATTGCGCTCTCCTCTCCATACCTCGGGACCCGCCGAGGACTGCGGCATCGACGCCCGCCGGTTCCGCGTCGTGAGCGTGCTCAGCGGCTGGGTGACAGCCCCCACCATCTTCGCTCGATTCGAGACCCCCGTCAGATGTTTCTGACCCTCCGACCAGCCTGACCGAGCATCCGGACATGCGGCGAAGAGTGCGTCTTACCGCCGCAGACGACCGCGGCATCCGACGGTGTTAGAGCGCGCGCGGATAGGCCGGTCAGGGGTCGGGTTGAGTGGGGTTGTCTCTGACCTGCCGGAGCGCGAGGGTTTCGAGTTCGGTGGTGAGTTCGCGTAGTCGCCGGGAGTTGTCTAGCAGCGGGCGCAGGGCGTCGGCCTGGGTGGTGTCCAGGGTGCGTGTGACGGTCTTGTTATCGACCCTGCGGGTCCAGGTCATGTAGGGCCCGTGGAGCTGCGGCGGGTTGCCGTGGCAGCGGCAACCAGTGTTGCCGCAGCGGGTCCGTCGCTTGACCAGGCTGCCGGGTAGTGGCAGGCCCAGGGCTGCGATCTCGGTGGTGATCTTGGCTCGGCGACGTTCGATTGCCGCACCGCCCAGGACCGGCATCAACTTCGGCCGTCGGTTCGTGGGCGCCATCATGTCCCGCCGGACGTTCTGGACGTGAATCTTCACAGTCTGTGCCGCAGTCACCATTTTGCACCATCCCCTGAGTTGACTCACCAGAGATGCCCGCGTAGCAGAACCCTTATCTCTGCGCGCCGCGGGAGATACCGTGTCAGCGTCAGGCGCCAAAACTGCAGGGAGCGATGACATGCGGAATGAATGTGTCGACGGGAACGAGGCCGCGGCCGCGGTCGCCTATTCCCTGAGCGAGTTGGTCACTCTCTACCCGATCACCCCCTCGTCACCGATGGGGGAGCTCGCCGATGCTTGGGCGTCGTCCGGCCGGACCAACTTGTGGGGCATGGTGCCTCGGGTGGTCGAGATGCAAAGCGAAGGCGGCGCAGCCGGCGCGCTGCACGGCGCGCTGCAAACCGGGGCACTGGCCACGACCTTCACATCGTCTCAGGGCCTGCTGCTCATGTTGCCCAACATGTTCAAGATCGCCGGCGAGCTGACCTCGGCCGTCATCCACGTCGCAGCCCGCACTGTCGCCACGCACGCCCTGTCGATCTTCGGTGACCACTCCGACGTGATGGCCGCGAGAAGCACCGGCTTCGCCATGCTGGCCTCCAGCTCGGTCCAGGAGGCGCAGGACCTGGCCGCCGTTGCCCACCTGGCCACCCTGGAAACCCGTGTCCCGTTCCTGCACTTCTTCGACGGGTTCCGCACTTCCCACGAGATGAACCGTGTGGCAATGCTCGAGCAGGAGGACCTGCGGGCCCTCGTCGACGACGCCGGCGTCCTGAGGCACCGTGAACGAGGGCTGACCCCCCACCACCCGGTGCTGCGGGGATCGGCACAGAACCCGGACGTGTTCTTCCAGTCCGCTGAGGCGGTCAACCCCTTTTACAATGCGGTGCCGGCCGCGGTGCAGGACGCGATGGATCGGCTGGCCGAGCGCACTGGGCGCGCATACCGGCTAGTGGAGTACGACGGGCACCCACAGGCCGACCGGGTCATTGTGATCATGGGCTCCGCATTGGGCGCTGTCCAGGAGACCGTCGCGGAGCTCAACCGCCGCGGGGAGCGGGTTGGGGTGCTCACCGTGCGGCTGTACCGGCCGTTCCCCGCCACCGAGCTGGTCGCCGCGCTGCCCCTCAACGCACGCCGGATCGCGGTGCTCGACCGCACCAAGGAGCCAGGCGCGCATGGTGAGCCACTCTTCCTCGACGTCATCGCGACGCTTGCCGAAGCCGCCACCGGCGGGCAGCGCGACCACGGCGCCATGCCGCAGGTGATCGGCGGCCGTTACGGGCTCTCGTCGAAGGAGTTCACCCCGGCCATGGTCAAGGGGGTCTTCGACGAGCTCGGGTCGCCGGCGCCGCGACCCCGGTTCACGGTCGGCATCGTCGACGACGTGACCCACCTATCGGTGCGCCCCGACCACGACTTCGAGCTGCCCATCCCCGCGGGAGACGTCCGTGCGGTGTTCTTCGGGCTGGGCTCTGACGGCACCGTCGGTGCCAACAAGAACACCGTCAAGATCGTGAGTGAGAACAGCGACCTGCACGCCCAGGGCTACTTCGTCTACGACTCGAAGAAGGCCGGCGCGATGACGGTCTCGCACCTGCGGTTCTCTCGCCAGCCCATCCGCTCTACCTACCTCATCGCGCAGGCCGACCTCGTCGCATGCCACCAGTTCGGGTTCCTGTCGACTCAGGACGTCCTCGCCGTGGCCAAACCGGGAGCGACCGTGCTGCTCAACGCGCCATACCCTCCTGAAGAGGTGTGGGATGTGCTTCCCGAAAGGGTTCAGCGAGCCATCATCGAGAAGAACCTGACAGTGCACGTTATCGACGCGCACCGGGTGGCCGGCGATCTCGGCCTTCGTGGGCGTATCAACACCGTCATGCAGCCGTGCTTCTTCGCTCTGTCCAGGATCCTGCCCCAGGAGCAGGCCATCGAAGCAGTCCGTGGCGCGGTGGAGAAGACCTACGGCCGGCGCGGGCGCCAAGTGGTCGAGCGCAATCTCGCTGCCGTTGACCGCTCCCTGGCCGAGTTGCACGAGCTCGTGGTCCCGCAGGAGGTGACCTCGACCACGACCCTACGCGCGGTGGTCCCGCCGGGGGCGCCGGACTTCGTCACCAGGGTGACCGCGCGCATCCTCGCCGGCGAGGGTGACCTGCTTCCGGTGAGCGCACTGCCAGTGGACGGAACCTTCCCGACCGGCACCACGCGATACGAGAAGCGGGCGCTCGCCCAGGAGATTCCGATCTGGGACCCCGACATCTGCATCGACTGCGGCAAGTGCGCGATCGTGTGCCCGCACAACGCAATGGGGATGAGGGTGCTCCCCCCCGACAACCTGGAGGGTGCGCCGGACACCTTTGCGTCCAAGCCCTTCGCCGCCAGAGAGCTGGCGACCCCTCACCTGCTGAGCATCCAGGTCGCCCCCGACGACTGCACCGGGTGCGGGGTGTGCGTGGAGCAGTGCCCGGCGAACAGCAAGAGCGTGGTCGGGCACAAGGCCCTCAACATGGAACCGGTTGCCGAGCACCGGGACCGCGAGCGAGCCAACTACGCGTTCGCCGAGACCATCCCTCCACTGGACCGCGAACTGCTCCCGCACGACACCATCAAGGGCTCGCAGGTGCTGGAACCGCTGTTCGAGTTCTCAAGTGCCTGCGAGGGGTGCGGCGAGACGCCGTACCTGCGCCTGCTCACCCAGCTCTTTGGTGACCGGATGATCGTGGCAAACGCCACGGGATGCTCCTCGATCTACGGCGGGAACCTGCCGACCACGCCGTGGAGCCGCAACGCCGAGGGTCGAGGCCCTGCATGGTCCAACAGCCTGTTCGAGGACAACGCGGAGTTCGGCCTGGGCATGCGCCTGGGCGTCGAAAAGGGTATGGCGACCGCACGGGCACTGGTGAACACCCTCGCCGACGCGATCGGTCCCGAGCTGGCCCGCGAGCTCCTCGACGCGGACCAGTCCACCGAGGCGGGTGTCGGCGCTCAGCGGGAACGGGTGGTGCGCCTGCACGAGCGGTTGGCCGCGCTCGAAGCGGACTCCACCAGCAGCCACCTGTCGAGCCTGGCCGACACCCTGGTGCGCAGCGACGTGTGGATCATCGGTGGTGACGGATGGGCCTACGACATCGGGTACGGGGGACTCGACCATGTGCTCGCCTCCGGGGAGAACGTCAACGTGCTGGTGCTCGACACCGAGGTCTACTCCAACACGGGCGGCCAGGCGTCCAAGGCCACCCCGAGGGGCGCGGTGGCGAAGTTCGCCACCGCCGGCAAGGGGACCCCCAAGAAGGACCTCGGCGCCCTGGCGATGCAGTACGGCAACGTCTACGTCGCGCAGATCGCCCTCGGTGCCAATGAGGTGCAGACGGTACGGGCCTTGGTGGAGGCTGCCGCGTGGCCCGGCCCGTCGCTCGTGCTGGCGTACTCCACGTGCATCGCGCACGGCATTGACATGAAGAACTCCATGACGCACATGCGCGACGCGGTCAAGAGCGGTCACTGGCCCCTCTTCCGGTTCTCCCCCGGAACTGAGGAGGACACCAAGCCGTTCCGGCTCGACTCTCGCAAGCCGTCGATGGCGCTCAGCGAGTTTGCGCGCGTGGAAGCCCGCTTCGCCATGCTGGAACGCTCCGACCCCGAGCGGGCACACCACCTGATGGCCCTGGCCCAGTCCGATGTCGACGAGCGCTGGCGCTACTACGAGCAGCTCGCCGGAGTCGAACGAAGCGTGCCGCACGAGCCCGGGGCAATCGTCGACCCCGAGGGTGTCGCCACCGAGGAAGTGCCGAAGTGACCGCCGAATCGACTGTGATCCCGGACTTCGACCTGACCACCACGTACCTGGGACTGACCTTGCGCAGCCCTCTGGTCGCCTCGTCAGGACCGCTGACCGCGCGGGTCGACTCGCTGCGTTCCCTGGAGCAGGCCGGTATCGCCGCGGTCGTGCTTCCCTCGTTGTTCGAGGAGCAGGTCGAGTATGAGGACATGGAGGCCGACCGCCTCAGCGACTTCAGTACGGACAGCAATCCCGAGGCCTCCAGCTACTTCCCCGACATGGGCGAGTACGAGTCGGTCGCCGACCGCTACCTGCGCCACCTCGAGGAGGCGAAGAAGGCCCTGTCGATCCCCGTGATCGCCAGCCTGAACGGGGTGACCCCGGGCGGCTGGGTGAGGTACGCGCGACTGCTTGAGCGCGCCGGCGCCGACGCGCTCGAGCTCAACCTCTATGGGATCGCCGCCGACATTGACGTGACGGGGCGCGAGGTCGAGGACGACCAGGTGGAGCTCGTCGACCTGGTCAAGGCATCCCTGTCGATCCCGCTCGCGGTCAAGATCGGCCCCTACTACAGCGCGTTGGGCCACCAGGCCGCGCGGATCATCGAAGCCGGGGCAGACGGTTTGGTGCTGTTCAACCGCTTCTACCAGCCCGACATCGACCCCCTGACCCGGAAGGTGGCACCGGCGCTGGAGCTGTCGTCGGCGGCGGAGCTGCGGCTGCCGCTGCGCTGGACCGCCATCCTCTCCGGGCGGGTCGAGGCGTCGCTCGCTGTGACGACCGGGGTCCACACGGGCGCCGACGTCGCCCGCTGTCTGCTCGCCGGCGCCGACGTGGCGATGATGACCTCGGCACTGCTGGTAAACGGCCCCGAGCATGTCACCGCGGTCGAGCGCGAGCTCGTCGCGTGGGCCGCGGAGTCAGGCTTCGAGTCGGTGGCACAGCTGAGGGGCAGCGTCAGCCAGCGCCACGTCGCGGACCCGTCCGCCTTCGAACGGGCGAACTACATGGCCGCTCTGATCGGCTTCACCAGTTCCTTTCACTGACGCGGGCGAACTGGTGTGCTGTGTGCGGGTCCCTGATCCCAAGGGCGGGTCTCGGCGGGTCCAGGAGGTCAAGTCGTACTCCACGATGACCCGGTGGGTCGGGAGGAAGCTCGTGAAAGCAGTCGTGTGTACGGGATACGGTCCTCCCGATGTTCTTGAGCTCCAGCAGGTGGAGAAACCTGTTCCAAAGGATCACGAGGTGCTGATCAGGGTGCATGCGACGACGGTGCACCGTGGGGACGTGAGGATTCGAAGCTTCGATGTTCCTCGGGGGCGACGGTTCATGGCGCGACTGATCCTTGGCT
>JADGOX010000164.1 GCA_017882745.1 Mycobacteriaceae bacterium | reverse complement strand
TCGACGACGAGCACCGAACGGCCGGCTTGGACCAACTCATGGGTGGCCACGAGGCCGGCGAGACCTGCTCCGACCACGATGACGTCAGCGCTCATTGCCATGATCTTGTCCTCACCAGGAATGTGCGATCTGCGGGCGCAGCCTCAGGACCCTACGACAGGCAACCGTGCCCACCGGGCACCGCCAGGCACGTGAGGGCCTCCAGCAACGTCGCTGTCCACGTGCGTGCACTTGTCGAAAATCCCTGCGAATCCCTGACTTCAGGGCGTGTCTGGTCGCGTTCGGTTCAGTCGCCGGGCGTGGCGTGGGTCGCGAGGTAGCGGGCCGGGTACTCCCCGCCTCCGTGCACGGCGAGGTCGGCGCCGGTGACGTAGTCAGAAAGCGCGCTGGCCAAGTACAGGCAGGCCTTGGCGACGTCGTGGGGGACGGCCATTCGGCCCATCGGGATGATGCGCGCCACGGCGGCGCCGCCGTCGGGACCGTAGACCTCAGCGCTGCTCTCCGTCCGGATCAGGCCGGTGGTGATGTGGTTGACGCGTACCTTCGGGGCCCATTCCAGCGCCAATGCCTTGCTGAGAACGAGCAGCCCCGCCTTGGCTGCTGAGTAGGCCGCAGTGCCCGGCTGCGGGTCATGGGCGGAGACGCTGCCGATGTTGATGATCGAACCGCCCTCGGACTGTGTCTGCATCACCCGGTTGGCGGCCTGGGCGGCATAGAACGGGGCCAGGAGGTTGAGCGCGACAATCTTGTCCACAAACCGTGGAGACACCGTTGCCGCGTCGGCGTCAGGGGAGCCGCCCGCGTTGTTGACCAACGTGTCCACCCGCCCGAAGCGCTTCACCGCCTCGGCGAGGAGTGCGTCCACCGCAGCCGGATCCCGCACATCGGTGGCCAGGAAGTGGGCGTGTCGTCCGCGCGCCATCGGGAGCATCTCGGGTGCCGAACGTCCGCAGACCAGCACGTCGGCCCCTGCAGCGAGAAAGGTCTCCGCAATGCTGCGGCCGATGCCCTTCGTGCCGCCGGTAACCACGACGCTGCGACCCGTGAAGTCGATGGGGTTCGTGTCTGTCATGCGGAAACCCTACCAAGCGCTTGCTCGCCTGAGAATGCCTTGGATGGTGTTCCTGACATGGGTGGAGCGCAATTGAGCTGGCGTTCGCAGCGTTCGGGTATGGCAGGCTTGCCGCCGTCGGGCATATCGAGAGCGGGGTGGTGAAGGTGGCTGGGCGCGAAGCTGCAGATGACGCGGCGGCGATCGTGGCTGAGAGCGAGCACCCTCCCGCCGTCACGACGAGTGCATGGACGTTGCCCAATGCCCTGAGCGTGCTGCGACTGCTTGGAGTGCCGCTGTTTCTCTACCTGTTGCTGGGCCCGCATGCGGACGGTTGGGCGATCGTGGTCCTGATGGTCAGCGGGGTCACCGACTACCTGGACGGCAAACTCGCGCGGCTGCTCAACCAGACCAGCAAGCTCGGCGCCCTGCTCGATCCAGCAGCCGACCGGCTCTACGTCCTGTCCACCTTGATCGCCTTCGTCCTGCGTGACGTGGTGCCGTGGTGGTTGGCGGCGCTGATCGTCGCACGGGATCTGGTGCTGCTGTGCACCGTTCCTCTGCTGCGTGGCCGTGGTTTGCGCGTGCTGCCCGTGCACTACTTGGGGAAGGCCGCCACCTTCTGCCTGCTGTACGCATTTCCGCTGCTGCTCCTGGCCAAGGATGACTCGATCCTGGCCACGATGTCCGCGCCGATTGCCTATGCGTTGACCATCTGGGGCACTGCGATGTACCTGTGGGCGGGGATACTGTATCTCGTGCAGGTGCGACTGGTGCTTCGCGATCTTCCTCGGGTGGGCCCGGGAGCTTCGCGGTGAGGCACGCGCCCGAACGCCCCGCGGTCAACCCCCGCCCCGCGTTGCTCACCATGCTCCAGAGCCAACATCTCGACCCTGGTTACGCCGCCGCCGCCCAGTCTGGGGGGCACCGACATCGGCCCCGCACCTGGTTGGCCATTGCTGGGCTGCTGGTTGGCGCGGTGCTGGGGGTGGGTGTGGTCCAGGCCGTGTCCCGTGCACCCGACACCAACGTCGTGCGGGCCGGCCTCGCGTCCGACGTGCGGGCCGCCCGCGACACCCAGCAACGTTTGGCCCAGCAGGAGTCTGCGCTCGCGGAACAGGCGAAACGAGCCCGCACCGCTGCCCTCGCAGGCAACGCCGAGGGACGGGCGGCGCTTGCCACCCTCGACCAACTGTCCGCGTTCGCGGGTGCCAGCCGAGTCAGCGGGCCAGGTGTGGTGGTGACGCTGACCGACAGCAGCGCTCCGAACAGGTCCCCCGGTAGAAAGACACAGGGTGGGGGCACCGTTCTGGACCGCGATCTGCAACAGGTGGTCAACTCCCTGTGGGCCGCGGGGGCGGAAGCGGTCGCCGTCGGCGGTGTCCGGTTGGACCCTTTGTCGACCATCCGACAGGCTGGCGGTGCCATGCTCGTCAACAGCCAGCCGATCGCCGGCCCCTACACGGTGACGGCGCTCGGCAACGCGACTGCCTTGGAGACGGGATTTGTGAACAGTGATGCCTACCGCACCCTGACGGCGGTGGCGAAGGCGTACGGGATTGGCTTCGCAGTCGTGACCAACGAGAAGCTCCAGCTGTCGGCAGCGATGCCCGCGGATTTGCGATTTGCCGTTCCGGAGGGTCCCCGATGATCGCTGTGCTGGCCCTGGCCGTCGGGGTGGTGCTGGGTCTGGTGTTCAGCCCCCAGGTGCCCGAACTGTTCCTGCCGTACCTTCCCATCGCGGTCATCGCCGCGCTCGATGCCGTCTTCGGCGGCCTCCGGGCTCGTTTGGACGGCATCTTCGACGCGAAGGTGTTCGCGGTGTCGTTCGTGTTCAACGTGGTTGTCGCCGCATTGATCGTGGCGCTGGGAGACCAGCTCGGTGTCGGAACGCAGCTGTCCACCGCCGTAGTGGTGGTGCTTGGCATCCGGATCTTCGGAAACGCCGCTGCCATCCGGCGCCACGTGTTCGGCGTATGAGCGATGACGGTGCGTCAGCGGTGAACGAGACGCACGGAAGGCACGAGAGCGACACGCCGGCGCCGGCCTCGCGCAGAGCCCGGTTCACGTCCTCGGCGCTCGTCGTTGTCCTCTGTGCTGGACTGGGGATGGCCATCGTCACGCAGGTGCGCGGTACCTCTTCTGGCGACTCCCTGGACACCGCCAGGCCGGCCGAACTCGTGGTGCTGCTGGACACCCTGCAACAACGGGAAGCCGCGCTGCGCGTCGAGATCAACCAGCTTCAGGACAGTCTCAACGCGCAGCAGAGCTCAGGGCAGGGGTCGGCGGCCGCGTTGGCCGATGCCCGCAAACGTGCAGAGTCACTCGCCGTGCTGGTCGGGACGGTTGCGGCCACCGGTCCCGGGCTGACGTTGACGCTGCGTGACCCTGCGGCCGCGGTGGGGCCGGCGGTGGTGCTGGACGCGCTGCAGGAACTGCGGGCTGCGGGCGCGGAAGCAATTCAGGTTGCTGGTGCGAACAGTCGACAGGTGCGGATCGGGATTGACTCAGCAGTGACCGGAAGCGGCGGAGCGGTCACGATCGATGGTGAGTTGCTCAGCCCGCCGTACGCCGTGGTGGCAATCGGTGATCCACCTACTTTGGCTGCGGCCCTGAACATTCCGGGTGGGGTGATCGACACCGTGGCGCGTGCAGGCGGCACACTTACCGTCGAGCAGGCCACGCAAGTTCGGGTGACAGCCTTGCGGGTGCCCCGAACGGCTCAATACGCTCGGCCGGTCGGACGGTAGGTTCAGTGCAGGGTCCATCGAGTACGGAGCAGGAGTGAATAACAGTGTCGGATGAGCAGGTTCCTACCGATCGTCGCTACACCGCAGAGCACGAATGGGTGTTCCGAACCGGCGACTCGACTGTTCGGGTGGGCATTACCGACTTCGCGCAGGGTCAGCTCGGTGACGTCGTGTTCGTGCAACTCCCCGACGTGGGCGCCGAGTTCGCGCCGGGTGCGGCGTTCGGCGAGATCGAGTCCACCAAGAGCGTGTCCGACGTCTTCGCTCCCTTGGGGGGAACCGTCGCCGCACGCAACGACTCCTTGGACGATGACGCCAGCGTGGTGAACTCCGATCCCTACGGCGAGGGTTGGTTGATCGACCTTCTCGTCGCCGATGCGGCCGCATTGGAGCAGGCCTGGAACGACCTGCTCGACGACTCCGCGTACCGCACGCTGACAGCGGACGACTCCTGACCCCACGTACGACACCGCCACTGCCGCCGGGTCGGGATCTGGTGCTGTCAGTAGCCGCGGATCACGGTACGGTCAGTGCTCACGCTCCTCAGTCATTGGCGGGCCCATCGGAGAAGGAGAACAGGTGAGTCAGAGCAACGAGCAAGACGCGCGGGCGGCGGTGCCGTCCGAGACCACCTCGGTGTTTCGCGCCGACTTCCTCGTCGAGTTGGACGTGCCCACCGGCGGTGGCACGGGGGAGACCCCGATCGCCGGCCTGGAGTCACTCCCCGCGGGCTCGGCGCTGCTGGTTGTCAAGCGGGGACCGAACGCGGGGTCCCGGTTCCTGCTCGACCAGACGATGACCTCGGCTGGTCGGCATCCGGACAGTGACATCTTCCTCGACGACGTCACGGTCAGCCGTCGTCACGCGGAGTTCCGTCAGGATGGTGAAGAGTTCCTGGTGGTTGATGTCGGCAGCCTCAACGGAACTTATGTCAACCGTGAGCCAGTCGATTCCGCTGTGCTGGCCAACGGGGATGAGGTCCAGATCGGGAAGTTCCGATTGGTGTTCCTCGCTGGCCCCCGCCAGGCACCTTCAACCGACCCGTCCGTGGGCACAGACGGACCGTGACCGCTGCCGGCCGCGCCCCAAGGGGGGGTATCTCGATCGGGGTGGTGCTTGACCAGCTCAGACCCGATTTCCCAGACACAACCATCTCCAAGATTCGTTTCTTGGAGTCCGAGGGGCTGGTCAGTCCACAGCGTTCTCCTGCCGGGTACCGCCAGTTCTCCGGCGCCGACTGCGAGCGCTTGAGGTTTGTGCTCACCGCTCAGCGCGATCACTACCTGCCTCTGAAGGTGATCAAGGAACACCTCGACGCGCTGGACAGCGGGATGACGCCTGCAGGGGTGTCGATGCCCCGGTTGCCCCGCTCATTGACCCTGGCCGAGTCAGGTGCGCGCGTGGATGATTTCGTGCGCGATCGTGAGGTGCGAGTCACCTATGAGGAGCTCGTGGCGCAGTCGGAGGTCGAGCCTGAGCTGCTCGGTGAACTGCAGCGCAATGGATTGCTGAGGACAGGTTCGGCGGGATTCTTCGATGGGGATGCCGTCAGTCTCGCCCGTGCCGCGCAGGCGATGGCCGCGTTCGGCGTGGAGCCCCGCCATCTGCGTGCGTTCCGCGCGGCGGCAGAACGCGAGGCCGGTCTGGTCGCCCAGATCGCTGCGCCGGTTGCCCACCAGCGGGATTCGGGAGCCACCGCTCGGGCCGACGAGGTGGTCCGTGAACTTTCGGCGCTGTCGGTGACCGTGCATGCATTGTTGGTCAAGTCGGCGCTGCGTGACGCGCTCGGTCGATAGGGCGGAGCAGACCCTCCGCGTGTAGCGTCACCAGCGACTTGAGAAGCAGTTTCTACGTAGCATTGCAAGAGTGAGAACACCTCTGGAAGGCGGACACGATGGGCGAGATGCGCGTCGTCGGTATCCGAGTGGAGTTGCCAGCCAACCAGCCCATCTTGTTGCTTCGTGAGTCAGACGGGGATCGCTACCTGCCGATCTGGATCGGCCAGGGTGAGGCAACAGCAATCGCGCTGGAGCAGCAGGGCGTCAAGCCGGCCCGCCCCATGACGCACGACCTGATGAAGGACGTCATCGGGGCGCTGGGCCGGGAGCTCGAGCAGGTCAGGATTACGGGCATCCAGGACGGCACGTACTTCGCCGAACTCGTTTTCGACGGGGACCTGCACGTGTCTGCTCGGCCGTCGGACTCGATCGCGCTCGCGCTGCGCAGTGGAGTTCCGATCCACGCCGATGAGTCCGTGCTTTCCGAGGCGGGTCTCCTGATTCCTGACGAGCAGGAGGACGAGGTCGAGAAGTTCAAGGAGTTCCTCGACTCCGTATCGGCTGAGGACTTCGGCGCAGACGAGAGTTGAGGTCTCGCTTTGATCTCACCCTCTAGTTAAGGTTCATACTTGCCGCGCGTCGCATTGACCGGCATCCCGCTCGGACCTACCGTCATAAGCGAATGACATCGGTGGGGTTCACCCGCTGAGCGGACGGTGTCCGTAAGCGCACGTCGCACCACGGCGCGCACCGGACGAGTGAGTAGGGAGTTTGTCCGTGGTTGATGGACCGTACGTGCAAGGCCCGCACGACTCAGAGATCCAGCCGGGCCTGTTTCCTGACGACACGTTGCCCGATGAGTTGATGGGCTACCGTGTGCCGATCGCTTGCCAGATCGCCGGAATCACCTACCGTCAACTCGACTACTGGGCGCGCACCTCGCTGGTGGTTCCTTCGATTCGCGGTGCGGCTGGCTCCGGTAGTCAACGTCTCTACTCCTTCAAGGACATCCTGGTCCTCAAGGTCGTGAAGCGGCTCCTCGACACCGGCGTATCGCTGCAGAACATCCGCGTGGCGGTGGAGCATCTGCGTCGTCGCGGCGTCGCCGACCTTGCGCGCATCACACTGTTTTCTGATGGCACCACGGTCTATGAGTGCACGTCCGCGGAGGAAGTCGTTGACTTGCTGCAGGGTGGGCAGGGTGTGTTCGGGATCGCAGTGAGCGGCGCGATGCGTGAGCTCAGCGGCACTATTGCCGATTTCCCGGCTGAGCGGGCCGACGGCGGTGCGGTGGAGTCTGCTCCCGAGGACGAGCTGGCCTCGCGCCGCAAAGAGCGCGGCAGCCGCAGAACCGGATAGACCCGAGACCGGATACACTGTGCGAGCGTCGACGTCGCGCGGGAGAGCTTCGGATGCTGAGTAGCGGCATCCGGACGCCGAAGGAGCAGCACCTCCCCGTCAATCTCTCAGGCAGCCAGGACCGCGCGGGCTCCGACGCCTCTGGAAAGCGGTGGGCCACCCACCCGCCCACGGGGAAAGCCCGGCGTCACCGCCGGGTGAATCTCTCAGGCGCCCGGTAGATGGGCACAACGACAGAGGGGGAGGACCACTGTCGTTGTTGCTGATGCCCGCCGGAGGTCCCGTGAACCACTCGCTCGCCGCTTTGACCCATGCAGGACGGACTTTCGCCGACCGGCACATCGGGCCGGACGCTGAGTCTCTGACACGCATGCTGGAGCTCATCGGCGTCGACACGCTCGACGACCTGGCCTCGGCGGCAGTGCCGGCCAGCATTCTTGACATTGCCGGTGATGGCCTGGACGCACTGCCGGCCGCGGTATCGGAACACGACGCACTGCGTGAGCTCGCCGCGTTGGCCGCACGCAACACCGTCACGACCTCGATGATCGGCCTGGGCTACTACGACACCCTCACTCCACCCGTCATCTTGCGAAACGTGGTGGAGAGCCCCGCCTGGTACACCGCCTACACCCCCTACCAACCCGAGATCAGCCAGGGTCGGCTGGAGGCATTGCTGAATTTCCAGACGATGGTTTCCGACCTCACGGGCATGGAGCTGGCCAACTCCTCCATGCTCGACGAGGCAACTGCGGCCGCCGAGGCGATGACGCTGCTGCGGCGGGCCGGCAAGTCCCGTTCGCCACGATTCATCGTGGACGCCGACGTGCTGCCGCAAACCCGCGCCGTGCTGGCCACCCGGGCCGATCCCCTGGGGATCGAGCTGGTGGACGTCGATCTCAGCGTCGGCGAGCTACCCGAAGGCGAGTTCTTCGGAGTGCTGCTGCAGCTGCCAGGTGCCTCCGGCCATGTCGTGAACCACGCCGCTGTGATTGAGCAGGCACACGAGCGCGGTGCGCTGGTTGCGGTGGCCGCGGACCTGCTCGCGCTGTGTCTCATGACCCCGCCCGGCGAACAGGGTGCGGACGCCTGCCTGGGCACCAGCCAACGTTTTGGTGTGCCGATGGGCTACGGCGGGCCGCACGCGGGATACCTGGCCGTGCGCCAGAACCTGACCCGGCAGCTTCCCGGACGCCTGGTGGGGGTTTCGGTCGACGCCGACGGCGCGCCCGCCTACCGGCTGGCTTTGCAGACCCGAGAGCAGCACATCCGCCGGGAGAAAGCCACCTCCAACATCTGCACGGCGCAGGTGCTGCTGGCGGTCGTGGCGGCAATGTATGCGAGCTACCACGGTGCCGACGGGCTGCGGACCATCGCAGCCCGGGTGCACCGCTGCGCCTGTGTGCTCGCCGAGGGGTTGCAGTCCGGCGGCGTGCAGGTCGTGCACCAAGCCTTCTTCGACACCGTGCTGGCACGGGTGCCCGGTCGTGCCTCGACCGTCGTGGCCGCAGCACGGACCGCGGGGATCAGCCTTCGGCTGGTCGACGCCGACCACGTGGGCATCGCCTGCGATGAGGCGACGACGCCGGAACACATCACCGGGGTGTGGAGCGCGTTCGGGGTGAGCGCTGAGGTCGACGCCGTCGACGCGCGGACCGCCGACGCACTGCCTGCTGAACTGCGGCGTAGCAGCGAGTTCCTCACGCACCCTGCGTTCACCAGCTACCACTCCGAGACCGCGATGCTGCGGTACCTCCGTGCGTTGTCGGACAAGGACGTGGCGCTCGACCGCAGCATGATCCCGCTCGGCAGCTGCACCATGAAGCTGAACGCAACGGCCGAGATGGAACCGATCACCTGGCCGGAGTTCACTCGACTACATCCCTTCGCCCCGCAGGAGGACGCCGCCGGGCTGCTGCAGATCGTGGACCAGCTCGAGCAGTGGCTGGTGGCCATCACCGGCTACGACGCGGTCAGCCTGCAGCCGAATGCGGGCAGTCAGGGCGAGTACGCAGGGCTGCTCGCGATCCGCGCGTATCACCGCAGCCGAGATGAGGCGCAGCGCGAGGTGTGCCTGATTCCGTCGTCGGCGCACGGCACCAACGCCGCGTCTGCCGTGATGGCCGGGATGCGCGTGGTGGTCGTGGCGTGCGATGTGCAGGGCAACGTTGACCTGGATGACCTTCGTGCGAAGGTCTCCATACACGCCAGCGAGCTTGCCGCGATCATGGTCACCTATCCGTCCACCCACGGCGTGTATGAGCACCAGATCCGCGAGCTGTGCGCGCTGGTCCATGACGCCGGCGGTCAGGTGTACGTCGACGGTGCCAACCTCAACGCGCTGGTGGGGCTGGCCCGACCGGGACGTTTCGGTGCCGACGTGAGCCACCTGAACCTGCACAAGACCTTCTGTATTCCCCACGGCGGTGGAGGCCCCGGCGTCGGCCCGATCGGGGTTCGCGCACACCTGATTCCCTTCTTGCCGGGCCACCCCAACGCTCCAGAGCTGGGGGGCGGCGGCGCGATCTCCGCGGCGCCGTGGGGCTCAGCGTCGATCCTGCCCATCTCCTGGGCGTACGTGCGGATGATGGGACCAGACGGACTGAGGCGTGCGACCTTGACCGCGGTGGCGGCCGCCAACTATGTCGCCCGGCGGTTGGACGAGCACTTCCCGGTCTTGTACACCGGCGAGCACGGCATGGTCGCCCACGAGTGCATCCTGGACCTGCGATCGATCACCAAGGCCACCGGCGTCACGGTGGATGACGTGGCAAAACGGTTGGCGGACTATGGTTTCCACGCCCCAACCATGAGCTTCCCCGTCTCGGGGACGTTGATGGTGGAGCCGACGGAGAGCGAGGACCTCGGCGAGATCGACCAGTTCTGCGACGCGATGATTGCCATCCGCGGCGAGATCGACCGGGTGGCTGCGGGGGAGTGGCCGGTGACCGACAACCCCTTGCACGGTGCCCCGCATACCGCAGCATGTCTGGTCGGCGAGTGGGACCACCCCTACGACCGCGCCACCGCAGTTTTCCCGGGCAACGCGACGAGTGCGGGACGCATCCGCCCGAAGGTGTGGCCTTCGGTCCGCCGGATCGACAGCACGTACGGCGACCGCAACCTGATGTGTTCCTGTCCTCCTCTCTCGGCGTTCAGCGACTAGCCGAGAGTAGTGCGTAGGGTCACTCCCATGTCATTTGACGACGACGTGTTGGCCCCCGCCTATACCGCGCGGCTGGGGACGAACCCGGTACCAGCGACCACACTCCCGGCGAGCGAGATGGCGCCACAGGCCGCCTACCGGTTCATCCACGACGAGCTGATGCTCGACGGCAGCTCCCGGCTGAACCTGGCCACCTTCGTCACCACCTGGATGGACCCTGAGGCCGGGCAGTTGATGGCCGAGACCTTCGACAAGAACCTGATCGACAAGGACGAGTATCCGCAGACGGCCGCCATCGAGTCGCGCTGCGTGTCCATGGTCGCGGATCTGTTCCACGCCCCCGGGGAAGCGAAGGACGCCACCGGCGTGTCCACGATTGGGTCCAGCGAGGCGGTGATGCTCGCCGGGCTCGCCATGAAATGGCGGTGGCGTGCGCGGCGCGGGGGACAGGACACGAGCCGGCCGAACTTGATCATGGGCTCCAATGTGCAGGTGGTGTGGGAGAAGTTCTGCCGCTACTTCGACGTCGATCCGGTCTACCTGCCGATGGCGGACGGCCGTTACGTGGTCACCCCGCAGCAGGTGCTGGACGCCGTGGACGAGAACACCATCGGTGTGGTGGCCATCCTCGGCACCACCTACACCGGCGAGCTGGAGCCGGTAGCAGCGATCACGTCAGCGCTGGACACTTTGGCTGCAAACGGGGGTCCCGACGTGCCGGTGCACGTGGACGCGGCCAGCGGTGGTTTCGTCGTGCCGTTCCTGAGTCCGGAGCTGGAATGGGACTTCCGGCTGGAGCGGGTAGTAAGCATCAACGTCAGTGGACACAAGTACGGACTGACATACCCGGGTATTGGGTTTGTGGTGTGGCGCGGCAAGGAACACCTGCCCGAGGAGCTTGTGTTCCACGTGAACTACCTGGGCGGAGACATGCCCACCTTCACGCTGAACTTTTCCCGGCCCGGCAATCAGGTGATCGGCCAGTACTACAACTTCCTACGCCTGGGCCGGGACGGCTACACGCGGATCATGGAGACCCTCCGGGACACGGCGGTGTGGTTGAGCGGGCGGATTGCGTCGATGCCTGAGTTCGCGCTGCTCAGCGACGGCAACGCACTCCCTGTGTTCGCTTTCCAGATCGCGGGGGACCCGGGGTTCACGGTGCTTGACGTGTCCCATGAGCTGCGCGCTCGTGGATGGCAGGTCCCGGCGTACACGATGCCTGATGACGCCACGGACGTCGCGGTGCTACGCGTGGTCGTGCGCGAAGGCTTCAGTGGGGACTTGGCTCGGATGCTGTACGACGACCTGCTTGCGGTGGTCCAGGTGCTCTACACGCGGGGACCCACCGGCTCGCAGTCCACGCACTTCGCGCACTGAGGTCCATTGGCTGCAGACCATCGGTGGACACCTGAGTCAGGGCTTCGTGAGCAGTGCGTCCACGGCCGCAGCCGCGGCGGCATCGGGTGCAGGGAGGACGGTGCCCACCGGCGCAAAGCTCACCGCAGGGGTGGCAGCTGGCAGTGGTGCATCACCGGAACGGAAGCCCGCGGCAGCCAGCACCTTCTGCTGGTCCGGCTGGCCCAGGAACTCACTGAAGGCCGCGGCGGCTCGTCCCTGTGTGTCATCGACCCACGGTGCTTTGATCCCCACAAAGGGGAAGTCGGCCATCGGTGTCGCCCCGGCCAGCTGCACTGTGGCCAGTGGGGTGCTGCCCGGATCTTGTGACACGTCGAAGATCTGCTGTTCCGTTGCGGGAACGGCCTGGAAGGGGCTGTCCTTGATGTTGCTCAGACCGGTCATGGCACTCAATGCTGAGGCAGTGTTCGTCGGCTGCGGTCGAGGTTTGAGGCGTAGCGCGGCGATTGCGCTGATTGTGGCTGGTCGAGCGAGGACCTCCGCAGTGACCGGTGCCGTGCCCGACAACGCGGCCGCGACAGCCTGCGTCGTCAGTGCAGCTGCGGTGCTGCCATCACGTCCGGTTGGCGTGGCAATCGTCAGCGCCCCCCAATTCGGCTGCCCGAAGCGGGACCAACCGTCCGCTGCGCTCTGAAGCTTGGGCAGATCCGCCCAGCTGAGATTCGCGGCTGAGATTGCCTGTGCCGCCGCTCGCGGAACGGCGAGTAGCAGGGGGCTGGTGGCCAGCGACCGGATCTTGTCGGTGACGAAAGCCGGCTTCGCTGCAGCGAGTTGGGCGGATGACGAGCTGTCCAGGGGCACCCACGCGGCAGGGGGAGCGCCCAGCGTTGCGTTGTCCCAGGTCCCTTGGAGGCCGGCAAGCACACGTTGGTCGCTCGCGGCGCGCACGACGACCCGAATACAGTGGTCCCTGATCACGGTATTCTTCGCGGTATAGCGTTCGGCCAGTTCGGTGAGCGCAGGGGCGATGCTGCTGTTGGCTGCCACCTCGAGGGTCGACTGACCGCTGACGCAGCTGTCTGCCGCGGAAACCCGCTGAGCATCGATCCTGTCTCTGAGCCCGAACCACCCGAAAATGGCCAGTACGACAGCCACGACGAGAACAACGGCGATCACGGGCCCACGGCTCATACGGCGCCGTGCGGCACCATCGCGGTGACGGCTCACAGTTGAACCTCCCTGCCGAGTTGCTGGTTGAGGTCCACCTTACTGACGCGAGCTCGCCAAGGGGAGTGCGCCGGAATGGAGCCCAGCAGTTGAGCGAGATGAGTCCGTCGCTTTCGGACAATAGGTGCGCGGGGTAGAGAAGGTCCGCACAGCACCGGCGTTCTCGTGAGAGCGCCGGCTACTTGGTGGTCGTCAGCAGGTCCGTGGGTACTTGCTGGTCAGCGGCCAGCGCCGCCCAGAAGCGGGGGGCGTTGGCCGTCCAGTGCGAGCCCCCGTCAAAGGGCACCGTGGTGGTGACCAGACCACCACGCATGGCCCAGCCGAGACTGGCCAGGTTCCACAGATGGTCGCCAGAGTCGACGGTGAAGGACGCAGTTCCGCTGGTGAGCAGCGGAAACAGCGTGAACGGGTTCAGCAGTGTGCCGAGACTGCTGGACTTCGCCAGTAGGGCGGAGAGGAACTGGCGCTGGTGTTTGACCCTCGTCACGTCCGAGTCTGGAAAGTCATGACGGTCACGGACGTAGGCCAGTGCCTGTGAGCCGCTCAGGTCCTGGCACCCGGGCGCGAAATGAGCACCTGAGTACGGGTCGTTCATCCCCGGCGGATCGATACAGATGTTGACACCGCCTACGGCGTCGACCAGGTTGGCGAAGCCACCGAACCCGATCTCGGCGTAGTGGTCGATGTGTACCTTGGTGGCTTGCTCAAGGGTCTGCACCAGCAAGGGAGCACCCCCCAACCCGAAGGCGGCATTCACCTTGTCCTTTCCGTGGCCGGGAATGGCCAACTCGGAGTCCCGCGGGATGCTCACGAGGGTGCTGTCCCCGCTACCGGAGGGAATGTGCAACATCATGATCGTGTCGGTGCGGGAACCGGCGGCGTCCTGAGCAGTGCCGGTGGACAGCTCCTTCTCCTGCGCCGGTGTGAGTCCCACGCGGGAGTCGGACCCCACCAGCAGCCAGTTGGTTCCCGGGGTATCGGCGACTCGACCCGAGTAGCTCGCGAGGGCATCGGTCCGTTTGAGATTGGAGTCCAGGTAGAAGGTAAACCCGACGAGGGCTAGGACCAGGACAAGCAGAAGGATCCCAATGCGTCGGCCCCAGCGCGGTCGGCGCCTGGGCCGGCCCTGGGGCGGCACGGGCGGGCCACCACGTCCCTGGCGAGCCTCGTTTTGGGGCTCCTGGTAGGGCTGCGGAGCTTGGGTGGGCATGTACTCCGAAGATCCGCCGTAGCCAGGTCGGCCCTGTGCGGGGCGGGACTGTGACCACGCCCGTGGCGGCTGCTCCGGACTCTGCGGCATCGCCGTGGTCGGGTCCTCGCCGCGGCCTCGCGCCGAATTCCTGTCGTTGCTCCACCCATCCATATGCAGCGACCATACGCAGTCACTCAGAGCAAGGGCTGCAATACGCACCTGCGAGGGGCCTGGCCGTGAGTCGAAATCTGGACGAAAAGGTCCTGGCCCAGCCGATCCTCACCAGCCAGTCTGCGCAGATTACCCGGCCCAAGCAGCGGGGCGCCCGCCTGAGCCCGGTTTCCGGGTGCGGAACAACCCCTTTGTGTGCCAATCGACATGTCCGATTGGGGCCGAAGGTCGCTACCGCAGCCACCCGGGCACGGAGAGGATGAAGCAGACGGGCCATCGCTCACCCCTCACGGGGGACTGCGGCCCGCTGAGGGAAACGAGGGGAACATGATGATGTTCTGGTATGGGAACGACCACATGGGTATGGGGGGATGGGCGCTGATGATCCTCGGTGTGGTCGCGTTCTGGGGCCTGATGGTCTTCGCGCTCGTCGTCCTCATCCATTCCCCAGGCAGGGCGGAGGCGCCGTCGCATGAGCGGCCCGCGCAACCTATGCGTGAGCGGCTGCTCGCCGAGCGGTTCACCCGCGGCGAGTTCGACGAGACCGAATATGCCGGTCGGCTGGCTGTCCTGCGCAAACGGGCGCGGCCCTGACCGCAGGTGGGGGCTCGAGATCACCGCTCCGCCTCGGCAAGGTCCTCCCGTGACCGCTCAATCGCGGGTCAGGCCCCCACGTCGCGCCGTCGAAAACCGAACACCGCGATGACGGCCAAGGCGAGCACTGTCCCCACCGCCACCAGGACCGCGACCACCGATACGCCGTTGACCAGCGGATCATGACCCGCATACTGGTAGAAGGGCGAGAATTTCTGCCATGGCTTCAGCCACGAAACGACTGCACCGAGCCCGTTGACGACGTACGCCAGGACCGCGGCCACCGCAGGGACCGTACGGCTGATAGCGGGGTTCCCGGTGAGCGCTCCGATCGCCAGCGCGAGGGTGCCGTACACAACGGCGAGCAAAGCCATGTGCAGCATCACGGCACCAACCTTGTCGATGGGCAGATGCATGTCAGCGAGACGGCCCTCGCCGATGAGGGCGGCGCCGGTGACGGCGGCGAGCAGGGCGGTCCCCAGGACCATCGCCCCAAGCTTCTCGAGCACGATCCGCTGGCGAGAAACCGGGGTGGCCAGCAGCAGGTCGAGGGTGCGCCGGTCCTCCTCCACCGCCACTGCGGCCGCACCGGCGGCGATCGCGTAGAGCAGTAGCAGCAGGGGCCCCATGAACGACAGCAGCTCGATCTTGATGTAGCCAACCGGGGTGGACATGTCGGCACCAGACATCGCGAACAAGGCTCGGAACGTCTGGGGCATCTGATCAAGAAAGTCGCTCATCGCGGGCTGGTTCCGCAGGCTCGGCCAGATCGCGACGTACATGGCGACAAACAGTGCCAGCCCCACTGCCCAGCCAAGCAGTGCACGACGCTGGTCGTACAGGGTCTTCGTGAGAACGCTACGCAACATCGTCGGTCCCCGTCCCGTACAGCGCCATGAATGTCTCCTCGAGACCTGCCTCAGCACACTCGAAGTCGACGAGGGTGTGACGGGCGACCCGCTTGATGAGGGCGTCGAGAGCAGATTGCGTGGCGCTGCACCGCAAGGTCCCCTCCGTGATGACGAGATCCCGTACGTCGGCCAGGTCCAGGAATTCGGCCTCGGTCACGGGGCCTGCAAATTGAGCGACGACGTGGTGCAACGACTTGGTCCGCATGTCCTCGAGTTTCTCGACCGCGATCAGTTGGCCCTGGCGCAGCACGCCGACACGGTCGGCCACGCGCTGCACCTCGCTGAGCACGTGCGAAGACAGCAGCACCGTCCCTCCGCCCGCGGTGTGCTCGCGCAAGATCGCGTGGAACTCCTCCTGTACCAGGGGATCGAGCCCGCTGGTCGGCTCGTCGAGGATCAACAGCTCCGGGCCAGACATCAGGGCGAGCACCAACGCAAGCTTTTGCCGATTGCCTTTCGACAACGCGCGCACCGTCTTGTCGAGGTTGAGGTCGAGACGATCCGCCAGGTCCGTTGCGGTCTTGGCGTCTCGCAGACGACGGAGGTTCCCGAGGTAGGTGATGTGATCCCGGCCGGTCATCCGGTCATACAGCGCCAGTTCCCCGGGGAGGTAGCCGACGCGACGGTGGACGTCCACCGCATTCGACCAGGCGTCCATCCCGAGGACTTCTGCCGACCCGGACGTCGGATGCAACATCCCCATCAACACTCGCAACGTCGTCGACTTACCCGCGCCGTTCGGTCCCAGGTAACCGAACACCTCCCCCTCCTCGATCCTCAGATCCACGTCGCGAAGTGCCAACACCCGCCCGTAGGCCTTCGTGAGTCCGATCGTGCGAACCACCGCTCTTGCAGGCATGGCCCCAGGTTCACAGTTGGCGCGGAAACCCGGTAGGGACCTTGGACCCGAATGCGTGGTCTCCGGCTACTGCTTGCGGTGGGTGGCGTCTCGAACGGTGCCGACGAACTCCTCGACGAGGTCTTCCAACGCAATGACACCTACCGTGTTACCGGCTGCGTCGACCGCGCGGCCCAGGTGGCTGGAGGCGCGTCGCAATCCGGCGAGCGCCTCGACGAGAAGCTGAGAACACGGAATGGACGGAAGAACTCTGATCCGGGAGCGGGGGATGATCGTCTCAGGCCCGGCGTTGTCGTCCAGCACCGAGTCGAGCACGTCCTTGACGTGCAGGTAACCGATGATGGAGCCATCTTCGTCCGTGACCGGGTAGCGCGAGTAGCCCGTCTCGCTCACCGCCAGCTCGAGGGAACCCAGAGTCACGCCGCCGAGTGTCAGCTGGAGCGTGCGTAGCTGCGCCAAGGGAATGAGTACATCAGCGACCGTGCGGCCGGTCGTGGTGAGGGCCCGGTTGAGACGGCGGTGCTCCTGAGCGTCCAGCAGTCCTTCGGAACGTGACTCCGCGATCATTCCCGCCAGCTCGCGAGTGTTGTAGGCCGTCGCGAGCCCATCGGCCACCGCCACGCCGAAGATCCTCAGCGTGATGTTGGCCGCCGCGTTGTATATGGCGATCAAGGGACGGGCGAGGCGCACGAAGCTCACGTGCAGCGGAACCAGCAGCAACGCGCTGCGCTCGGGGCCGGCGACGGCGATGTTCTTGGGTACCAGCTCCCCGAGCAAGATGTGCAGGACCGCCACGATTGCCAGTGCCACCGCGAAGGCGACCGCGTGCAGCGCAGAGCCGGAAACACCCAGGGGCTCAAGGATCTTGGCCAGCACGTCGGCCACTGCGGGTTCGCCGACACGACCGAGCGCGATCGAGCAGATGGTGATGCCCAGCTGGGAGCCGGCCAGCATCAGAGACAGCTGCTCGCCGGCCGCGATGACCGTACGAGCACGGCGCTTGCCTTGCTCGGCCAGTGCCTCCAGACGGTCGCGGCGTGAGGTGATCAACGCAAATTCCGCACCGACGAAGAATGCATTGCCGGCAAGGAGCAGCAGCGCCAACCCGATTGCGAAGAGATCAGACACCGCTGACCTCTTCTCCGTCCCCGGCCGGGGACCCCTCGACCGGCCTGCGCAGCGACACGATGTCGACCCGTCTGCCGTCCATTCGCCGGACCGCGATGCGCCATCCGTCCAGCTCGATCTCGTCTCCCACCACCGGGATGCGGCCGAGCCTGCTGAGCACGAACCCTCCGATGGTCTCGTACTCACCGTCGGGTGCGGTGAACTGCGTGGCGTCGGCGACCTCATCGGTACGCAACAACCCGGACAGGTACCAACCATCTTCGGTGGGTAGCACGTCGCGGTTGAGGGGATCGTGTTCGTCCCGGACGTCGCCGACGATTTCCTCGATGAGGTCCTCCATCGTCACCATTCCGGCGGTGCCGCCGTACTCGTCGACAACGAAGGCGACCTGCATGCCATCGCCTCGTAGCCGGTCCATCAATGCGTCCCCGTCCAGCGTCGAGGGCACCGTGGCCACTCGGCGAACGAGGCGGTCGAGGGTGGTGTCGTGCCGACGTTCGTCCTCGATGATGAACGCCTGCTTGACGTGTACCACCCCGAGCGGGTCGTCCATGTCGCCGTGGACCACCGGAAAGCGGGAGTGCCCGGTGCGCCGAGCTGCCGCGAGCAGATCATCGACGGTGTTCTCGGCGTCCAAGGTGTCGATTCGCACCCGGGGAGTCATGAGCTCGTCGGCGGACCGTTCACCGAAACGCAGCGAGCGGTGCAACAGTGCCGCTGTGCCGGGGTCCAGTGACCCTTGGCGTGCGGAGGAACGGACCAGCGAGCCCAGCTCCTGAGTGGAGCGGGCCGACCGAAGCTCGTCCACCGGTTCCACCCCAAGCCAACGCACCACCTGGTTCGCGGTGCCGTTGAGCCCGTTGATGACCACCTTGAACACACTCGAGAACACCGCTTGGATGCCGGCCGTGGCGCGCGCGATGCGCAATGGCTGGGCGATGGCGAGGTTCTTGGGGACCAATTCGCCGAAAACCATCGACAGTGACGTGGCGATGAGCAACGCCAGCGCCAGCGACACGCCGTCGGCCACCGATGTGCTGGCGCCCATGGCCTTGAGGGGATGACGCAACAAGCCAGCGAGGACAGGTTCGGCAATGTATCCGGTGACCAGCGTTGTGATCGTGATACCCAGCTGAGCACCGGAGAGCTGGAAGGACAGCGTCCGATACGCGTGCTGCACCTGCTTGGATCGACGGTCGCCCTCGCGGGCGTGGCTGTCGACGGTGCTGCGCTCCAGTGCAGTCAGTGAGAACTCGGCGGCGACGAACACCGCGGTTCCTGCAGTGAGTGCAAGGAAACCGACCAGGCCGAGGATGGTGAGTGCGACGTTCACAAGGCCACGCCGACAGCGATACGCGTTGAGCCGGGAGGTTCTCCTGGCTCAGTACTCGCACCCTCCTGGGAGGAGTCGGCTGATCCAGCCGTTTCGGCCGTGTCGGCCGCAGTCACGGTGACGGACGGCGTGACGGAAAGAGGTGCCGCAGGCACCGGGGTCCTCCCTCTCGACGGTCCTGGCCCGGCAGGGACAGTGGGTCTCATCGTAACGGGCCGTCGTCGTGCCGGGCGCATATCAGGGCCTGACGGAATCACCACACCGTCGGCAACGCACGCCCCTCGGCGAACCCGGCGGCAGACTGGACACCCAGGACCGCCTTCCGGTGCAGCTCCCCGAGAGTGCGGGCACCCGCATAGGTACAGGTACTGCGCACCCCGGAGCAGATGTAGTCGATGAGGTCCTCGACACCCGGTCGTTCGGGATCCAGGTGCATCCGGGAGCTGGAGATGCCCTCCTCGAACAGACTCTTGCGGGCACGGTCGAACGCACTGTCCGCGCGTGACCGGGCCGCAACCGCTCGCTTGGAGGCCATGCCGAAGCTTTCCTTGTAGGCGACGCCGGTCTCGTCGTGGTGCAGGTCGCCGGGCGACTCGTGGGTGCCCGCGAACCAGGAGCCAATCATCACGTTGGACGCGCCGGCAGCCAGGGCCAGCGCCACGTCGCGCGGGTGCCGGATGCCACCGTCTGCCCAGACATGCCCGCCTCGTTCGGCGGCAGCCTCTGCACATTCGGCCACCGCGGAGAACTGCGGGCGCCCCACTCCCGTCATCATCCGGGTAGTGCACATGGCTCCGGGGCCGACCCCGACCTTGACGATATCGGCGCCCGCTTCGAGTAGGTCGACGGTGCCGTGGGCGGAAACAACGTTGCCTGCGACCAGTGGGACCCCGAGGTCCAACGCCCGGACGCTCCGCAGCGCGTCGAGCATCTTCTCCTGGTGGCCATGGGCGGTGTCGAGCACCAACAGGTCAGCACCGGCCTCCACGAGCCCGCGGCTCTTTGCTGCCACGTCGCCGTTGACCCCCACTGCGGCGGCAATACGCAGGTGGTTGCGGGAGTCCAGCGCAGGGGAGTAGATGCCTGCGCGCAGGGCCCCGGTTCGGGTGAGTACACCGGTGATCCGGCCGTCCTCTTCGACCACCACGGCGAGCTCGCCGTTCGCAGCGTGCAGGGTGTCGAACACATCGCGTGCGCTCGCGGTGACAGGGACGGTCACGAAGATGGTCTCAGCAACCTCCGACAAACGCGCGAATCGGTCCACACCAGCGCACATTGCCTCGGTGACCACGCCCACCGGACGGCCGTCCTGTGCGACGACAACGGCGCCGTGCGCGCGCTTGGGTAGCAGGGCCAGTGCGTCGGACACGGCAGCGTCGGGGGAGAGGACCAGCGGAGTGTCTGCCACCAGGTGCCGTGACTTCACGAACGCCACAGTCTTCGCGACAGCTGCGAGGGGAAGGTCCTGGGGGAGCACGACAAGTCCGCCGCGCCGGGCGACGGTCTCGGCCATCCGTTTGCCTGCGACCGCCGTCATGTTGGCGACAACCACGGGAATGGTGGTCCCCGAGCCGTCGGCAGTAGCCAAGTCGACATCGAAACGGGACGTCACGTCGGTGCGGACGGGCACCAGGAAGACGTCGTCGTAGGTCAGGTCGTGGGGAGGGAGCTGATCGTGGAGGAAGCGCACGTGCGGAAACGGTACCGGCTCACGCGCCTGGCGGGGTGGGGACTCCGCGATCAGCTGTCGAAGTCACCGGCGTCGCGGCGCAGCTCGGTCAAGACGGACACGAGTGTGCTCACCCGGCGTGGGGAAAGGCCGGGCCGCGCGAACACGCCTGCGTTCAGCTTCTCCGTCGCCACCTCGGCGAGCTCACGACCGTTCGCGGTGATCTCGACGAGTGTGGCACGGCCGTCGCTGGGGTGCGGTACGCGTTCAACGAGACCGGCTGCGGCGAGTCGGTCGACTGCGTTGGTGACGCTGGTGGGATGCACCTGCAGTCGGGCACTGGCCTTGTTCATGGGCAATGCCCCACTACGGGTGAAGGTCAGCAGCATCAGCAGCTCGTACCGGGAAAAGGTGAGCTCGAGTGGCTTCAGGATTTCCTCCACCCTGGCGAGCATGATCTGCTGCGCCCGCATCAGCGAAGTGACCGCCGCCATCCCCTCGGCTACCTCGCCCCAGCCGTGCTCCACCCATTGGCGGCGAGCCTCGTCGATGGGGTCGAACACCGCTGGATCAGACACGTCTTGATTAAACACTGCTGAATCAGACATTGCGCCGATACTGGCCGCCGACCTGGAAGAAGGCATCGCTGATCTGGCCGAGCGAGCAGTGCCGAACCGCTTCCATCAACGCCGCGAAGACGTTGTTGTGGGTGGTGGCTGCGTCCTGGAGCGCCGTGATGGCCGCTTCAGCGTCACCGCGGTGGCGCTGGTGGAAGTCGGTCAGTCGGTCCAGCTGGGACTGTTTCTCCGCCTCGGTGGCTCTGGCCAGCTCGAGGGTTCCGGCGGGGGTGCCAGCGCGGTTCGGGTCGATGAAGGTGTTGACGCCGACGATGGGCAGTGAACCGTCATGCTTGCGGTGCTCGTAGAGCATCGACTCGTCTTGGATCCGGCCCCTCTGGTAGCCGGTCTCCATGGCGCCGAGCACCCCACCGCGTTCGGCGATGCGGTCGAACTCCGTCAGCACTGCCTCCTCGACGAGATCGGTGAGCTCGTCGATGATGTAGGAGCCCTGCAGCGGGTTCTCGTTGTCGGAAAGTCCCCATTCTTTGTCGATGATCATCTGAATGGCGAGGGCGCGGCGCACTGATGCGGCGCTCGGGGTGGTGACGGCCTCGTCGAAGGCGTTGGTGTGAAGGCTGTTGCAGTTGTCGTTGATGGCGCACAACGCCTGCAGTGTGGTGCGGATGTCGTTGAAGTCCATCTCCTGGGCGTGCAGGGAGCGGCCGGACGTCTGCACGTGGTACTTCAGCTGCTGGGAGCGCGTGCTCGCTCCGTAACGCTCCCGCATGGCCACGGCCCAGATCCGCCGGGCGACGCGACCGATCACCGAGTACTCGGCGTCCAGGCCGTTGGAGAAGAAGAACGACAAGTTGGGTGCGAAGTCGTCAATATCCATGCCCCGGGCAAGATAGGACTCCACGTAGGTGAAGCCGTTGGCGAGCGTGAACGCCAGCTGGCTGATGGGATTGGCCCCGGCCTCGGCAATGTGGTAGCCGGAGATGGACACCGAGTAGAAGTTCCGGACTGCATTGTCGATGAAGTACTGCTGGATATCGGCCATGCAGCGCAGCGCAAACTCCGTCGAGAAGATGCAGGTGTTCTGACCCTGGTCCTCCTTGAGTATGTCCGCCTGGACGGTGCCGCGGACGTTGGCCAGCACCCAGGCGGTCAGCTCGGCCCGCTCACTCTCGTCCGGCTCTCGGTTGTGCTCCTCCGCGAACGACGTCACTCGCTGGTCGATGGCGGTGTTGAGGAACATCGCCAGGATGGCCGGAGCTGGGCCGTTGATCGTCATCGAGACAGAGGTGGTGGGGGCGCAGAGATCGAAGCCGGCGTACAGCACCTTCATGTCGTCCAGCGTCGCGATGGACACCCCGGAGGTACCGACCTTGCCGTAGATGTCTGGGCGAAGATCGGGGTTTCGTCCGTACAAGGTCACCGAGTCGAATGCAGTGGACAGCCGGGTCGCCTCGTTGCCCGCGGAGAGCAGCTGGAACCGGCGGTTTGTGCGGAACGCGTCGCCCTCACCGGCGAACATGCGAGCCGGTGCCTCACCCTGGCGCTTGAAGGGAAACACCCCTGCGGTGAACGGGAAGTAGCCGGGCAGGTTCTCTGCACGGAGGAACTTCACCAGCTCGCCGTCGTCGCTGGTACGGGGCAGTGCCACCCGTGATACGGAGTTGCCCGAGAGCGTGGGACGCCGCAGCGGCGTGTGAATCTCTTTGCCGCGCACCGTGTACACGAGATCATCGCCGGAGTACTCGGAGACGCGGGCGGGCCAGGCATCGAGCAGCCCGCGGACCTCGGGGGCGATTCGTTGCTCGGTGGCTGCCATCAGCTCGCTCGCCTGCACGCCCGCAGCACCGTCGAGGAGGTCCGCGGCGGTGCGCAGGTGCTGGCGCTGCCGGGCAAGCTCCGCGTTCTTGGTGGTCTGCCGGTGGTAGCCGCGGACCGCGTCGGTGATGTCGGCGAGGTAGCGCGCCCGGGAGGCGGGGATAGCGCTGGTCAGCCCGGACGAGGCCACGACGTCGACCCTGGGCAGAACACCCTCACCGACCTTCAGGCCCTTCTCGACCAGGAGCTCGCGCAGCTTCTGGTAGAGCGCAGTGACGCCGTCATCGTTGAAGCGTGCTGCGCTCGTGCCGAACACCGGCATCTGCTCCCACGAGGAGTCGAAGGCCTCCCGGTTGCGGACCAACTGGCGGGCGACGTCTCTGCGCGCGTCCTCCGCTCCCCGGCGCTCGTACTTGTTGATGGCGACGACGTCAGCGAAGTCGAGCATGTCGATCTTCTCCAGCTGTGATGCGGCACCGAACTCCGGAGTCATCACGTACAGGGAGGTGTCGCAGAACTCGACGATCGCGGCATCGCCCTGGCCGATGCCGGGTGTCTCCACGATGACCAGGTCGAAACCGGCCGCCTTGCACGCGGCGATGACGTCCGTGAGGTGCTCGGGGACCTCCGCTCCTGCGGTGCGGGTCGCCATCGAGCGGAAGTACGTGACCGAGGAGCCTCCGGCCGTGTCCTCAGCCAGGGAGTTCATTCGGATGCGGTCACCCAGCAGGGCACCCCCGCCGCGTCGCCGGGTCGGGTCGATGGCCAGGACTGCGACCCGTAGCTTGTCCTCGTTGTCCGCCCGTAGGCGCCGCAGCAGCTCATCGGTGAGCGAAGACTTTCCGGACCCGCCGGTGCCGGTGATCCCCAGCACGGGGACCGATCGCGCCGCTGCCGCCTCGTGCACCTTCTTGGCCAACTCGTCAGACCGCCCGGACTCGAGCACCGTGATGGTTCGGGCCAGTGCCGCGGGGTCTCCGGTCAGTAGGGCGCCGACGTCTGGCCCCTCCGCGCTGAGGTCGACATCGCACTTGGCGATGAGCTCGTTGATCATGCCCGGAAGCCCCAGGCGTTGGCCGTCCTCGGGCGCGAAGATGGTGACTCCTCTGCTGGCGAGCAGCTCGATCTCCTCAGCGACGATGACACCCCCGCCACCGCCGAACACCTGCACGTGACCCGCTCCCACCTCGCGCAGACGCTCGACGAGGTAGCTGAAGTACTCCACGTGCCCGCCCTGGTAGGAGGAGACGGCCACCCCTTGCGCGTCCTCCTGCAGGGCGGCGGTGACGACCGCATCGACACTGCGGTCGTGCCCTAGGTGCACGACCTCGGCACCCTGGGACTGCAACACCCGCCGCATGATGTTGATCGCTGCGTCGTGGCCGTCGAACAGGCTGGCGGCGGTGACGAAGCGGACGGGATTTGTGGGCACGTGCAATGGAGGCCGTGCAGCGGGCGCAGGGGTGGTGTCGGTCATAGTCAGATAGTAGGGCGTCCTTGTAAATAACGCTAGGACGTCCATGTACCTGCCTGAACGTTTCGCGTGTTGGCCACCAACCGTGAAGAATGGCGGTCGCTTGGTCGCGTGAGCGCCGAGAGCATCTGGTATCCGAGAATCGCTGACACAGAAGGAGGCCCGACTGTGCGAATCGCGCTGCTGGGAACGGGACTGATGGGGACGCACCTGGGCAGGCACCTGCTCGGCGCCGGACACGAGTTGACCGTCTGGAACCGCACCTCGGACAAGACGGCCGCTCTCGTCGTCGCCGGTGCGCGCGCCGCAGACAGCGCAGCCGAGGCCATCGTGGATGCCGAGGCCGTCGTCACGGTGCTGTTCGGTCCACCCTCCGTGCGCGATACCGTGATCGGACCGAACCTGCTGACCGAGGGGATGCTCTGGCTGGACGTCACCAGCGTCGGTCCGGATGACGCGGACATGTTCCGCGCGGCCGCCGCCGAGCACGGTGTCCGCTACGTGGCGGCCCCGGTTCTCGGTTCCATGGGTCCGGCTGAGAAAGGTGAGCTCGGCGTGCTGCTGGGGGGTGATGCTGCGGATGTGGCCGCGGCCAGGGAACTCGCGGTGCTGTGGGGTGATCCGGACAAGATTCGCGAATTCGGCACTCAGCGGGAGGCCGCCATCGGCAAGCTGGTGGCCAACCTGGCGCTCGGCGTGGCCATGCAGGGCATTGCCGAGGCGTTGACGCTGGCCTCGGACACCGGGCTGGACCGGGACGTGACACTGTCGCTGTTGGCCAGCTCGGTGCTCGCGCCGGTCGTGGCGGCCAAGAAGCGTCAGCTCTCCGAGCGGGACTTTGACGAGCCGGAATTCACCGCCGACGCACTACACAAGGACATGGAGCTCATCCTGTCCGCCACGCTGGGGCTGCATGCGGTGCAGGCAGTGCACGATGCATTGGAGGCGGCGCAGCAGGACGACCGCGGCGGCGAAGACTTCTCGGTGATTGCCGACGTGTAATCGGGCATGTGTCAGACCCCACGGTCAGGATCCACCGTACGGAGCCACGCTTGACTACGTGGTTGCTGTGTTCCAGTCGGCAAGCGAGCCTGGTGGCTGCCCAAGTGGCTGGACAAGGCGCTGCCGAACGTGGACATCGAGGGGGAGGACCTGCAGCGGGTGTTGCGTGCCGAGCAGCACTCCACTGAGGACGCCAAGCGTGAGGATCTGCCCGTCTGGGACGGGTCTGGTCTGGACACACAGCATGCTCTATGGTTACGCAAAAATTACTGGCTGCCGCGGACAGTCACCTGGAGGGCACATGGCCACCGCACTCTCTCGGCTGGGACGTTGGGCATTTCGGCACCGTTGGAGCACTGTGGGGCTGTGGCTCGCGCTGCTGGTGGCCCTCGGTGCGGTCGGCGCGGCCTTCCAGGGCGAGACGGACAACTCGTTCACCTTGCCCGGTTCCCAGTCTCAGCAGGCCATCGACACCCTGAACGCACGATTCCCAGCCGCAAGCGGGTCCACCGCCAGCATCGTGTTTGCCCCTCCGGCAGGCCAGAAGGTGACCGACCCCGGAGTCAGCGCCGCGATCACGCGGGTGATCGAAGCCGCGAGAAAGCTGCCGCACACGGTGGAGCTCCCCGGACCGGCCGTGCCCAACAGCGTGGCGCCCGATGGCTCCTTGGCAGTCGCCAATGTTGCCTACGACGTTCCGACCACCGACCTCGGCGACACCGACCGTAACGATCTCGAAGCCACCGCAGCGGCGGGACGCGCGGCCGGCCTGACCGTCGAGTTCTCCGGAGCGATCGTGACGGGCGGAGACAAGTCCTCCGCGGCCGAGGCCGTCGGACTCATCCTTGCGCTGTTCATCCTGATCATCACATTCGGATCCCTCGCCGCCGCCGGCATGCCGCTGCTCACCGGAATGGTGGGCGTCAGCGTCGGGCTGGCTGGTCTCACCGCCCTGAGCGGCGTGGTCAGCCTCTCCGCCACCGCCCCGGTCCTGGCGGCCATGCTGGGACTGGCAGTCGGCATCGACTACGCCCTGTTCATCGTGTCCCGACACCGCAGCCAGCTGGCCAAAGGAATGGATACCGAGGACTCAGTGGCGCTGGCGGTCGGCACAGCAGGCAGCGCTGTCGTCTTCGCGGGTCTCACCGTACTCATTGCGCTGGTCGGGCTCTCGCTGGTGAACATCAAGTTTCTCACCGTCATGGGCCTGGCTGCGGCCGGAACGGTGCTGGTAACGGTGCTGGTCGCCCTCACCTTGGTGCCGGCGATGCTGGCCATAGCGGGCAAGCGCCTGGTGCCCGCCGCGAACTCGCGGGCAGCGAAGCGGGAGACACAGACGAAGACGATCGGCCACAACTGGGTGCAGTTCGTCACCAGCCGTCCGGTGCCCGTCCTGCTTATCGGCACTCTCGCCCTCTGCACCCTGGCTCTGCCGGTGCTGAGCATGCGCCTCGGCCTGCCCAGCGCAGGCTCGGCTGCACCGGACAGCACCGAGCGCAAGTCCTACGAACTCATTGCCGCGCACCTGGGTGCAGGCGCAAACGGTCCTCTCACCATCCTGGTGGACACCAAGAGCACCGGGGGCAGCGCGATCAAGGCGGCGGCGAAGGTGTCAGCTGAGCTGGGGACACTGAGCAAGGACAGCGGCATCGTCACCCCGGCCGTTCCCGCACCGGACGGCACGCTCGCAGTGATGTCGCTGATCCCCAAGAGCGCGCCAGACTCCGAAGCAACCGCCGCCCTCGTACGGACCATTCGCCACGCTGAAGCCGAGTTGGAGAAGTCCACAGGCAGTGACGTCTCGGTGACCGGCACGACGGCCTTGGGTATCGATGTCTCCGACGCCTTGTCCTCGGCGCTGCCGCGGTTCCTCGCGGTGGTCGTCGGCCTCGCACTGCTGCTGCTTGGCCTCGTGTTCCGTTCGATCGTGGTGCCGGTGAAGGCCGCCCTGGGCTTCCTGTTGACGATCGGTGCCACCTTGGGCTGTGTGGTCGCGGTGTTCCAGTGGGGCTGGTTGGCCAACGTCTTCGGCGTGAACAGCACCAGCCCGATCATCAGCTTCCTGCCGGTCCTGATGGTCGGCATCTTGTTCGGTCTCGCGATGGACTACGAGGTCTTTCTCGTGTCCCGTATCCGTGAGGACCACGTGCACGGCAGCGAAGCGCATGAGGCGGTGAAGAGCGGATTCAGGCTCGGCGCCCGGGTGGTGACCGCAGCCGCACTGATCATGACCTCGGTGTTCTCCGGGTTCATGATCACCGAGGACAACGTCATCAAGTCGCTGGGATTCGCCTTGGCCCTCGGCGTGCTGATCGATGCGTTCGTCGTGCGAATGACACTGGTGCCTGCGGTATTGGCGCTGTTCGGCAAGGCCGCCTGGTGGTTGCCCAGCTGGCTCGAGAAGGCGTTGCCCCGCATCGACATCGAGGGCGAGGCGCTCCGGACCAAACCCACTGCGCCCTCTGGGTCCGTGTCCGATGAGGCCATCGTCGAGCCAGTCGGCTGAGCAGGAAGGACGAGGAACCGAGCTCAGCGGCTGCCGCCGCGGCCGCCGCCTTGCCGTCCGCGGCCACGCCCCCCAACGTTGCCTGCGGCCTGTCCACGGCCACCCGCGCCACCGCCGACGCCCCCACGTCGCCCGGCTGCGCGGCTGGGCTGCGCCTGGGCGGGCGCCGGAGCCATCACCGGGGTGCCACTGGGTGTGCGGGCGCCGGTGATGCGCGCGAGTTCGGTGTCGCCGGCACGCACCGAGGTGCTGATTGCCTTGACACCGGCCTTGCGGGTCATGGTCTCGACGTCACGGCGCTCCGGGTGTGTCACCAGGGTGACGACGATGCCCTGGTCGCCTGCACGCGCAGTGCGTCCGGCGCGGTGCAGGTAGTCCTTCGGGTCGGCCGGGGGATCGACGTGCACCACGAGGCTCACGTCGTCGACGTGAATCCCACGGGCGGCGACATCGGTGGCGACCAACACCGGGGTGGTGCCGTCCTTGAAGGCGTCCAAGGTCCTGGTCCGGTTGTTCTGCGCCTTGCCACCGTGCAGGGCGCCGGTCATGGCGCCGGTCGCACGCAGCTGCTTGGCTAGGCGGTCAACGCCGTGCTTGGTGCGAACGAACATGATGGTGCGTCCCTCACGCGCGGCCACGTGGGCGACGATGTTCTTCTTGTCGTCGGGGTCGATGAGCAGCAGGTGGTGCTCCATCGTGGTCACGCTGGCCGAGGGCGGTGCAGTCGAGAACATGACCGGGTTGGTCATGTACCGCTTGACGATCTTGTCGACCTCTCCGTCGAGGGTGGCCGAGAACAACAGCCGCTGCCCCTTCGGCGTCTTGTCCAACAACTTGGTCACCTGGGGGAGAAACCCCATGTCGGCCATGTGGTCGGCCTCGTCCAGTGCAGTGATGATGACGTCGCCGAGCCCAGCGGTGCGCTGCTGCAGGTGATCGGCCAGACGGCCGGGGGTCGCGACCAACAGGTCGATGCCGCGGGCAAGTTGCTCGATCTGGCGTCCCATGGACACCCCGCCCACCACGGTGCCGACACTCAACCCGAGCGAGGCAGCCAGCGGGGCAAGCTCGTCGGTGACCTGGGAAGCCAGCTCACGAGTGGGGACCAGCACCAGACCACGCGGGTTCTTCGGGGTGCTCGTGCCGCCCGCGAGCTTGGCCAGCATGGGCAACCCGAACGCAAGCGTCTTTCCGGAACCGGTCTGTGCGCGACCCAACACGTCGCGCCCCGCGAGGGAGTCGGGAATGGTGACGGTCTGGATGGCAAACGGTGCGGGCTTGCCCTGCGCAACCAAGGCAGCCACCAGCGGCGCAGGCAG
>JADGOX010000163.1 GCA_017882745.1 Mycobacteriaceae bacterium | reverse complement strand
ACCATCGGCCGGTACGTGGGGGAGACCCTGGCCGCCGACGACGTCACCGACCGAACCGTCGGCCCCGTCCTCGCCACTCTGGAGGCCGACGCCATCTGGATGCGCACCTTCCAGGGCCGGGGCGAGGCCCCCGGGCGGGGACACGGCGCGTGGCTGCCCGAGGGTGACCCGCACATGAGCCCGCCACCGGCCATCACCGCACTGGCCGCCCGCATCGCGGCGCGGCTGTGGGAACGACACGAAGCGCTCCGACTTCCCTCAGCACAGGACTCCTCCGACATTGTGACCCCGGACGAGGAAGCAGAGATCCTCGAATACACCGGCCAGGTCGGCATCGACTCTCTCGTCGTTTCCCCCCTCGGTGCCGGCAAGGAATGCCTCGGCTACCTGGTGCTCGGCCGCTCGCCGAACAGTCGGCGATGGTCCGTACTGGAGACCAAAGCCATGGTGCAGATGGGTCGGGACATCGGGCGCGCCATCCTGCACGCACGTCTGTTCGAGCGTGAGCAGGACCTCGTCACCCAGGTGTCGGCGCTGGACCGGCAGAAGAGCGAGTTCGTGTCCATGGTCTCCCACGAGCTGCGTACACCCATCACCTCGATCTCCGGGTACCTCGAGCTGGTGCGTCACGGCGACGTCGGCGAGGTCCCCCCGGAGATCGACGAGATGCTGACCATCATCGAGCGCAACACCCAACGGCTTCGCCAGCTCATCGAGGACCTGCTGATCCTTTCGCGGATCGAAAGCGCAACACTGCGCACCGAGACGCTGCCCGTCGATCTTCGCGAGCTCTGCACCGAGGCCCGTGCAGTCGTGTCGCCACTGGCAGGTTCGCGTCAGGTCACGGTGGAGATCGAGTCCCGGCCGGAGCCACTGACCGTCCTCGGCGACCACGGACAGCTCGAGCGGGTCGTCAACAACCTGCTCACCAATGCGGTGAAGTTCAGCCACCCCGGCGGCCGGGTTCAGCTGCGGCTCAGCGAAAGCGAGGGCTGCGCCGTGCTGGAGTGCGAGGACCACGGCATCGGCATCCCGGCAGGTGACAAGCCCAAGCTGTTCACCCAGTTCTATCGGGCGTCAAACGCGACCGCTCAGGCGGTACCGGGAACGGGCCTGGGCCTGACGATCGTGCGCAGCATCGTCGTGCAGCACGGCGGTTCGGTCGAGATCCACTCCGTCGAAGACCGTGGCACCACCGCCAGGATCCGGATTCCCCTGGCACCGAGCGCAACAGCAGCCCCCGTCGTCGACCGTCACTGACCCGTCCCACGTGCTTGCGGGGAGGCAGTTCCCCTGGTCGTGCGCGGCTGTAATAGCGTGCGCAACGCACGCAACCCGACCGATGTACGAGGAGTACCCAGGTGCAGCAGGACCACCAGATCCCGGTACTCGTCGGTGTCGGCCAGGTACGCAACAACCGTGACCGCACCGTCGACGGCGCCCGGGAGCCCGCAGAGCTGATGCTCGAGGCCCTGCGGCTGGCGGCCGAGGACGCCGGCTCACCGCGGCTGCTCACCGAGGCCGACAGCATCGACGCCGTCAACGTCGTCAGCTGGAACTACGCCGACCTGCCCGGACTGCTGGCCGGCCGCCTCGGCGCGCAGCCCACGCACCGGTTCTACAGCCCGGTCGGCGGACAGTGGCCCGCCCGGCTGCTTGACGAGGCCGCGGCCCGGGTGGCCAGCGGTGAGACGAGCATTGCGCTCATCGTCGGCGGCGAGGCCATGGCGTCGACGGCGGTGCTTCACAAGGCCGGCGTCGACCCGATCGCCGAGCGAGGGTGGAGTGCCGCCCCGGGCGGACCGGCGGCCTTCGACCCCGAGCTGTTGGGTAGTGCCGAGACCCAGGCGGCCGGGCTGATCTTCCCCACCAGGGTGTACCCCCTGTTCGAGAACCGTCTGCGTTTCGAGCTGGGCCAGACGCCCGAGCAGGCAATGACCTGGTCCGCCCAGCTGTACGCCGACTTCTCCCGGGTCGCCGCGGAGAACCCTGTCGCCTGGAACCCGGTGCAGCGCAGTGCAAGCGAGCTGGCCACCATCGGCCCGGACAACCGGATGGTGTGCGAGCCCTACCCCTTGTCGATGAACGCCATGCCGCACGTCGACCAAGCCGCCGCGGTGATCGTCACCTCGCTGGCCACCGCGCGTGAGCACGGTGTGCCCGAAGACCAGATCGTCTACGTGTGGGGCGGCGCGGGAGCCGAGCAGAGCGCCGAGTTCCTGCACCGCGACGGTTTCGGCAGCTCCCCGGCCATGGCCTCGGCGCTGGACCGCACCCTCGAGCGCGCCGGGGTGAGCAGCGACCAGCTCGACATCGTCGACGTGTACAGCTGCTTCCCGGTCGTCCCGAAGCTCGCCTCGCTGCAACTCAAGCTGCCCGCAGACGCGGTACCCAGCGTCACCGGTGGGCACTCGTCCTTCGGCGGACCGATGAACACCTACACCTTGTTCTCTGTGGTCGCTGTCGCCCAGCGGCTCCGCGGTGACGCAGGGCTGGCCCTGGTGCACGGCAACGGCGGGTACATCAGCTACCAGCATGCGGTGCTCCTCAGCAGTGCCCCGCACGCCGAGGGCTACGTGGGCCGGCCCGAACCCGTCGGCATTGCCTCCGACGAGGCGCCCGTCGTGATTCCGACTGCGGACGGCGAGGTGACGATCGAGACGGCGACGGTGGAGTACGGCCGCGACAACCAACCGGCCCTCGGCCTGCTGGTCGGCCGCACCGCCGACGGCCGGCGCATGGCTGGGCAGACCGCACCCGGTGACACGGCGAGCGTCCGGACGCTGTCGTCGCAGCAGAACCGCGAGGTCGTAGGCCGCACCGTGCGGCTGGACGTTGACGGTCCGTACGTGCGTATCACCCCAGCGCTTCAACAACACGAGAAATGAGCACTTCATGACCGACGAAGCAGCCGTACTCACCGAGCAGCGCGGACACACCCTCGTGGTGACCATCAACCGCCCCAAGGCTTCCAACAGCATCAACGCCGCGGTCCACCAGGGAATCGGCGAGGCCCTGGAGCGCGCCGAGAGCGACCCCGAGATCCGCGCGGTGGTGCTCACCGGTTCCGGTGAGCGGGTGTTCTGTGCTGGTGCGGACCTCAAGGCGCTGGGCACGCTGGGCGGGGAGGGCGTTATGCCCTCGGCCACCAAGCACTGGGGTTTCGCGGGCATGGTCGACCACCCGATCGGTGTGCCCATCATCGCCGCCGTCAACGGCACGGCCCTCGGTGGCGGCACCGAGCTGGCGCTGGCCAGTGACCTCATCGTCGCCTCGGACACCGCCAGCTTCGGTCTGCCCGAGGTCCACCGTGGACTGATGGCCGCCGCCGGTGGCGTGTTCCGGCTGACCCAGTCGCTCCCCAAGCATATTGCCCTGGAGCTGATCCTCACCGGTGAGCCGATGCCGGCCGCCGAGGCACTGCGCTGGGGTTTCGTCAACCGTGTTGTCCCGCAGCAGGACGTGCTCACGACCGCCTTGGAGCTGGCCGACAAGGTCGCCGTCGGCGCACCCGTGGCCGTGCAGTCCAGCAAGCGCGTCGCCCGCGGCATCGTCGACGGCACCACGCCGGCCGAGCGGGACTCCTGGGCGCTGAGCGAGAGCGAGATGGCCAAGGTCATCAGCTCCGCTGACGTCGCCGAGGGCATCACGGCATTCATCGAGAAGAGGAAGCCCGTCTGGCAGGCGCGCTAGTTCCGCGGCCACCACGGTCAGCGCACCCTCTCAGACGGATCTCAGGCGCAAAGTCCACACTGGAGATATGCGCATTCTCGTGGTCGACGACGACAGGGCCGTTCGCGAGTCACTCCGTCGATCGTTGGCCTTCAACGGCTACACGGTCGACATGGCCAGCGACGGCGTCCAGGCGCTCGAGCAGATCGCCGCCCAGAAGCCGGACGCACTCGTGCTCGACGTGATGATGCCGCGCCTGGACGGCCTGGAGGTGTGCCGGCGCCTGCGCAGCACCGGCGTCGACCTGCCGATCCTGGTACTCACCGCGCGCGACACCGTTTCCGAGCGAGTGTCGGGCCTGGACGCCGGTGCCGACGACTACCTTCCGAAGCCCTTTGCGCTGGAGGAGCTGTTGGCCCGGCTGCGTGCCCTGCTGCGCCGCTCCGTTCCCGCCGAGGGTGCCGACTCGGAGGTGCTCACCTTCGCCGACCTCACCATGGACCCGGTCACCATGGAGGTGAAACGCGGCGAGCGGCCGATCAGTCTCACCCGGACGGAGTACTCGCTGCTGGAGCTGCTGCTGACCAACGCCCGCCGGGTGCTGAGCCGCAGCCGGATCCTGGAGGAGGTGTGGGGCTACGACTTCCCGACGTCGGGCAACGCACTGGAGGTCTACGTCGGTTACCTGCGCCGCAAGACCGAGGCCGAAGGTGAGCCGCGGCTGATTCACACCGTGCGCGGGGTCGGGTACGTCATGCGCGACACGGCGCCGTGAGCAGTACCTCAGACACCCCCACTCCAGGCATGCGCGCCCCGATGACGCTCACCAGGTCCGTGTCGCTGCGGAGCCGGGTGACGCTGCTCGCCGCGATCGTGGT
>JADGOX010000162.1 GCA_017882745.1 Mycobacteriaceae bacterium | reverse complement strand
GCCTGCGTGTCGTGGCAGCCCATGCACGCCGCGGTGATGGGGGCGGTGTGCGGCTCGTAAGGCGGGTGGGTGCCGTTCCCCTGGTGCTGGAGGTTGGGCGTCTCGTTCGCGACGGTGTAGGCCTGCCTCGAATCGATGTTCTCGATCTCGAACGCGTTGCCCACGTGGCACAGGGCGCAGTTGCGGATCATGTTCGGCATCGTCACGTCGTCGAAGAAGTACGGGCTGTTCCACGCGATGACGAACGGCTTGGCGAGGCCGAGCGAGGCGCTGCCGGTCCGGTACCCGGTGTGGATCCGGTGCTGCATCACCTTGAGGTGCACCGAGCGCTCCTCGATGCCGTCGTAGGTGGCGGCGACCGGCAGCCCGGTGGTGGCCGACACCGTGACCGTCGAGAGGTTGACGTTCTTGTCCGGGCCCTTCGGCCGAGAGGCCCAGTCGGTGTAGTCGGGGGCGTGGCAGGTCACGCAGTACTGCACCTGGTTGCGGTTCGAGTGCATCTGGAGCCGCAGGTGGCAGACGTTGCACTTCGCGATGTCCACCACCAGCCGCCGCGGGACGGGGTTCCCGCCCGGCCAGACCCCGACCGCGAGGTCGACGTAATGGATGTCGTTGTCGATTGTCTCGCTGACGGTCTCGCCCGTGTACGGCCATGTGAACTTGCCGGTGCTGTCGTAAACGGTGGTCTTGGCGCTCCGGCTGGCCGTGACGATGACGGCCCACGTGCCGGACGCGGTCGCTGGGATGGCCTTCGTGAATGTGAAGGAGTATTGGCCGAGGACCACCGGGTCGGGCACGGCCGGCTTGGCCCCGGGGGTCCCAGGCTTGGTCGCGTTCGTCGAGTCGCCGACCGAGGGGCTGCTCCTCATGTACTCGGTGGTCGGGCCGATGAGCGTGAAGCTGACGCTGCTGAACGCGCGCGGGACCGGGCTCTTCCTGCCGTCCCGTCCCGCGTCGTTGGCGGGGATGGGCGCGGTGAGCGACGGGGTCAGCGGGCCGTTCAGGTCGCTGGCCGTGAACGTGATGGTGGGGAAGCCGCCCGGCACCATCCCGCTCACGCCGACGACCTTGATGACGGGGGTGTTGTAGTAGGGGCTCTTGAAGGGCGCCTCGTGCGCCTCGGCGTGCGGCACCATGGCGCCCGGGGCCACGTGGCAGGTGACGCACTTCGTGTCGTCCGCCTGCGGGCCGCCCGGGTGGGCGAGGTGGACCTGATCGGTCGGTCCCGCGTCGTCGTACCAGACGTCGGGGTGACACCCCTGGCAGGTCCGGCGCGCGATGGCGGTCACCACCTCGCCCTGCTGGGCCGCGCCGGCGTGGCAGACGTCGCAGTTGCGGTAGTCCTGTCCAACCGGGAAGTAGACGAGCCCGGTGGGCTGGTTCCGCGGTGGCTGGTTGTTGTCGGTGCGGGAGATGACCTGGCCGAAGATCATCTCGCCGGCGTCGTTCTGCTGATCGACGACCGAGTACTTCTGGCCGAGCACAGGCTTGTTGGTGGCGCTGGTGAGGCTGGCGCGGCTGGTCGCGAAGGGCAGCGGGAGCGCCACCGCCGGTGCGGGCGGGGGCAGCGCCGGCGCCGGGGCCGAGCTGCTCGAGGTGTACAGGGTCGGCAGCTGGCGTCCGCGGTGGACGCGGTGGATGAGCCGGCCGAACTCGAGCGGGTTCGGGTTCGTGGCCGGGGTCGCGCCCGCCATCGCCGCCGGGTCCACCGTGTCGGCGTCGGCGTGCTGGTAGGTGTGGCAGGTGACGCACAGCTTCCACCCGGTGCGCGAGTGGTTGTGCCCCTGCCGGTTGCCGTGGCACTGGTTGCAGTTCTGGTCGAGGACGAGCTCGCGCTGCTGCACCGGGGCACCGCTCAGGGTGAAGTCGACGGTGGAGCTCGTCTCGGCCGTGCCGGGCACCACGCCGCGCAGCCACACGCCGGCGCGCAGCGTCTCGGCCGGATCGTGGTCAGGCGGCAGCGCGGTCGCGAAGGTGTAGGTGAAGTGACCGCCGCCGAGGTCGTCGAGCTTCCCGCCGTCCTCGAACCAGGGCTGCCGCGTATCGGTGAGGACGTGCTCGGGGGGCGTCCCCGGCCCGGCCACCGGCAGGGCAACGAGCCGCTCGTTGCCGATGAGGAGGTAGCTCCTCCAGGCGGCGAGCCCGCTCACCGGCTCGGTGGCGAGCCCGGCCAGGGTGAAGGCCGGGAGCAGGGCGCGGACGTGGGAGAGCGGGTCTGGCTGCCCACCATTGCTCACCGTGAAGTGCAACACCACGTGCCGGTCGCCGTCTACCCGGCCCTCGGTGAGCTCGATCCGCGCCGGCGAGGTGGATACCGCACCTACCAACGGTTTCGCGCAGCCCGTCAGCCACGCCACGCCGGCGAACAACATGAGTGCGCGTTGTGTGGTCGTGATCGACGGGCCCATCGCCACCTCCGGTTACGTTCGAAGCTGGCTGAAGCACGCGGCGAGCCAGCGCCGGAGGGTGTGCGATTTTGGCGCATTCGGAACGATGACGCGGGGATACGCGGCCCCGTGAGGGAGCACAGCGTCGACCCGGGGTGGACGGAACCCTTTGCCTATCGGGGTGGCAGGGGACGGAACTGTCACCATCCGTGATGGTAGCCCCGCACCCCAGCCTTCTATGAGGGTCATTTGGTATCGCCACCAGCAGCTCGCGCGCCAGCGCCACGATCCCGACCCTGCGTGACCACACTCCCCACCGTCACGCGCACCAACGCCCCGGTCGACCCCTGTCATCCAGTCGCCTGGGCCCTGCGTCGGCGGATTGAGTAATGGCGAGCCACACGGGTCGGGGACCCGGCATGGGTCGCGGCGACTCGCGACGGGTGCGCTCCGCGGTCCCTCCCAAACGCCTGGCCCGACTCACGGTCTTACTGCGAAAACAGGAGCGTACCGTCCCACCGGGTCCACCTCGGGGTGTGGCTCGCGGGCTGCATGAGGCGCACTCACCGATCCGCGCACCGCGGGAGGGACCGGGAGTCCGCTACCCATGATTGGCACCGCGACCGGCTTCGTGCTGGCCCTTTCCGTCTCGGCGGTGAAGCCGGTGGAGCAGGCCAAGCGGGATCCCCGCGACACCGGACCGCAGGTCATTGACGTGTCGAGCTATCCGGAGATCAATCAGAGGCAGTACGCGCTGCTCAGCGTGAAGTGCAGTAAATGCCATCCATTGGCAAGGTCCATCGGTTCCAACTTCGACGCGGCGACCTGGAAGCTATACATGAAGCGAATGATGCGCAGGCCGAACGCCGGCGTCACCGAGGACCAGGCACGGGAGATCTACGACTTTCTGAAGTACCGCAGCTCACTGGGCGGTCCGAAGATTCACAAGAACATCTCGACGATTCCGGACAACCTCAAATGAACAGCTCGCGAGGCGCGCTGCTCGGAGGCGGCCGGGGGCGGTGCCCTCGCCGCGCGGTCATCCCCACCATGAAGACCTCGAACCTCTCCTCCAGGACGTTGTGGGCATCGGTGCTGGTGTACCTC
>JADGOX010000161.1 GCA_017882745.1 Mycobacteriaceae bacterium | reverse complement strand
GGTCAACAACGGTGACGGTGTGAAGAAGGTCTGGCTCACCGGCTTCGGTGCCCCCACCGGGCTCGGTGCCCCGAACGTGAGCGAGCAGCAGCAAGCGAACATCATCGCCGACGGCCTGAGCTACTTCCCAAGCCTGGGCTTCACCGGTCCGGTGTTCGTCTACAACATCCGCGACACCAGGACCGGCAGCACCGACCCCGAGCAGAACTTCGGCCTGGTCCGCACCGACTGGTCGGCCAAGCCCGCCTACACCACGGTTCAGCAACGGGCGAACACCCCCAGCGCCCCCACTCCGCCGGTCGTCATGGACTGGTGGGCGTGGCTGCTCTGGCTGTTCGGACTGCTCAGGCTGTGGTTCAACTTCTGAGTGGGGCCGAGACCTTCGACGGATGTGCCGAGCGCTTTGTGAACTCAGGGACAAGGGCACGCGCCGGGTCTAGGGTCGAGAGACATGGAGGCAACTATGTCCATGAACAGCTTTGATGCCCGTGACTGGCTCACTGTCGGTGACGACCGCTACCAGATCTTCCGACTGGACAAGATCGCGGGCTCGGGGCGTTTGCCCTACAGCCTGAAGGTGTTGCTGGAGAACCTGCTGCGCAACGAGGACGGTGTCCTCATCACCGCCGAACAGGTCAGCGCCCTCGCCGCGTGGGACCCGGAAGCCGAGCACGGCACGGAGATCGGGTTCACCCCCGCCCGGGTGCTGTTGCAGGACTTCACCGGCGTGCCGTGTGTGGTCGACCTGGTCGCGATGCGTGACGCCATGGCCGCGCTCGGCGGCGACCCCGGCAAGATCAACCCGCTCGTGCCGGTGGAGCTGGTGATCGACCACTCGGTGATCGCCGACGTGTTCGGCCGTCGGGACGCCTTCCAGGCCAACGCCGGACTGGAGTTCTCCCGCAACCAGGAGCGATACCAGCTGTTGCGGTGGGCGCAGCAGGCGTTCGACGACTTCCAGGTGGTGCCGCCGGACACCGGGATCTGTCACCAGGTGAACCTCGAGTACCTTGCCCGCGTCGTGTTCACCAAAGACGGACCGGACGGCGTGCTTGCCTACCCGGACACGCTGGTGGGCACCGACTCGCACACCCCGATGGTCAACGGGCTCGGCGTCCTGGGCTGGGGCGTCGGTGGTATCGAGGCGGAGGCTGCCATGCTCGGGCAGCCGATGAGCATGCTGATCCCGCAGGTCGTCGGCCTCAAGCTGACGGGCGCGCTGCCTGAGGGCACCACCGCCACCGACCTGGTGCTCACCGTCGCCGAGTTGCTGCGGAAGACCGGTGTGGTCGGCAAGTTCGTGGAGTTCTACGGACCGGGAGTCGCGAGCATCCCGCTGGCCAACCGGGCCACGCTGGGCAACATGAGCCCCGAGTACGGGTCAACCTGCGCCATCTTCCCCGTCGACGCGGAGACCCTGAGCTACTTGCGGATGACCGGGCGCACCGATAAGCAGGTTCGGCTTGTCGAGGCATACGCGAAGGCACAGGGGATGTGGCACGACCCCGACCATGAGCCGGTCTACAGCCAGACCGTCGAACTCGACCTGTCCACAGTGGAGCCATCGATCGCGGGGCCGAAGCGTCCCCAGGACCGCATCCCCCTGGCCACCGCGCAGCACGCCGTGCGCTCGCTGCTGTCCGAGGGAGACGCCACCGGAACACAGTCGGCCGGACTGGACGAGGCCTCCGGGGAGTCTTTCCCCGCGAGCGACCCGGTGGCGGTCGACCTCAATCACGTCGGCGACGAGCCGCATCCATCCTGCGCCTGCGGCGGCGCCCACACATGGCCGTCGAAGCCGGTGGGCATCACCCTGGCCGACGGCACACCCACCACCGTTGACCACGGGCACGTGGTGATTGCCGCGATCACCTCCTGCACCAACACCTCCAACCCCTCGGTCATGATCGGCGCCGGGCTGCTGGCGAAGAAGGCCGTGGAGCGCGGGCTGGCGTCCAAGCCGTGGGTGAAGACCTCGCTGGCCCCGGGCTCGCGGGTAGTCACCGACTACTACAACCGGGCGGGGCTCACTCCCTACCTGGAGAAGCTCGGCTTCGATCTCGTCGGCTACGGCTGTACCACCTGCATCGGCAACTCGGGTCCCCTCATCCCGGAAGTGAGTGCTGCCGTGACCGAGAACGACCTGACGGCGTGCTCGGTGCTCTCGGGCAACCGCAACTTCGAGGGCCGTATCCACCCCGAGGTCACGATGAACTTCCTGGCCTCACCGCCGCTGGTGGTCGCTTATGCCTTGGCGGGCACCCTGCACGCCGACCTGCTGAACGATCCGCTCGGTCACGACGCCGAGGGTCGGCCGGTGTACCTGCGCGACATCTGGCCGACCAGCCAGGAAATCGCCCAGGTGGTCGGGGAGTGCGTGCAGGCTGAGATGTTCGCTGCCGGGTACGCGGATGTGTACGCAGGGGACGAGAACTGGCGCAGCCTCGAGGTGCCGGACGGCGACATGTTCGCCTGGGACGAGGGCTCCACCTACGTGCGTCGGCCCTCCTACTTCGACGGGATGCCACGCGAGCCGGAACCGCTGCGTGACATCACGGGCGCACGGGTGCTGGCGGTGCTGGGTGACTCGGTAACCACCGACCACATCTCCCCGGCCGGTGCGATCAAGAGCAGCTCCCCCGCCGGAAAGTACCTCCTCGGCCATGGCGTGGAGCGGGCCGACTTCAACTCCTACGGGTCCCGACGCGGCAATCACGAGGTGATGATCCGGGGGACCTTCGCCAACGTCCGGCTGCGAAACCAGCTCGTGCCGGGAGTGGAGGGTGCGTTCACCCGGCACCTGCCCGGCGGTGAGCAGATGAGCATCTACGAGGCGGCCAGCAGATACGCCGAGGAGAACGTTCCCCTGGTCGTCCTGGCCGGCGCGGAGTACGGCTCCGGCTCCTCGCGGGACTGGGCGGCCAAGGGCACCTTGCTGCTTGGCGTGAAGGCCGTACTGGCGGTGTCGTTCGAGCGGATCCACCGCTCCAACCTGATCGGCATGGGCGTACTGCCCTTGCAGTTCGCGTCCGGTGAGACGGCGGAGCGTCTCGGGCTGACGGGCGAGGAGCAGTTTTCGATCCTCGGCCTGCAAGGCGCCGATCCGGTGCCCCGCGAGGTCACTGTCCGCGTCGAATCCGCCGGTGCTGAATCCGACGGTCGCACGCGGGAGTTCACGGCGACGGTGCGGATCGATACCCCCGCGGAAGCGGCGTACTACGCCCACGGGGGGATCTTGCAGTACGTGCTGCGTTCGCTCGTTGACGCGAAGTAGCCGAGGCCGGTGATGGGGGAGACGCCGCTGCTGCCGATGTATGGCCGGCGATCACTGGCGGACGTGGTGCCCTCGTTGATGTCCGGTCTGGGGGTGCAGGGGTTCGCCAATCCGCTGGAGGTGCCCGAGCTTCGCGGCGTCTGCCTGTTGCTGGTCGACGGGCTCGGGTGGGAGCTGCTGCAGGAGCACGCGGCCGACGCGCCGTTCCTGGCCTCACTCGCGGTTGGCGCACGTCCGCTGACTGCCGGTTTCCCGGCGACGACGGCGACGTCCATCGCTTCCTTGGGTACCGGTCTCCCGCCTGGGCAGCACGGCATCGTCGGCTACGCCTTTGCTCCCCCGCACGGAGACTGCCTGCTCAACGCGCTCACCTGGCGTGAACACGGCGTGGTCGAGCCGGGGGACCTCTCGGACAGATTCGTACCCGAAGCGGTCCAGCCGCTGCGCACGGCGCTGGAGCGAGCCACGGACGCGGGGGTCGAGGTCACGGTCGCAGCGCCCGCCATCCAGCGGAGCTCGGGCCTCACCCGTGCCGTGCTGCGTGGCGGGCGCTTCCGCGGCACGTACGCCTTGGGTGACCTCGCGGCGACGGCCTTGTCCGCACTCGGAACCGGGCAACGGGCGTTCTGCTACGTCTACCACGGCGATCTGGACCTCATGGGCCACGCCCGCGGGCCGGGCTCGCTGGCGTGGCGGCTGCAGCTCAGGCACGTCGACAGCCTCGCCGCCTCGATCGCCGAAGGCCTGACGCCGGGTTGTGCGCTGGCCGTCATCGCCGACCACGGAATGGTGGAGCTCGGGGACCGGGTCGACGCCGATCACGAGCCTGATCTCCAGACCGGGGTGCGCCTGCTCGGCGGTGAGGTCCGTGTGCGCCACGTGTACACCCTTCCCGGTGCGCAAGCTGCGGTGCTGACCGCCTGGCGGGAGGTCCTCGGCGACCGGGCCTGGGTGCTCACCCGCGCGGAAGCGGTAACCGCAGAATGGTTTGGGCCCGAGGTCAGCGAGCGCGTGCTGCCTCGCATCGGCGACCTGGTCGTCGCTGCGCGTGGCACCACGGGGATCGTCCGCAGCGTCGTCGAGCCGCTGGAGTCCCGCTTGATCGGTCACCACGGCTCCCTGACCGCCGCCGAGCAGTACGTTCCCTTCCTCCTCTCGACCCGATAGGGCGGGTATCAGCTGGGGTTGTGACGCTGCCGGCCTGGGCCTGAGTCGGTCTCAGCGTTGCTGGGAGACAGTGAGCAACACGACGGCGTCGGTGAGGGCGTCCAGAGAGTGACGCATCGGCGGAATCGTCAACAGATCTCCGGCCAGACCCTCCCAGGAGTCGTCGCCAGCATTGAGCTTGACCCTGCCCTGGAGTACGTGCACTGTCGCGTCGCCCGAGCTTTCGTGCTCGGCGAGTTCGCTGCCGGACCGCAAGGCGACGAGGGTCTGCCGGAGCGTGTGGGTGTGACCGCCGAACACGGTGTGCGCGCTACGGCCGCTGGACCCGGCGAGTGCCTTCTGAAGTTCCTCGCGGGCCAGTGCGGTCAGTGATCGCTTCTCCATGGTGAACCTTTCGCCTGGGCTTTCGGGACGAGCGGGGTCGGTTGTCGTTGCGGGCGCGTCGGTCCGTAGGGCAAAGGTAGAGCATCAGCCCTCGTCAGCGTGGAACGAGCTTCCTCGGGTCATCGACGACCGCACCCGGTCACCTGGGGACGGTGCCGCACGTGTCGACGAAGCTGCCGGTGATGCCGAGGCGCTAGCTCTGCTCAACGTCATCGGACCACAGAAGTTGTCGGCCCTCGGCCATACCGTGATCCGAGTAGGACACCCATGCTGACTTCTTGGAAGGTGGAGACAATGACCCCGACAGACGGCATCACCGGCGAGCGCGCCCACCTGCTGGAAACCTTGGCCACGCACCGGAACTTCCTCCGCTTCACGGTCCGCGACCTGACCGACAGCCAGGCTGTCCAGCGCCCCACTGCGAGCGAGTTGTGCCTCGGCGGCCTGATCAAGCACGTCGCGGGTACGGAGCGGGCCTGGATGAACTTCGTTCTCGGCGAGCCAGACGCCCTGGGTGGCGGGGCCGACTCGACCGTGGACGACCGTGAGAAGGAGTTCGGGATGCTGCCCGGCGAGACCCTGGCGGGGCTGCTGGCGCAGTACTGCGAGGTGGCAGGCAATACCGACAGACTCGTGGCGACTCTGCCGGATCTGGACAGTTCGCGCCCACTGCCGGAAGCGCCCTGGTTCGAGCCTGGCGCCCGCTGGTCCGTACGCCGAGTCCTGCTGCACGTCATCGCTGAGACAGCCCAGCACGCCGGCCACGCCGACATCATCCGAGAGTCCCTGGACGGCTCCAAGACCATGGGGTAGGCCTCATCCGGCGGCCGGAAGTCATTGCCGCCGAGTGGTTTCTGGTGCTCGTGATCGTCCTGGCCGTGCGCAGCGGCGCCGCCTCGTGGGGATCACCGAGGGTCATGGGACTGTTGCGTAGAGTAATTGTGTGCTTGAGTGTGCCTGGGTTCTTTGGGTCACGCCATCACTCGAGAAGCGCTGAAGCTTCCGAGGTGTGCAGTGGTGCGAATGGATCGAAACGCAGTTGAGGATGCAGCGTCTTGCTGTGTCGGTGCCCCACACATGATGGATTCCTCTACCGAAAGTGTCGCCGCCATGCGCCAGAGTCGCGTTCGGGCCGGATACCAGAGATCCGCCTTGCTCATTGCCGGTCTCACTGTGATTGTCACCGGCCTCGGCGCGGGCGCCGGGACGGGTTGGGCGAGCGTGCCCACTGCGCAGCCCGCGCTTCCCGTCAACTCCACTCCCAGCGATGGCGACGCCCACTTCATGGGCTCGACCATTCGGGCGAACGAGCCGGAAGGCGCCCTGGCTGCCGGATCGCCGGCGGGGACGGTTCGTCCGGCGGCGGTCGGTACGGGGCCCCAGGGGATGGACGTCAGTAACTGGCAGAGCAACATCAACTGGAGCGCCGCCTGGAACAACGGTGCACGGTTTGCCTACGTGAAGGCCACCGAGAACACCAACTACACGAACCCCCAGTTCAGTCAGCAGTACGACGGCTCCTACAACGTCGGGATGATCCGGGGCGCGTATCACTTCGCGGTGCCCAATGCGACGAGCGGCGCGGCCCAGGCCAGCTATTTCGTCCGCAACGGGGGCGGCTGGTCCGCCGACGGAAGGACCCTCCCCCCGCTGCTCGACATTGAGTACAACCCCTACGGGGCGACCTGCTACGGACTTAGCACCACACAGATGTCGAACTGGATCGCGGACTTCTCCAATACCGTGCAGGCTCTCACCGGCCGCTTTCCGGCCATCTACTCCACCGCGAACTGGTGGAACCAGTGCACCGGCTCCAACGCCGGCTTTGGCGCGAACAACCCGCTGTTCCTGGCCAGCTACAACAGCACCCCCGGCCTCATGCCCGCAGGTTGGGGCTACCAAACGATCTGGCAGTACGCGGACTCTGGCATCTTCCCGGGTGATCAGGATGTGTTCAACGGATCGATGGCCCAGCTGCAGACTTTCGCCGCTGGAGCCGGCGTGCCAATTCCGGGTCCAGTGGCCGCGCCCTTCGACCTCGGAGCCGTCCTCGCGCTGCTGTGGAACTGGCTCCTGTCCCTGCTCGGCTTGAGCTAGCGATGAGCCGGACCTCGACCGAACCTTGACCAAGAGATTCATCAGGTACAGAATTCAGTGCATGATGAATTCGGCGATATCGGTGCAGGATCTCACGATCAGTCGTGGTGGTCGAGCGGTGCTGCGGGACGTCAGTTTCGACGTCCCGGCCGGCACCATCTACGGCTTGCTGGGGCCGAGCGGCTGCGGAAAATCCACCCTCATGCGCGCGCTCGTCGGCGTACAGCGCTACTCCGGGCAGCTGCAGGTTCTTGGCGAGCCGGCCGGCTCGGCGACGCTGCGGGGCCAGATCGGCTACGTGTCCCAGGCTCCCTCGGTGTACGGCGATCTGACCGTCGTGGAGAACCTGCGCTACTTCGCGTCGATGGTGGGCGCGGCCGCCTCGCAGATACATACGCTGGTGGATGACGTCGGCCTGACCGAACAGGCTTCCCAGCTGGTCCGAGAGCTCTCGGGTGGCCAATGCGCCCGGGTGTCGCTCGCCGCGGCACTACTCGGCAATCCGGTGCTGCTGGTGCTCGATGAGCCGACGGTAGGCGTGGACCCGGTGCTTCGCCGTGACCTGTGGGCGATGTTTGCCGAGCTCGCGGCAGGTGGCACCACCCTGTTCATCAGCAGCCACGTGATGGACGAGGCGCAGCGGTGCGAGCGCCTGATGCTGCTCCGTGGGGGGCGCGTGCTCGTCGCCGGATGCTCGCC
>JADGOX010000160.1 GCA_017882745.1 Mycobacteriaceae bacterium | reverse complement strand
TGCGCTTCGCGCATGTGCTCACCTGTGCGGCACCGGCGTCCGTGGAGACCTTCACGCTGGGCACGCGCCTCACTCGGCTCACCCGGGCGATGCGCCATCGCGATCCCGAGGTCGCACTGCGCGCCGCCGCCGCGGCTGTTCCCGACTATGCCGGAGGCACCCGGCTCGGCGAGACACTGAAGGTCTTCACCGACCGCTGGGGACAACGCGGGCTGGCCCGCGGAGCGGTGGTGGTCATCTTCTCCGACGGGTGGGAACGGGGGGGTGCGGAACTGCTCGGCGAGCAGTCGGCACGGCTCAGCCGACTGGCGCGCGCCGTGGTCTGGTCCAACCCGCATGTCGGCCGCGCCGGGTACGCCCCCGTGCAGTCGGGAATTGTCGCGGCCCTGCCGCACTTGCACCAGTTGCTGTCCGGTCATTCGCTGGTGGCGCTGGAAGAACTCCTGGAGGTGGTGGCGCATGCGTGACGTGTTGGACGATGCGGAGCGTTGGTGGAACGCGGGCGAACCGATCGCGCTGGCCACGGTGGTGGGAACCTGGAAGTCTTCACCTCGCCAAGCGGGGGCCTCCATGATGCTCGGCGGTGACGGCGCAGTGGTCGGCAGCGTCTCCGGCGGCTGCGTCGAAGGCGCGGTGTACGAGCTCGCGCAGCAGGTGGTGGCCGACGGCGTGCCGGTGCTGCAGCGATACGGGGTGTCCGACGATGACGCCTTCACCGTCGGCTTGACCTGCGGCGGAATCCTCGACGTGTTCGTCGAGCGGATCGACCCGCAGAGCTTCCCCGAGCTGGGTGCGGTGGCCGAGGCCATCAGGTCCGGGACGCCCGTCGCCGTGGCCACCACCACGGTGCACCCCGATCCGGCGCGGGTCGGACAGCGCATGGTGCTGTTCGCCGACTCCGTCAGCGGCACCCTCGGCTCGCCGCGGGCCGATGCCGCGACCACTGACGACGCACGGGGCTTGCTCGCGGCGGGGCGCAACGGGACCTTGGAGTACGGCCCCGACGGTGAACGGCTCGGCGACGGGATGCAGGTGTTCGTGTCCTCGTATGCGCCGCCGGCCCGGATGCTGGTGTTCGGTGCGATCGACTTCGCCTCCGCCGCTGCTCGGGTGGGCGCATTTCTCGGCTACCACGTGACGGTGTGCGATGCCCGTGCGCTGTTCGCCACCCCGCAGCGGTTCCCTGACGCAGACGAGGTGGTGGTCGAGTGGCCGCATCGCTATCTGCTCGCCGAACGTGATGCTGGACGCTTGGACGAGCGGACGGTTCTCGCCGTGCTGACGCACGACCCGAAGTTCGATGTGCCCCTGCTCGAGGTGGCGCTCGCCGACGAGGGGTGGAAGCAGCGGCCCGCTTACGTCGGGGCGATGGGCTCACGGCGCACCCACGACGACCGGGAAGCGCGGCTGCGGGAGCGGGGGGTCACTGACGAACAGCTCTCCAGGTTGCACAGCCCCATCGGGCTCAACATCGGGGCGCGGACGCCAGAGGAGACCGCCGTGTCGATCGCGGCGGAGATCATCGCGGGCCGGTGGGGCGGGGACGGGCGACGGCTGACCGAGATGAGCGGTGCCATCCACCACCACGACTGAGCTACTGGTCTTACCCGAATGGGCAGGGGTCAGGCTGTCCCGAGCGCGGGTGTGTGGGGGTTGCTGGGTGCGGAGTTGCGTCACCGCCGACAAGCTGTACGGCGTCTACGACGCCACCGAGCCGGCCTTGATCTCCGAGCACGCGACGCGCGGCGGTTTCCCCTGCGACTCGGTCGAGCCCGTACGCGGAATGATCTCGCCGGGCAGTGCCCGCTGAAAGAACCTACCGGCCGGGCGGAGCAGGACGCCGCTGTGTAACCTGGGTCACACGAAGTGATGGCCAGCCGAGAGGTCGGGAGAGGTCGACAGTGGTACTGACGCATCTCTCCTCGGCACCTGCCGGAGCAAGCCTCGACAGCCCGGACGGCCGAGTATCCAAGTTCCACGCGCCGGAGATCGTGTTCGGTCTGCACGCCTTGGTCGAGGCGGCGCACTCCGCTCGACGGCTCGGTGGCCTGCGTCCGTTGCTGGTGACCGACCCAGGCCTGATCGAAGCGGGGTGGGTGGCTGAGCTGAGGGGTTACCTCGCCGACGCAGGGCTCGAGACGGTGGTGTGGAGCGGGCTCACACCCAACCCCAAGGAGCATGAGATCGCAGCCGGCCATGAGGTCTACGCCTCCCGCGGGTGCGACGTACTCATTGCGCTCGGTGGCGGTTCGGTGATCGACGCGACAAAGGGCATCGCGATCCTCGCCTCCAACGGTGGCCACATCCTTGACTACGAGGGTGTGGATCGGGTCTCCGAGCCGGTCCCGCCCATGGTCATGGTGCCGTCCACCTCCGGTACCGGAGCCGACGTCTCCCAGTTCTGCATCGTCACCGACACCACCCGTGGCACCAAGGTCACCATCATCGGTCGCGCGTTGGTGCCCGACGTTACTGTGATCGACCCTCGGCTGCTCACCACCATGCCCGAGTGGCTCAACGCAGCCACCGGCCTGGACGCCTTCACCCATGGCATCGAGGCCTTCGTCTCTCTGGCGCACAACCCGCTCACCGACCACCACGCATTGCGTGCGGTGTCGCTGGTGGCCCGCAACCTGGTGCAGACGATCGACAGCCCGGGCGACACTCCAGCCCGAACCCTGATGGCTCAGGCCAGCCTGGAAGGCGGGTTGGCCTTCACCAATGCCATTCTCGGTGCGGCACACGCCATGAGCCACCAGGTTGGAGGGATGCTCGACCTTCCGCATGGAGTGATCAACGGGATCCTGCTGCCGCACGTCATCCGCTTCAACGCCGGTGAGGACCCGCGCCCCTTCGTGCAGATCGCGAGCTGCCTCGGCCTGCCGGAGGCACACGGGCCGGCGGAGGAAGCGGGCTTGGCCGTGGCCGAGGCGGTGGAGCGGCTGGCCACGGAGGTCGGCTTGCCGCGTGGTCTCGCAGAGCTCGGTGTGAGCGAGTCGGACCTTTCACGCCTGGCCGAGTTCACCCTCGCCGACGCCTGCCTGTCGACGAATCCGCGCTCTGCGAGCCATGCTCAGCTGGTCGAGCTGTTCCGATCGGCGATGTAGCGGTGGGCAAGGCGGGGGCGGGAAACATGGCGGGTCTGGGTGCCCGCCGCAGGCCCGACCTGGAAGCACTCACGGGGGTCCGCTCGGGGAAGGGCACGTTCTACCGGCAGTACCGGGGAGCAGCCGAGCGTCTGGAGCGGGTGCTGGATGCCCTGGACACGATCTCGCGGGCCTTGGTCCGCACCGTAGAGGGCCCCGAGACGCTGGTGCTGGGGGTGGTGGAGGCCGCTGCGCAGCACCTCAGCGCCGAATGGGTGTTGTTCGCGTTGGTCGACGGCACACTCCCGGAGGCGCATCCACGTCAGCTGGTCCTCGGCCCGGACGGCACGCCGCAGTCGGCTGAGGATCCAGGGGCACCGCTCCCTGAGGAGGTGTTGGGACACCTGCAGAGCATGCGAGCGGGCCACCTGGTCCCGCATGAGGGGGCCGAGGGCTTGGAGCACCACACGCACGTGCCCATCGAGCTCGGTGGCGGCGTGGTGGGCGCCTTCGTCGCATGGACCCCTGCCCGGCGCAACATCGACGCTACCGACAGCTCGGTGTTGCGGATCCTGGCCAACCAGACGGCGGTGGCCTTGCAGAACTCCGCGCTTTTCCAGCGCAGCCAAGGACTTCTCGTTCGCGCGGAAAGCTCCTACGAGCAGTCCAGCAGGCATGCACGTGAGCTTGCGTTGCGCAATGTGGAGCTGGAGGCCACCCAGCGGCAGCTCGGTGCGGCTCACCGCAGGGAGGTGCTCGACTCCGAGAGGCACCGAATCTCACGAGAGCTGCATGACAGCGTCACCCAGTGCGTGCTTTCAGCCGGAATGCAGATTGAGGTGTGCCGCAGCGAGCTGGGCCCCTCCGAGCTCGCGAGCCCGGAGCTGATGCAGCGCCTGGAGATGGCGAAAGACCTCACCCGTCGAGCGGTGGAGCAGCTGCGCTCCGCGATCTATGCGCTCAACCACGACGCTGACTCCGGGCGCTCCTCTCTGCCGGAAGCGTTGGAACAGCTCGGCACCGTCCACATGCCAGACGACTTGCAGGTGCTTCTGCGCATCGAAGGTCAACCGTGCGAACTGAGCCCCGACGTGGAGCACGCGCTGTTCCGGATCGCCGGCGAAGCCCTATTCAACACGGCCGTCCACGCCAATGCCTCCATGGCGGTGCTTCGTTTGTCCTACCGCGTGGGCGAGGTGATGCTGTCGGTTGCCGACGACGGCACCGGTGATCCCGCCGAGCTGCGGCGAGTCCTCAGACTGGCTGTCGCAGAGGACGTGGACGGCCACCACCGCGGGCTCGCCAACATGCAGGCACGGACCAGGGAGATGGGCGGTTCGTTCCAGGTTCGACGAGCGCGGCTCGGCGGGATCCGGGTGGCGGTGCTACTGCCGCTCGCCGAGCTTGACGAAGGTAGGGAGCCCGATAGTGCCTGACGAACGCCTGCGAACCCTGTCCCCTCCTGGCGCCCCCGGTGTTCGGGTCGACATGGTGCGGCTAGTGCTGGTCGATGACCACGCGATGTTGCGGGAGGGTCTGCGTTCGGTGCTCGAACGAGAGCCGGACCTACGGGTCGTCGGCGAAGCGTCCGCTCTGGAGGAAGCGGTCCGAGTTGTGGACTACGAGCGGCCGGATGTGGTGCTGCTCGACCTCAAGCTCTCTGCCCGCTCGGACTATGAGGGCCTGGCCCTGTGCGCGGCGTTGTCCCGTGCCCATCCGAGTATCGGACTGCTGGTGCTCACCACCTTCTTGGACGAGCACCTCGTGGTGGAAGCGGTGCATGCCGGTGCCCGCGGCTACGTGGTGAAGGACGTCGACACCACCGAGCTGGTGCGGGCGATCCGCGCCGTGGCCGGCGGCGACAGCGCGTTCGATGCGCGCAGTGCCGCGGCGGTGGTACGCACCCTCAACGGTCAAAGCGCTCACCGGGAGCGATTGACAGATCGCGAGCTGGACGTGCTGCGGCTACTGGCCGGGGGACTGTCGAACAAGGACATTGGCGTGCGGTTGTTCATCTCGGCCACGACGGTGAAGTTTCACGTCAGCAACATCATGCGCAAGCTCGCGGTCTCCCGTCGCGCTGAGGCTGTGTACGCGGCGAGCAAGAGCGGCCTCATCTGAGGGACTGGTTGCGGTCGAGCACGGCCCAGCCCCCGTGGTGATCGTGGACGTCGACGGACCAGTCGGGCCCGGCATCCTCGCCGAGTTCCTGCAGGTGCGCCAGGGTAAACGTCCGAACATGGCCGTAGGCCTGGTTCGGAGTCTGCTCGTAGGGCACGGCCAGCACGACGCGGCGGTCCGCGAGGCGTAGCGCCTCGGCGACCACCGCCCGCCCGTGCTCGATGTCGAGATGCTCCAGCAGGTGTACGGCGGTTACGGTGTCGACGCAGCGGTCGAGCAGCGGCACCCGGCTTGCATCGCAGGTGAGGGTGCGCACCGGGATGCTGAGCTCGGCGGCGATCGCGCCCAGCAGCCGCATCGTGCCCGCGGAGACGTCGGAGGCAATCACGTCGGTGCTGTCCTCGGCGAGCCGCAGGGCGAGGAACCCGAAGCAGGAGCCGAGGTCGAGCACACGCACGCCGCGGACCAAACCGGCGGCGTGCGTGTGGATCGGCGCCAGCTCGGTGGCCCCGATACGGAGCTGAGCCAGGCTCTGCCGGTAGTAGCAGGCCCATGCCTCGAGTGGGTCCGCCACTGTCGAGAGCACCAAGCCGGTGAGCACGGCGCCCAGCTCGGCCACGTCCTGGACCTGTGCGGCAACCACCGGCACCAGCCGCTCGTCGAGTTCGCTCGAACGCAGGCAGTGGAGCACCAGGAGGCGTCCGCCCTGGCGCAGCACCCGGGGGCGGCGGGGCCCGGCGACCCGGCGAACATCCACGCCCGCGTGCTCCCAGGCCTGGGCGGCGCTTGGTGGGGCAAGGGGGTCGAGCACCGCACCGTCGAAGGGGACTGGCAGTGCTTGGACGATCATCGACCGACCTGCTCCGTGGCCAGCGCATCCGCCGTGCTGGTCAGCCCGGTGAGATCGCGAACCACACGCACCCGTTGGCAGTACTCCGCATACAGCGGCAGGTCGCAGGATCCCAGGCCCCAGGAGTAGCGCGGTTCAGGGGTGAGCCAGATCGTCTCCCGCGCCCGCCGAGTGATCTCCGCGAACGCCTCGACGTTGGGGTCGAGCCCGTTGCTGCGACCGTCTGCGAGCACCAGCACCGTCGTCCGTCTACTCACGGCGTTGCCGTACTCCTCCAGGAACTGGCCGAACGCCGCGCCGTGGTCGGAGTTGGCGTCGACGTCCAGCACGTCGCCGCCGAACACGAGGCCCAGCGCGTGCTCCACCGAGTAGTCGGAGAACAGGTCGGTGACCTCGATCAGCTCGGAGACGAAGACGAAGCTGCGTACCTGGCTGACGAGGTCCTGCAGGCCGTGCGCCAGGTGCAGGGTGAACCGTGCGGTGGCCCGCACCGAGAGGCTGACGTCGGTGAGCAGCACCAGCCGTGGCTTGTCCTCGCTGCGTTGCACGGTCACCGGACGGAACGGCACTCCGTCGTAGCGCATGTTGCGACGCATCGTCCGGCCGGAGTCGACCCGCCCCCGGGCCCCCGCCTTGCGGCGGTGGGTGAGCGCACCGTGCAGGCTCTGGGTGAGCCGCCGCAGGGTCTCCTCCAGCTCGGCTCGCTCGCGCTCGCCGACGTGGTCGACCTTCGCTACCGCCTCCGCGCGGCCCTCGACCACACGGTTCTCCAGGGCCAACAGGGACTCGAGATGCTTCTTCAGGGCTGCGGGGAGGTTGGCGAGCACTCCGGCGATACGTTGACGCAAGGCGTTGGCGTCGTCGGTCGCGTCGCCCTGAACGTCCTCAGGAAGGTTGTCGAGCCAGCCGAACAGCGCGTCTTGCTCCGCGATGGACAGGTCGGCGTCCACCCGGGTTCCGGAAGCGGTGGACAGGGTGCCTGGTGCTCCTGCCCCGTGCAGCCGGTCGGTCTCGATCTGCACACGGTGGTTCTCGCCGATCTCCGACACGGCATCTTGGCTGAACACGATCTCGTCGGTCATCGAGGCCAGGTCGATCTTGTTGGCCTCCTGGTGCAGGTTGTACTGCGTCGCAAGATCATCTGGGTCGAAGTACTCGCGAATGTCCGACGGCGCCCCGTGCTCGTGTCCCTGCTGTGGCAGCTGCCCAGGCTCCTCAGACAGTGTGAACGACTCGAGCTGGCCGGTGTCTGACAGGTCGTCGTGGCCGTGCCCATGCCCGTGCCTGCCGTCCTCTGGCTGCACCCGCACCAGTGAGAAGAAGAGCTCGAACACCTCGCTGAACGCCGGGTCGTCCTCGCGGGACTTCACCAACGACACCCGCAGCACCTCGCGGAGCAGAGCGCGGTCGGTGAGTACGCCGGGCAGGGCGGCGGCATTCATGGCGTCGAGCATCTCCGGTACGGAGATACGCAGTCCACGTAGACGCAACAGTCGGACGAAGCGGTGCAGGCTCTGCTCCACGGCTCAGCCGATCTTCCCGGGCCGCCGGTTCTTGCCGAAGCCCTTGGCGAAAGACCGGCTGCCCTGGCTGGAAGACACCGTCTGCACTGGGGTGGGCGTCACCGAGGTCGGTCCGCCATAGTTTTCGCCATGTCTGCCAGGAGCGTCCTTGGCCACCCTGATCGCCTTGCCGTCCGGTCCGGAGTCATCCTCCTCGGCGAGGGAAACAGCCACGTGCCCGTGCCCGTGTCCGTGTCCGTGTCCGTGTTCCGGTTCGGCGATCTCGGCGTTGGGGTCGATCAGCTTGGGCAGCGCTTCGACGGCTTTGCTGACGTCTTTGTCGTACTTCACCACTACGGACACGGTGTCGCTCAAGAGCTTCGCCGTCAGCTCACTTGCGCCGAGGACGGCCAGGGTGCGCGCCCAGTCGATGGTTTCGGAAATGCTGGGAGACTTGCGGAGGTCGAGATCGCGCAGCCCGCGCACCACCTTCACCAGCTGCTCGGCCAGCGACTCGGCCAAGCCGGTGTCCTTGGTGCGGACGATCTCCAACTCGCGCTCGGCAGTGGGATAGTCGAGGAAGCTGTGCAGGCAGCGGCGTTTGAGAGCGGCAGACAGGTCGCGGGTGTTGTTCGAGGTCAGCACCACGTAGGGGGGCGTGGTGGCAGTGAACGTTCCAAGCTCGGGGACGGAGACCTGATTCTCGCCGAGGAGCTCCAGAAGTACTGCTTCCAGCGCCTCGTCGGCGCGGTCGACCTCGTCGATCAGCAGTACCACCGGCTGCTCGGAGCGGATGGCATCCAGCAGCGGACGCGGCGCCAGGAAGCGCTCGGAGAAGAACACGCTCTCCTGGGCGGCGATGCGGTCGACGGCCTCGCCGAGGGTCGCCGCGTCGGCCACCAGCTGCCCGATCTTCTCCTTGAGGACCTGGGTGTACAGCAGCTGTTTGCCGTAGTCCCACTCGTAGAGTGCCTTCGTCTCGTCCTGGCCCTCGTAGCACTGCAGGCGCAGCAGCTTGCGGCCGGTTGCGAGCGCGAGCGTCTTGGCCAGCTCGGTCTTGCCGACGCCGGCGGGGCCTTCCAGCAGGACAGGCTTCTCGAGTCGGGTCTGCAGGAAGACGGTGGTGGCCAGGCGGTCGTCGGCGATGTAGCCGTGCTCGGCGAAGCGGGTAATCACCTCGGTGACGGAAGCAAAGTCGGGGACGATCTCGGGAGCCGGAGCCTTCACTGTGGGGCCTCTCGAAGTGTGACGGGCGTGGCCCGGGTGTCGGCTTGGCACCCGGGCCGTCGTCGACTGCTGAATCAGCCGACCAGGTCGTCGAGCTCACCGTTCATGCAGTGCTCCACCACGGGACGCACCGTCTGGAAGGTGCACTCCTTGAGGTTGCCTGGGGTGCACGCGTCACCGAGGACGTGGTTGGTGATGCGATCGATGTCCGCGTCGTCGCCCGTGATGGTCGGCGAGTCCTGGTAGAACTTCGTCGGACCACTCCCCAGCCGGTTCTTGCTGTAGCTGTCCTGGGTGACGTCGGTGAACTTCTCCGGGATGCCCAGGTCGCGCAACAGCTGGATGGCCGCGTCCAGCGCCGCGTGTGCGGCCCGCTCGTCGCTCATGCCGTGGGTGTCAATCCCCATGGCCCGGGCGATGTCGGCGAACTTGGAGTAGCTGGCGGTCATGTTGAATGCCCACACCCGAGGGAGGGCGACCGCGTTGTTGAGCCCGTGGTGGGTGTCGTAGAACGCGCTGACGGCGTGGCTGATCGAGTGGACGATACCCAGACCACCGGAGTTGAAGGCCTGTGCGGCGATGAACTGCGCGTACATCATCCCCTCGCGGCCGGCCAGGTCCTGCCCGTTCCACACTGCGGCACGCAGGTTCTCCGTGGTCAGCTTGATCGCGTGCAGCGCGTTTCCGAGGGAAGGGTGGAAGTTCAGCCGGGAAACGTAGGGTTCGCTGGCGTGAGCCAGGACGTCGAAGCCGCACTGTGCGGTGTAGTCGGTCGGGCACGTGTAGTACATCACCGGGTCGTCGATGGCCAGGCTTGTGAGGCAGGCGTCATCGAAGGCGACGAACTTGTGCGGGTTGTCCGGGTCGGTCGTGGTGTCGGTGATGACGTAGGCCCAGGACGTTTCTGAACCGGTACCTGCTGTGGTGGAGACCGCGATGTGCGGCGGGTTCTTGGGGTTCTCGCTCTTGTTGAAACCCTCGAACTCGTTGATGTTGCGGCCATCGTGCGCCACCGAGATGCGGGCGCCTTTGCAGGCGTCGTGGCTGGAACCGCCGCCGATGGAGACGAAGCTGTCGCACTTGGCTTCGGAGTACATCGCGACGGCGTCCATCACGTTGTAGTCCTTCGGGTTGGACTCCACCTTGTCGTACACCACCACTTCTAAGCCGTGGTACCGCATCGACTCGACGATGTTGTGCACAGTGTCAGTGCCCCGCAGGCCCGTGGACATCACGAGTGTCTTCTTGAACCCGAGCTTGATCGCCTCTGGGCCGATCATCTCGTGGCCGCCGGGGCCCATCAGGGCGCGTGGGAACGGGTGAGACTCCTTGATGGGGAATGGCTTGAGTAGGTCGTCGACCTGCATGGTGCGTCCTTTCCGCGAAAAGCGGCATCGGTGGCGTGCTGCGAACCGACGTTAGGACGCGTGAGCTGGGTCACGACAGGGGTGGAACAGGAAACCCTGCAGGTGGTGGGCGGCTCACGCCGCTAGGCGGGGAACGCCCCTACCCGATCGGCCAGGTGCGGACTTCCATGGCGCACGCGCGGCCGTCGCGCCTCCCCAGAGGGAAGATGTGCTGCCTCGGCGACGCCGGATCCATCTTGCAGTGTGCCGTTCCATGCGGTGCGGGCGGTACGAGTAGGCATGTGTGCTCCTTCGCTAGTGTCCGGCGGGTGCGCCTCATGTCGCGATCCTGTCAATGCGCACGGTGATCCGCTGGGCGCAGGCCGTTGGCCAGCAGGACCGAACCGGAACGCAACAGCCCCAGCAGGTCCGAGGTCTCGTCCGTGAGCCACTGCTCGTACGCCGCGAGGGCCACTCCGAGGGACATCCACGCGATCGAGCGGGGGAGGTGGTCATCGGGCGCGAGCCCCAGCCGCTCGGCGGCGTGCTCGGCGACCACCCGGCGCCAACCTGCGTACTTCAGTGCCGAATGCGCTTGCAGGGTAGGTACTCCGAACACCAAGGCCATCCGCTGCCGATGCCAGGGTGCTTCCTCGGCGGGAAAGGTGTTGAAGTCTGCCAACGCCAAGCCCAGCTCATCCGCGAGAGCAGTGTTCGGGTCCAGACCCGCCAGGAAACCGCGCATCCGGGTGAGCTCGGCGTCGAAGTCGCCCCAGGGGATGTCGTTCTTGGACGGGAAGTAGCGAAAGAGAGTGCGCCGGGAGATGCCGGCGGCCGCGGCGATCTCCTCCACGCTGGTCTCGTCGAAGCCTTTGGCTGCAAACAGGGACAATGCGATCCGGCTGATGGAGGCCCGGGTCGTGGACGGGCGGCGACCTGACCGAATGGGCTGTTCTTGCGTCTGCACGGGGGTCACCTCTTCCCTTAGGCACTCGGTGCCATTATGGTGCCAGTCACAGCACTGCAGTGATCGAACCGACCCAAGGAGATTCCCATGGCTGAGCAGAACACCCCCCAGGCCGCCACCGAGCCCATGGTCGAGGAGACCCTCGTCGAGGAGGTCTCCATCGACGGCATGTGCGGCGTGTACTGAGCATGCCCCTCGTTGAGGCCGAGCTTGATTGCGCGGCAGTGCTGGAGGGTGCGTGGCAGGTGCACCCGAAGGTGGCCGTCCGCCCCGAGCCGTTCGGGGCGCTGCTGTACCACTTCGGTACCCGCAGGCTGTCGTTCCTGAAGAACCGGACGGTCGTCGGCATCGTGCAGTCGCTGGACCAGCATGCCGATGCACGGTCCGCGTGCGCGGCAGCCGGCGTGGCCGAGGCCTCCATGCCTGCCTACGCCGAAGCCCTGGCCACTCTCGCCGGCTCCAACATGATCATCAGGAGAGACGCCGCATGACCGCAGTTCTGGACAGCTCATCGGCGACAACTCCCGTCGCTCCGCTCGCCCCGGCGACAACTCCCGTCGCTCCGCTCGCCCCGGCGACAACTCCGGTCGCTCCGGCCAAGGTCGGTCGGCTGATCGACCAGTTCGAGCTCGGCCTCGACGCCCCAATCTGCCTTACCTGGGAACTCACCTACGCCTGCAACCTGGCCTGCGTGCACTGCCTTTCCTCCTCGGGCAAGCGCGATCCGCGGGAGCTGAGTACCGAGCAGTGCAAGGCCGTCATCGACGAGCTGCAGCGCATGCAGGTGTTCTACGTGAACATCGGCGGCGGCGAGCCCACGGTCCGGTCCGACTTCTGGGAGCTGGTGGACTACGCCACCGCGCACCAGGTGGGCGTCAAGTTCTCCACCAACGGCGTCAAGATCGACAAGGCGGTCGCGGAACGTATCTCCGGAAGCGACTACGTGGACGTGCAGATCTCCTTGGACGGTGCCACCGCCGAGGTCAACGACGCCGTTCGCGGGGCCGGTTCCTTCGACATGGCCTGCCGGGCCCTGCAGAACCTGGCCGACGCCGGTTTCCGTGACGCCAAGATCTCCGTGGTGGTCACCCGGCACAACGTCAGCCAGCTCGACGAGTTCAAGGCGCTGGCCGACCACTTCGGCGCAACCCTGCGGCTGACCCGTCTGCGCCCCGCCGGCCGTGGAGCTGACGTGTGGAACGAGCTGCACCCCACCATGGCCCAGCAGCGCGAGCTCTACGACTGGCTGGTCGCGCACGGCGAGGGCGTCCTCACCGGCGATTC
>JADGOX010000159.1 GCA_017882745.1 Mycobacteriaceae bacterium | reverse complement strand
CAGGCACCACGGACTGGTGGAACCGGCGTGGCGCGCTGTACCCGTGGCCGTATCTGGAATCCTGGCGCGCCGGCGGCCAGCTCAGCCCCACCACGGCGATCACAGCCTGGCGCCAGCGACACGGCTGCCCCACTCGCCCGAGCGTCGACCCATGAGCCGGACGACCGTATCGAATCGGAAGATCACCCAGCCTACCGCTGGCGACACCGGCTCTCCGAGAGCGGAGTGTGGCGGGTGGCTCGATGGAGTGGCAGGGTGGCGGCCACGTCGTAGTCGGGCATCTGCCCGTCCTGGCTGTCCACCTCGGTGGCGTGTCTTGAACGCGCCCCCGTCTCGCCGGCCGGCGGAACGACTTCTGCCGGTGCAACGGCGTGCCGCCTTCGGCGTCGTCGCGCCAACGCACCTCTCCCAGCGGACGGTACCGCGGGCGGTGTTGTGTCGTTGAATGTGGGCCATCGCCCGGCTTGGCGGATCTGCCTCGGTTGGAGAATCGCCAGTTGACGTAGTTGACGGCTCGGCTGCAGCCGGAGCGCGATGAAGCCCATGGGGGGCCCTCGGCCTGCTGGCCAGGCTTCCGCTGCTGCGGTCGGGTGGGCGTTCGCCGTCTGCGGAACGGCTCGTCAGCCCCTTCGACCCCCCAGGTCGAACAAGATCACGTAGACAACAGACTTTTCACCGTCGACGGTGTGGCGTGGCGGGTGAGCGTGGGCCTGACAGCGTCACTTCACTGTGCTGTCGCTGCGGACGCCGGCGGAAAACTTCACCGGAACGTCATGCATAGCTTGGGGTAAGGCCGTTCATGCCGGCCACGACGGCCATAGTCAGGCTGCTTTGGTGATGCGGTTCGTTGGACCGGGCGCCACCGGGGACGCCGCGCCACCGAGGTACGTCGTGAGCGCGTCCATGTCGAAGCCCGGTGCGGTGACCCGACCGGTGCCCATGGTCAGGTTGGTGAACCCGTCACCGCCATTGGCGAGAAAGTCGTTCGTGGTCACCTCGTAGCGGCCTGTCGGATCAAGTCGGGTGCCATTTAGGGTGATAGCCATGATCCGTTCACCGCCTGACCTGGTCGAGTCGTAGGTGAACGCGAAACCCTTCGATACCTGCAGGATCTTCTCGGTGGTCTGTCCGCCGAAACCGACGAACTGCTGCTCCAGCACATCCTTGATCTGCTGTCCTGTGAACGTATGTGTCACTACGAGGTTGTTGAACGGCTGAACCGCGAAGGACTCGGCGTAGGTGACGTCGCCGGGCGCTTCGCCGCCGGTAGAGTGGGCGTAGGTCAGGCCCGTCCGGATGCCGCCGGGGTTCGTGATCGCGATCTGGGCCCCAGCGGCGGTTGTGCGGGCCAACTGTGCGTCGGCGATCACGTCGCCTAGCGCACTCTCCCCGGCCGCGTTGTTCACGTTGGTGATGTCCGCGGTGATCTTGCCGACCACCTTGTTCGCGATGGGGGCGACGGCCGTGCGGTACTTGTCGACCAGCTTCCTCATCGTCGGATCGACCAGCGCCGGATTGCGGACGTAGTTGCCGTTCGGGTCCTTCTGCCAGCTGCCGTCTGGGTTGCGGACGCCGTTGTCGACGATGACATTGCGGGCCGTGACCTCGCCGAACTGATGCGTCTTGCGGTTCATCGTCACCGAGATGTCGGTGACCAGCACGCCGAAGCTTCCAGCGCTAGTGACCACTGAGTTCCGGCCCGAGGCGTTCGGCAGCGCGCAGCTGTAGAACCTATGCGTGTGCCCGGAGACCACCACACCGTACTCCGGGCGGAGATTCGCCACGATCGGCGTGATGTCGCCGGCGAACTTGACGCAGCCGGACGGGTCCGGAACCGTCGGCGGGGGCGCCTGCTGGCTGCCGCCCTGGTGGATCAGGAGCACCATCGCCTTGATGCCGTACCGGCCGCGCAGCAGGCCGGCGTAGTAGTTCGCGGTGTTCGCCTCGTCCAGGAAGTCGACCTTGGTGACGCCGGCCGGGTTGACGATTCCCGCGGTCCCCCTGAGGGTCACGCCGACGAACCCGACGTTCACCCCACCGACCCGACGGATCTCGTACGCCGGGAAGAGTGGCTTACGGGTCACCTTGTCGACCACGTTGGCCGAGAGGTAATGGAACTTGGCGCCGGCGAATCCGTCGCCGTCCTGGCAGCCGTCGGTCGGGTGGCAGCCGCCCTTCTGCAACCGTGTGAGCTCCGCCGTGCCCTCGTCGAACTCGTGGTTGCCGACCGAGGTGAGGTCCAGGCCCAGCGCCGACATCGCCTCGATCGTCGGCTCGTCGTGGAACGCCGCGCTGACCAGCGGGGAGGCGCCGACCAGGTCGCCGGCGCCGACCGTCAACACGGGCTGGTGTGCCCGGGCGGCCTTGTGGCGCAGGGCCTTTATCGTCGTGGCGAGATACTCCGCGCCGCCCGCGGGGATGCCGTTGACCAGGCCGCCGCTGCCGGTCGGCGGGTCGATGTTGCCGTGGAAGTCGTTGAAGGCGAGCAGCTTCGCCTTGGCGGTGTGGCCGGAGGAAACCGTGGTGAAAGCGACCTTCACCGGGGACATCGGGGTCCACGCCCGGTTCCCGCCGGCGAGTGTCCCGCTTTCCGGAGTTCCGCGCGAGGCAAGCGGCAGCAGCGCGACCACTGCCACCGCGAACACCGCAAGCGCCAGATGGCGTAACGAACGCCCGGTCTGCGGCGGCCGCCGGCCGGGGGACGACGTCTGTCGCACAGTGCTCTCCTCGTGGGGTCGGGCGGGGATTCGCCGATATTGGCCCGAGGCTTCGACTGGGGTCGTCCAAAGCGGTCCAGCTTCGAGCGCGGCTCGACGTCGGCACCCTAACTGTCATGACGACCAGCCCGGAAGCGGCCGGGCAATCCTTGCCCCCGCCCCCCGTATGAAGGCAACCGTCATCAACGCGGAGCCGAGGCTGGAGTAGTCCTGCTGCAGGCGACGCGAGGTGAACAGCTGTGCGAGGTGGCCTCCGCGGTGAACCCTCATCGTGTGGTGGCGGTGTCCGCCGGGCAAGGTGGGCAGCGATGCGCGCCGAAGAGATGCGACCGACCTCGTACGCGGTGCCGGCGGTCACGAGTGTTGCAGTTCGACTGACTGCGCGATTCTGCCTCCAAGGCTGACTCGGCGCTGTTCCAACCGGCCGATTACCGCGTCGGCATACCGATCTACCCCGCCGTCGCTGTAGGCGAGGAACAGCATTGGGGCGATGAGCTCCAATTCCAGGATCGCAGGCACACCGTCCGGAGCAGTGATGAGGTCGACTCGCCCGTGGAGCAGCCCTTCCTTGCCCGGGATCATCGCAATTGCGGCTTCTGCCAATT
>JADGOX010000158.1 GCA_017882745.1 Mycobacteriaceae bacterium | reverse complement strand
TTGGGTGGCACAAGTTGAATCAGTCATGCTGAGCGTGCGCTTTGTGATTGAGAGCCAACATTTGTGCGCAGGGCACATGTGTGCCGCAATGACATGCCCTGGCTCGCCCACGCACTCCGCGGACCTATGCCTGTCGGGCCGCGGGATCAGGGCAGCGTCTGGCGCTGACCTTCGTCGGTCACCGACGCCGCGGTGGCAGACTGGTCCGGTGTCCGAGCCCCCCGAGCCTGTGCGCGGACCGCTGCGTCCCGTGGAGCTGGCGACCGCTGCCGTGATGGCCGGGTTGACCGTCGCCCTCTCGGTCGTCGCGATCCTGGTCCCGGTGGCGGGCGGGTTGGGGTTTCTCGCGACGGTGCCCATGGGCATCGTCGCTCAGCGCCATCGTCCGCGCGCCCTGCTTGCTGCGGCCATCGCCGCCACCGCGGTTGCCTTCGTGGTCGCGGGGACGGCGGCGCTGGGCGGGGTGTGGATGTCCGCACTGCTCGGCGGGCTGGTCGGCGACGTCAAACGCCGCCGCCGCGGTCCGGTGACCGCTGTGGCCTACCTGGCCGTCGCCGCGCCGGTGGTCGGTGCGCTCGCCGACGGCCTGCTGCTGGTGTTCAGCGCCACCCGAAACCTGGCCCTGGAGACGCTCACCAACAGCGTCCACGGCATCGCCCGGATGATGGGTCGTTTCCCCGCTCTCACCGAGACCGGCCACCGCATCGACGGCTCCACCGCGACACTGGTGCAGTACTGGTGGCTCAGCGTGCCGGCAGTGCTCGTCGCCACGATGGTGGTCGGTACCTGGCTGGCATGGGTGCTGCTGGGCGCGGTCATCGACCGTGTCCCCGAGCCCACTGCCTTCGACCAAGCCTCGGGTGAACCGGACCTGCAGGTACCCGAGCCGCTCCCGGTCACGTTGCGGGAGGTCGGTTTTCGCTACCCGGGTATGGCCCACCCCGCGCTCAGCGGCATCAACCTCACCATCGAGGCCGGGGAGTTCCTCGCTGTGGTCGGGCCCAACGGATCCGGCAAGTCCACCCTCACGCGCATCCTGGCGGGCCACGCTCCGACCAGCGGAACCATCACCCGGGCCGGCAGTGCGGGGCTCGGGCACGTCGGCGGAACCGCCCTGGTTCTGCAGCGCCCGGAGAGCCAGATCCTCGGTGTCCGCGTAGCCGACGACGTGGTGTGGGGTCTTCCGTCCGGCACGGCCGTCGACGTCGACGAAGTCCTCGCCGCGGTGGGTCTGGCCGGGATGGGCGACCGGGAGACGAGCACCTTGTCCGGCGGTGAGCTGCAACGCCTGGCCGTCGCCGCAGCCTTGGCTCGGCGGCCCGCGCTGCTGCTCTCCGATGAGTCCACCGCGATGGTGGACGCCGAAGGCCGGAGCACGCTCGTCCAGCTGTTCGCCGAGCTCGCGCGGACCCGGCGGATGGCTATCGTCCACATCACCCACCGGGAGGCCGAGGCGGTGGGTGCCGACCGCGTCGTGCACCTGCAGGACGGCCGCATGGTGGACCACCCCGCAACGTGGGCAAGCGCCAGCGCACCGGTGGCACTCGCACCGCCGTCCTCTGCGAGGCCACTGCTCCAGCTGGTCGGCGTGAGCCACACCTACGCCGCGGGCACGCCCTGGGCCCAGCCGGCACTGCACCAGGTGGACCTCACCGTCCGCGAAGGGGAAGGGCTGCTCCTGGTCGGTGGCAACGGCTCGGGCAAGTCGACCTTGGCGTGGGTGCTGGCCGGTCTGCTCCGCCCGGAGCAGGGTCAATGCCTGCTCGACGGGCGCCCGGTCGCGGGCCAGGTCGGGGCTGTCGCGCTGGCCTTCCAGCACGCGCGACTGCAGGTGCAGCGACCGACCGTCGGCGCCGACATCGCTGCCGCCGCCGGCATGAGAGGACGCGCTGACTGGGCGGTGGTGGCCCATGCGCTGCAGACGGTGGGTTTGGATCCCGCCCTCGCGGCCCGTCCCGTCGACCAGCTCAGCGGCGGGCAGCTGCGCCGGGTCGCGTTGGCCGGACTGCTTGTCCGCCGGCCCCGCGTCCTCGTTCTGGACGAACCGCTCGCCGGACTCGACACCCCCAGCCGACGCGGTCTGGTTGACCTACTCGCCGGCCTGCGCCGCGACGCCGGACTCACCGTGGTGGCAATCTCGCACGATCTCGAGGGGATGAGCAGCGTGTGTTCGCGCACCGTCCGCCTGGAGGGTGGCCGGCTCGGTACCGAAGGCTGCAGCGAACTCACCTCCGGTGTGGCCCGATGAGCGTCCCCGTGCTGCTGCGCCAGGTACCGGGCGACACGGTGATCCACCGGCTGTGGGCGGGGACCAAGCTGATGTGCGTGGCAGTCATCGGGCTCACGCTGTCCCTGGTGCCGAGCTGGCCGATGCTCGGCGTCGGTGTCGCCCTCCTGCTCCTGCCCACGCGCCTCGCCCGGGTTCCCCGCGGCGTGGTCCCCCGGCTGCCGTGGTGGTTCTGGCTGGTGCTGCTGCTCGGCGCCGCGCTCTCCCTGCCTGCCGGGTGGGGGGCGGTGCTCGTCTATCTGCGGCTCACCGCGCTCGGTGCGGTCCTGCTCTGGGCCTCGCTGATGGTCGGATGGACGACACCACTGGGCGAGATCGCCCCGGCCCTGGCCCGTCTGGGCACACCGCTGCGCTGGGTGCGGGTGCCCGTCGACGAGTGGGCGGTCACGGTCGCGCTGTGTCTGCGCAGCGTTCCGCTGCTTGCCGAGGACCTGGCAGTGCTCTACGCCGCACGCCGTCTCCGGCCCAGCCGACGGCAGACCTCGACGCCGCTGTTCGAGGAAGTTGTCGACGTACTCACCGCCGCCATGGCTGTGTCCAGCCGGCGCGCCGGCGAGTTGGGTGTGGCCATCACGGCGAGGGGCGGAACAGGTCAGCTCACCGCCCACCCGGCGCGTCCGGGCCGCGCAGACGCTGTCGCTCTCGGCGTCGTGATCGCGGTCTGCCTCGGTTCGGTACTGCTGCTCTGAGCTGCCCGCAGTTCTTGTCGGACCCGCCACCTACGCTCGTGATGACTGGGGAGTAGACGCTATGCGGCAGTTCGGAAACATGTGGCTGTACTCGCCGCGGGACGTGCTGGCGGTGCTCGAATGCGAGCACCGGCTGAAGCTGGAGCACGCCGCCGCCCACGGCCTCGTGGCGCGCCCACCCCAGGGCGATGACGCCACGCTCGAGCTGGTCAAAGCCCACGGACTGCGCCACGAGCGCGCCGTGCTGGACGAGCTGCGGAACGCTTTCGGCGTCGTCACCATCGACACCCCGGGCCACGACGAGCTCGCGCTGATCGACGCAGGGAAGGCCACCGAAGCCGCCATGGACGCCGGCGCGCCCGTGATCTACCAAGCCGTGCTGCTGGTCGACGGCTTCTTGGGCTACGCGGACTTTCTGCTCGGCGTCGACCTCGCTACCGGTGCGCCACTGTGCGACGAGCAGGGCCGGCAGCTGTACGAGCCCGTGGACACCAAGCTCGCCCGGCACGCGAAAACGACGGCGCTGCTACAAGTTGCCTGCTATGCCGACGCCCTGGTCCGCCTCGGCCGCACTCCGCGCCGGGTGCACCTGTGGCTCGGTGACGGTGCCCGCGAGGTTGTGCCCGCCGCCGACGTCCTGCCCCTCGCCCGGGAGTACCGCGAGCGGGTGCTGGCCCAGCTCGGCCAGGATGCGACGGCGCCGGTTCCGCTCTGGGGCGATGCGCGCCCCGCGTGCGGCACCTGCAACTGGCAGGACCACTGCGCCGACGGTCGCCGTGCGGCCCGCGACCTCAGCCTCGTGGCCGGGATGCGACGCGAGCAGATCGTCCGTCTGCGTGCCGGCGGTCTATCCACAGTGGACGCCCTTGCCGGCGCGGGCGATGACCTGCGCCCACCGAGCATGGGGGGCGACACCTGGGCGCGGCTGCGCGCCCAGGCCGCGCTGCAGATCTCCGGCGCCACCTCCAGTCCTCCGCTGCACGAGGTGTTCGACCCGACCGGTCTCGCGCTGCTGCCCGCACCAGATCCCGGCGACCTGTACTACGACATCGAGGGCGACCCGTTCGCCGAGCACGGTGCGGGGCTCGAGTACCTGCACGGCATCGTGGACACAGCCGAGGAGTTCACTGCGTTCTGGGCCCACAGCCGCGCCGAGGAGAAGCACGCGTTCGAGCAGGTTGTGGACACCTTCACCGCTGCGGCCAGCGCGAACCCGGCCATGCACGTCTACCACTACGCCCCCTACGAGCGCACCGCCCTGACCACCCTCGCCGCGCGGCACGCCACCCGCGAAGACGAGGTGGACCAGCTGCTGCGGGACGGGCGCCTGATCGACCTCTACGCCGTGGTGCGCCGGTCGGTTCGGGTGTCCACGGAGAGCTACTCCATCAAGAAGCTCGAGCCGCTGTACATGGGTGAGCAGCTGCGCGCCGGGGAGGTGACCAACGCAGGCGACTCGATCGTCGAGTACGAGAACGCGGTGGCCCATCGCCAGGCGGGCAGGAACGCCGAGGCCGATGGTCTGCTCGAGGCGATCCGGGACTACAACGAGTACGACTGCGTGAGCACCCACCGTCTGCACCACTGGCTGCTGTCCCTGCGCAGCACCACGCCCTCCGCGCCGGCGGCCCTGAGCGTGCCGGAGGAGCGTGTGCCGCCGGCCGCCGAGCTGCTGGCCGAGCGCCTGCGCGAAAGCGTCCCCGACACCGACCGCTCGCCCGAGCAGCAGGCCATTGCACTGCTCGCAGCCGCACTCGGCTACCACCGCCGCAACCAGAAGACGTTCTGGTGGGAACATTTCGACCGGCTGCGCCGCCCCCTGGCGGAACTGATGGACGAGGACGCGGTGGTGGTGCTGGAGCGCCCCTCGGCAACGGAGTGGGCCAAGCCGACTCCCCGCAGCAACCTCGCCCGCACCGTCACCGCAGCCACCGGCTCCACCCCCGAGGACGTCGGCGTCCTCGGCCAACAGCCCTTTGTCGTCTACGGGCCACCCCTACCCGGGCACCTCGAGCCCAGCGCCGACTCCGACCGCGCCACCCACACCGGCGTGGTCAGCCTCGACGCCACCGAGGGATCGGTGAGCGTGGTCGAGCGCGCACCCAAGGGCAGCGACGGCTGGTCGCAACTGCCCCTGGCCCTCACCCCTGCCGCGCCGCCCTTCACCGGGCCATTGGAGGCCGCGCTCGGCGAGCTGGGTGAGCAGTTGCTGGCCGGTGACGCCCGGGACGCGGCGTGGTTCCAGCTGCTCACCGCGAACGCCCCGGGCACCGATCTGCCGCGCACCGGAGACAGCGTCGCCGACATCACTGCGGCGGTGGCAGCCCTCAACCACGGGGTGCTCGCGGTACAGGGCCCGCCGGGCACCGGCAAAACCTACGTCGGCAGCCACGTCATCGCCGCGCTCGCCCACCGCGGATGGCGCATCGGGGTCACCGCCCAAAGTCACAAGGTCATCGAGAACCTCCTGGCCCGGGTGGTGGAGCTCGGCGCAACGGTGGCCAAGGAGCCACGCGAGGACGGCGCCCCCTGGCAGACACCCAAGAAGCTGGCCGAGTGGATGGACAAGCAGGAGGGCGGCTGGGTGGTCGGCGGCACGGCATGGACCTTCGCCCGCGAGGGGGTTCGCGCGCACG
>JADGOX010000014.1 GCA_017882745.1 Mycobacteriaceae bacterium | reverse complement strand
TTCTCACCGAAGAGCTCAACGCCACACCAGCGAGCATCCCCGGGGACCGCCGCCCACTGACCTACCGGCTCGCCGAGGCATAAATCTCAACAGAATGCTCATCCCTACTTGAGGAGGTCTGAAGCCTGGGCGCGCTACGCACGATCACCGCGCGCCCGATCGTGGTGACCGAGGTCGCGGCGAGCGACCAGACGGGCCGCAAGGCGGACTGGATCACGGGGATGTTCGAGGACCTCCTGCGGGAGCCGGATGTCATCGGCATCGTCTGGTTCGAGGTCCGCAAGGAGGTAGATTGGCGGGTCACGGCGAGCGCCGCGGAAAGGACCGGGAGCGGTGGAGTTTGTGGTACCAAAGTCGCCTATGGCAACAGCTGCGCAGGGGGTCATGGGGCCTACAGGGAGGCTCGTTCGAGCACGGCAGGACGCCGGGCTGACCCAAGACGAGGTCGCGGCATGGGCGCACACGTCAAGGACCCTGTCGGCGTACGAGCACCGACGCGAGTCCCCGACGCTGCAGACCGCAGCGCATGCTTGTCGCATCCGGCCACGAGATTAAGCGTCGACCTGTGGGACGAGCTCGCCTGCCCGTGACGTCCGCGACGCCTGGACGCCGCTCATTCTGTCCAGCGCCACCGCCACGCCCTTCTCGTGACAACGCCATGGCCCCCAGCCCCGGCACGGAGTCGACCGAGGCGTCGGCTCCGGAGACCGCGAATTGCTTCCGGGTCGAGGGTCGCACTCGACTCGCCTGCCAGCAGCCCGCTTCCTCCTGATTGAAGGCGCCGGCCTCTACCGCCACACACGAGAGACCGAGCCACGCGCGGGCAGCGTCGTCCACCAGCTATACGGTCGCAGGTGCGCTCGACGCGACGCCCCGGGGATCCTGATGGCGCTCGGGACGGCTCCCCAGCTCCCCGGGTCCGCTGACCCCGTGTTGACCGGGCGTTGACTCTGCCCGCGAGCCTGGAGGGTGCGTGCCGACAGGGAATCGGCCAGAAGGTGGTGGGGATCATGTTCGAGCCGGTAGCGACGTACGTCTATGCCAGTGACCCGATCTCGCAGGCGGGTGTCGTGAGCGGCCTGCGAGTCCAGCCCGGTGTGCGGGTAGTGGACGAGGGCTCGCTTGATGAGGCGGCGGTCGCGGTGGTGGTGACCGACGAGGTGGACGCTGAGTGCATCCGGGTATTGCGGGCGGTCCAGCGCGGCGGGGTACCCAGGACGGTGCTCGTGGCCCGCGTCCTGGACGAGTACACGATCGTAACGGCAGCCGAAGCCGGCGTCTCCGGCTTGCTCCGGCGCGCCGAGACCACGGCGCAGCGGCTGGCGGAGGTCGTCGTGCGGGTGGAAGCCGGCGACGGCGAGTTGCCGGCCGACCTCGTCGGACGACTTCTTGGGCAGCTTGGCCGGCTTCAGCGCCAGGTGCTGGCGCCCCGCGGGCTGAGCTTCTCCGGGCTCACCGACCGGGAGACCGAGGTGCTGCGGCTGGTGGCGGACGGTCATGACACCTCGGAAATCGCGACGACGCTCTGCTACAGCGAACGCACCGTCAAGAACGTTCTGCACGACGTGACAACCCGGCTCAACCTGCGCAACCGCTCGCACGCGGTGGCATACGCGATGCGCGAGGGGCTCATCTGACCCATCTCGCCGCATGCCACCGGAGAAAGAATGCGGCTTCGAAGAACGCGCGACAGGAGCAACACCGCGGACCACGCCTGCACCGTCTTCGCCGTGGAGTCTGCGGTAATCCGCTCGGCCTCCCCTGAGGGGGTCTCGCGGTTCATGCGACCGGCCGAGTTGGAACTGCTGACGCAGGACGGATTGCTGCGAGCGTTCACCGTTCCGGGGACCGGCCCCGGCAAGGGCGAACACCGGGTGGCGACCGGGACGGAGAGCATCACGGGCAGCCCGGACACGTTCCGCGGTCGTGACCGAGGAGGGCGTTCCGGTGCCCGACGTCGACGCGACGTTCGCCGCCCGCATGCCTGGGCAGCCGGACGTGTCCGCCTCGAAGCGGACCGCCGCCCAGGGCACAGCGTTCTTCCCGCTTCACGAGGACGGTAGAGGGCCAGGACACTGTGACGGTCCGAGCGGTCGAGGACGGCCGGACCGTCGAGAGGCGCGGGCTCCACTTTTGGCACGCCGCTCTGGGCCTGACCCTGACGCTGACGCCCCGACGGGACAATCAGCGAGGTGGGCCAGCCGTTCGTCGCCACCGCGACGGTCGTGAGCGGCGGCAAACCGGTCAAGCGACCGTACGGTTCTCTGCGACGATGACAGGCCGGGACGACTTCTCCAGCACCAGAGTGACATGAACGGCCAGACCAGCGCTGAGCAGTCCGAGGTCGTCCAGCTGCGACGCAAGATGCGCAAGCTCGAGATGGAGAACGAGATCCTGCGCCGCGCTGCGGCTTATGTGGGTGATCGGTGTCAAGCGGGGGTCTGATCGAGGCGGTCAAGTAGTCCGTCGAAGATCTTCTCCCGTGCCACCTGGCCCTTGCTGGCGGCGTCGTCGCGTTGGGCTTGCAGGGTGGGCCGGAACTCGATCGTGGTAACGAAGAAGGTGCAGGACTCGCAGATCGACTCGAAGTGGCAGTCGAGCTGACGGGTCTGGCGCAGTAGCCGTTTCCGAGCAGGCGACGGTGCATCTCGCCGCGAAGCTTGCGCATCTCGGGTCCCTCGGCTTCGGCAGGCAGCGCGGCGCGTTCGCGGGCGTAGAGCGCTTCGACCTTCTCGGTGACGGCGAAGTACTCCTCGGCGACGGTCCGGTCGGCGATGCGCTCTGGCGGAGTCGGCTATTGCAACTGTCCGAATGCCTCTTACTTCGAAGTCCTGAGGACCGGTTCGAGGGGTTCGCTGGGGGTCTGTTTGCGGCGGCTGTAGTCGGCGGCGTAGTTGGTCCAGTCTCCGCTGCTGGCCCGTTGTTGAACGTCATCGAGGATGAGGAGCTTGGCGTCACGCTGGCTGCGGCTTAGAGCCTTCTTCCGCAAGACGGCTCTGGAGGGCCAACCAACCTCCATCTCCCATGCAGCACCGAAGGTCGCAGGGACCGCCATCCATCATCACTGCCCTGCCTCCTTCGTTCATG
>JADGOX010000157.1 GCA_017882745.1 Mycobacteriaceae bacterium | reverse complement strand
CTCGCGCCAGTACGTGCCCTTGCCGTCGTTCCGCCTCGATCCGCTCGCTGATGCGCACCTTTGCAGGGTGCCAGAGTGTTCAGGAAACTGGACGCCGTAGCGCCGTCCCCGGCGCGATTACTCCCGGAACCCCTGACCCGCGGGGCCCTGCCGGTCCTGGGCAGGGGGACGACACCAGTCCGGCACCGTCGCCAACCACTTCCACCCCGGCGCAGCCTCGGCTACCGTTCACTTACGAAGTGCCTTCCCGTTCGGTTGACTCTGGCTTCGCCAACCAGGAGCGGAGCTTTCCTTACGGGACAGGCACTTCCATGCATCATGCATCTACGGGCCGTGTCGCGGATACAAGATCAGGCTGGGCGAAAGCGCGAGGCTAGTGAAGTGGACGAGGACCAGGCACTCGCGAAGGAGGAACCGGCGGAAGACCCCGAGGTGAAATATCTGAAGAACCGCGTCCGTGAAGAGGAACATCAACCGATCGTGAATATCCTCAGGGGCATCAGATATTGGGTAGCATACGACATCCAAAGGGACTTGATCTGATGGCTGGTAGGTTCTCGGAGTTCTTGGCAGGGTTGTTTGCCGGCACCGACGATCGCCCTGATGTCCGCAGGCTGGCCCATGAGGTGGAGGTGAGGGCTCTTCAGGCAGCCGGGCAGAAACCCGTCGCTGTTTCCTCGCACAGTCCGCGCGAATCGTTGCGGACGGCCAGCGCGGCGCTCGACGCAGTGATCCTTCAGCAGCAGGCACGCGCCGATGCGCCCGAGGGTGAGGAGCGCGCGAACCCGCCGGGCGTCCGCCAACCGTCCGGGACCCCCAAAGAGCCAGGCCCGACTGACGCAGGATCAGGCGAGTCACCGTCCGGTGCCGTCCAACTCATCGAGCTACGCGATCAGCTCCTGCTGGCCGCCCGCAGCGAGCACGCCACCGTTCCGGAGCTCAGCCGCCACCTCTATGCACGGTTGGGTGAGGTCCTGCTTGTACAGGGGGTCGAGGTCCTAGAGGGCGATGGACCGCTCGACCCTACTCGCCATGAGGTGGTCCAGGTTCGCGACACCGGCGAGAAGGCGCTGGATGGTTTCGTCGCCGAGACGCTGCGCCCGGGTTACCGGTTCGACCATCACCTGCTCCGCGCCCAGCAGGTGGTGACATGGCGTGCCGCGGTACCACCTCTAGTCACGGCACCCGGTCCCACCCCGAGCGATAGTCGGTAGCAGTCCGCGACAGCTGCACAGCTGCATCGGTACGGAAGTCAGGTGACCTCGTGCTCGAGGATCGAGCGCACGACGCGCTCGAGCGCGCTCGTCGCATCGCCGATCGCTACACCGAACTCGCCGCCATATCCCAGGCGCTCGAGTTGGCCGAAACCCGGCTCCACCAGCCGATGCGAGTCGCCGTGGCGGGCCGGATCAAGCGCGGCAAGTCGACTCTGGTCAACGCAATGCTGGGTGACGAGCTGGTTGCGACGGGCCGGGAGGAACTGACCTACAACGTCATCGAGCTCTGCCACGGTCCGGCGCTGCACCTCGCGGTGCACTACCGCAACGGACATCCGAGCGAGGGTCGGCCGCTCGATGAGCTCGCTCAGCTGAGCTCCTGGAGCCGAGAGCACCTCGACGAGCTCGCCGCGATCCGCAGCCTCGAGGTCACCCTTCCCAACGCGATACTCCGGCGGTTTCGGCTCGTCGACACTCCGGGGCTGGACTCGGTGTTCGACGTTGACTCAGCCAACGCGATAGCGAAGCTCGGCCTCGACCCAGAGTCCGTTACTCGGGCGAGCACCGACGCGGTCGACAGCGCGGACGCCGTGGTCTACCTATTCAGCCGCGCCCTGTCCGCCAACGACGTCGAAGTCGTCCGCGAGTTTGGCGCCGCCGTGCTATCGCACATGTCGCCGATCAAGGCGATCGGAGTGCTGTCGCGGGCCGACGCCTATTGGCCGCCACGCCCGGACAGCGAGTGGTGGGAGCACCGCTACAACTATGACCCGCTGGACCGGGCTCGGCCCATCGTCGAGCGCTACCTGCGTGAAACGCCGGCCGGGGACCTCTTCTACGACGTCCTTCCCGTCGTCGCAAAGCTCGCGGTCGGCGCCGCCACCCTCACCGAGACGGAGCTGGGATACGTCGAGGCCCTCGGCCAGCTGCCGGCGGAGGTGCTGTTTCGGCGGCTGCGCGACGAACAGCTGTTCGCCACGGAGGACTTCCCGGACATTCCGCTCGACTGCGCCGCGCGGCGGGCGCTCCTGTCCCGGCTCGGCAACTACGGCGTCTACGCGGCTGGGGCTCTCCTCCGCGACGGTGCCCGGGGGGACGAGTTCCGCGCCGCTCTAGTCACCCGCAGCGGGGTTGCAGCCCTGCGCGATGTCGTGACGGAGCACTTCGGCAACCGGGCTCTGCTCATCAAGCTGACCGGCGTGCTCCGCGACGTGCTCAACGCCCGTCGGGTCGCGCAGGCCGGCGCAGTCGATGCCGCTGCCCCGCTGCGGGAGATCGGCCACATCATCGGCCAGCTCGCATCGACCGAGCACGGCTTCCGGGAGTTGGACGTGCTGCGTGAGCACTACCAGGTGCGTGCGGATCGACCCGCGGGGCGGCCGGGACCGATGCTTTCCCGGGCTGAAGAGGAAGAGCTACTGACAGTGACCGGAGAGCACGGCACGTCGTGTGCGGCCCGGCTGGGGTGCGTCGAGGGAACCCCGGTCACTACGTTGCTCGACGTGGCAACCGGTCGGCTCGACCACTGGAAGACGCGGGCGCTCGATCCGAGCCTGAACCGCTCTTTGACCCCGCTACTTGAGTTCTTCACCGACACGTATCAGCTGTTGATCTACCACCTGGCGGAAGCGCGCAAGCACCTGGCGTTCGACATCTGACCGGCTCCATGGGCGCCGCATGGGCCAGGCTTGAGAACGGATACGATCATGGCAGTGAGCTCCGCGAAAACCACGCTGGCCATCGACTTCGGAACCTCGAACTCAGTCGCCGCCCTGTTCGACGGCGACCGATTCGACGTCGTCACCGACCCCAACAGCGGCCTGTTCACCGTTCCCTCCAGTCTCTTTGTCGATGGCTCTGGGTCCGTACTCGTCGGCGCCGTCGCGGAGCGAATGAGCCGAACCGATCCGGGTCGATACGAGTCCGGGTTCAAGCGCACGCTCGTACAGCCGGGCACCGTGTCGCTGGGAGGCTGGACCCCCACCCGGGCGGAGATGGTGGGTCGTGTACTGGACTTCCTTCGGGAACAGGCCGATCAACGAAACCACGATCGGCACCGCCGAGCCGTGCTCACCGTTCCGGCTGCGTACGACGATTACCCCCGCTCCTTGATGCAGCGGGCTGGCGCGGATGCCGGTCTCGAGGTGGACCTGTTGCCAGAGCCGGTGGCGGCGGCGATGGCGGAGAGTGGGCCACCGGGTGATGCCGAGCAAAAACGCCTCCTGGTTTACGACCTCGGGGCGGGCACGTTTGACGCGGCGGTGGTGACGGCCCGCGGCGCGGGGTTCGAGGTCGATGGGAACAGCGGCCTGCCGCACTGTGGTGGGCTGGACTTCGATCAGAAGATCTACGACCGGCTTGCCGAGCTGACTGCCAACCCTGCGGCGAGAGCGGTGCTCACCGGCGAGGACGCCAGCGATCAGGCACTGCAACGACGGCTGGTGGTGCGCGACGAGTGCCGGCAAATCAAGCACGCGCTGTCCGATACGAGCTCCTTCTCCAACATGACGTTCGCGATCGACCCGCCGCTCTCGTACACCGTCACTCAGGAATGGTTCGAGGAAGCGATCGGATCTCTGCTCAGAAGCACCATCCGCTGCTGCGAGGCGCTCTTGGACGCCTGCGACCTGTCCTCAGCCGACATCGATCACGTCCTACTAGTCGGCGGCAGCACTCGGATTCCTCTCGT
>JADGOX010000156.1 GCA_017882745.1 Mycobacteriaceae bacterium | reverse complement strand
GCCTGGAGCGTGCCGCGCAGCTCGGCTCGATGATCGCGGTGCTCGTCCTGGAGACGGTCGGCACCCAGGAGTGGACGCTCGACCGTGATGCTGCGCTCAGTCGACTGGGAAACGCCTACGGCGCGGACGCCGCCGAGGAGCTGGGCGCCCTGCTGCCGAGCTGATCCAGCTCACGCGGATCCGCGGCCGGGGAGCCTACAGCAGCACTGGGTAGTGCTCCTCGGAGATCTGCGGGTTGATCCGTTCCTCGACGAAGATCCCGTGCCAAAGCATGAACACCAGGATCGTCCAGATACGCCGACTGTGGTCGGTGACACCGGCCTTGTGCTCGTCCAGCATGCGCAGGGCGGCCGAGCGGTCGAGCAGATGATCGGTCTGGGACTGGGTGATGATGTCGCGCGCCCAGGCGTTCAGCTCGGTACCGCGAAGCCAGTGCTTCAGCGGAACGGGGAACCCGAGCTTGCGTCGCTCCAGTACGTGTGCGGGAACGATGTCCCGCAGGGCCCGTCGCAGTGCGTACTTCGTGGTGTTGGGGGAGACCTTCTGCTCGTAGGGCAGCTTCGAGGCGACCTCGAACACCGCCGTGTCCAGGAACGGGACGCGCAGCTCGAGTGAGTTCGCCATCGTCACCTTGTCCGCCTTGACAAGAATGTCTCCGCGCAGCCACGTGAACAGGTCGAGGTGCTGCATGCGGGTCACAGGGTCCCAGCCGCTGGAATTCGCGTAGATGGGCGCGGTGACGTCGGTGTGTCCCCACGCCGGGTTGAAGTCGCGCAGCACCGTCTGCAGTTCGTCGTCGCGAAAGATCCGGGCGTTGCCGTAGTAGCGTTCTTCCAGGGGCAGCGCGCCTCTCCGGAGGAGGTCCTTGCCGCGCCGGCCGTCCGGAATGCGCTTGGACAGCTGACCCAGGCGGCGCCGGACACCCGGGGGCAGCCGTTCGAATGGCGCGAGTGACAGCGGCTCCCGGTAGATCGTGTAGCCGCCGAACAGCTCATCGGCACCCTCTCCGGACAGCACCACCTTGACGTGCTTTCGTGCTTCTTTGGCGACGAACCACAGCGGCACGAGCGCCGGGTCGGCCACTGGGTCGTCGAGGTACCAGACGATCGCGGGCAGCGCGGCAGCGAATTCCTCTGGGCCCACGGTCCTGACCACGTGGCGCACCCCGATCGCCGCGGCAGACTCGGCAGCGACGTCAACCTCGGAGTATCCCTCGCGCTCGAAGCCGGTGGTGAAGGTAATCAGGTCCGGGTTGTGCTGCTTGGCCAACGCGGCTATCGCGGTGGAGTCGATGCCGCCGGACAGGAAGGCGCCAACAGTGACGTCGGCACGCATGTGCTTGGCCACTGAGTCCTGCAGCACGTCGGAGATCTCGTCGTAGCGGCGCTGGGCGTCCCCTGCTGTGAAGGGCTGGACCGCGAAGCTGGCACGGAAGTAGCGCGTGATCAACGGCTTCTGGCCAGGCCGAACCAGAGCCGAGCAACCGGACTCCAGCCTGCTGATCTCCGCGTGCAGAGTCTCTGGCTCGGGCACGTATTGCAGCACGAGGTAGTGCTGCAGCGCTCGAGAGTCCAGCTCGGTGCCGAGCTGGAGCGCCGGCGCGAGTTCGAGCAGGCTCTTCTTCTCGCTGCTGAACGCCGTGCCGACCGCGGAGGTGGCCATGAACAGCGGCTTGATGCCGAAGGGGTCACGGGCCAGGAACAACTCGCGCTCCTGGGTGTCCCAGATGCCGAAGGCGAACATACCGCGCAGTCTGCTCACTGCCGCGGCGCCCCAGTAGTGGAACGCAGCGACGATGGCCTCGGTGTCGCCCTCGGTGGCGAAGACGGCGCCGTGCTCCTCCTCGAGCTCAGCCCTGAGCTCGAGGTAGTTGTAGATCTCGCCGTTGAAGGTGATTGCGTACCGGTCAGGTTGGTTCATCGGACCCCAGCGCAGAGGCTGGTGGGAGTGCGCAATGTCGATGATCGAAAGTCGGTTGAAGCCCAGGACAAGGTCGTCATCGTGCCAGCTGGCCAGCTCGTCGGGGCCGCGGTGGCGCTGGCAATACAGCGCCGACTCGACGGCATCGGCATGGTCCGCGGCGTCAGCCGTGGCTGTGAGAAGTCCAAGCAATCCACACACGCTGGGGGAGCACCTCATTCGAATCCGGCGGGGATCGCTTACGCGACCTGCGAGGCCCTCAGTATGCCGTCTGCCGCCGACACCGGCGCCGACGCTCGGTGGTTGCGACACGTCCTCGCTGACTGTGCAACCCACAGCGCGCCGAGCCGTGAGCCTGCGATACTCTTCATCGCACCTGGACAGACCTGTCGGGGAAGTGATGAGGAGGGCGTGAACGTGGCGCGGACTGGGATCACCCGGGGTCGGACTACCCGACGGGCCGGGCTCGCGGCGCTGCTCGCGCTGACTGCGATGCTTGTCTCGGGATGCTCTTCCGAGGAAGTACTTCGCTTCGGCTGGCCGCAGGGGGTCACCCCCCAGGCCGAGAGCATGCGGCAGATGTGGACCTGGGCGTGCATCGCGGCCCTGGTCGTCGGACTCCTGGTGTGGGGCCTCATGTTCTGGACCATCACCTTCCACAAGAAGAAGGCCGGATCGGCCGAGTTCCCCAGGCAGACCCAGTACAACCTGCCGTTCGAAGTCGTCTACACGGTTGTACCGTTCCTGGCCATCGCGGTGCTCTTCTACTTCACGGTGATCACCCAGAACAAGGTGACTGAAATCAAGGCGAACCCGGACGTCTCGGTGGACGTGACGGCGTTCCAGTGGAACTGGGAGTTCGCCTACCCAGAGGTGAAGGCACCCGACGGGCAGCCGGTATCGACGATCGGGTCCTCAAGCGAGGTTCCTGTGCTTGTCCTTCCCACCGGCAAGAGGGTGCAGTTCAGCCTCACTTCCTTGGATGTCATCCACAGTTTCTGGGTTCCTGAGTTCCTGTTCAAGCGGGACGTGTTCCCCTACCCGGACAAGAACGACACCAAGAAGGTGTTCCAGATCTCCAGCGTCGATCGCGAGGGTGCCTTCGTCGGGCGCTGCGCGGAGCTGTGCGGCACGTACCACTCGACCATGAACTTCGAGATCCGCGCCGTCAGCCCTGAGCTCTACCAGGGCTACCTGGCACTTCGGCAGAAGGTCAACCCGACGACAAACGCCTCGTACACGACAGCGGAGGCGTTGGGGGAGCTGGGCAAGGTGAACCCGAACTGCGGGACACTGTGCAGTCCGGTCTCGACGTCGACGATCCCGTTCAACACCAAACGCGACGCGCGTCAAGCAACCGTCGCCGGCGGCAACTGACCTATAAGGACGTGGCCTGACTATGAGGATCGAAGCCCGCATCTTCGAAGCGCTCACCGTGTTCTTTCTCCTCATCGCTGTCATCTATGGGGTGTTTTCCCGTGAGCCGATCGGCATCACAGCCCTCGCACTCAGCAGTGGGCTCACGCTGATCGTCGGCACGTACTTCAGGTTCGTTGCCCGGCGCCTCGCCCTTCGGCCTGAGGACTATGCCGATGCGGAGGTCAGTGACGGTGCAGGCGACCTCGGATTCTTCAGTCCGGGAAGCTACTGGCCGTTGGCGCTTGGTATTGCCACAGGTATGGCGGCGATGGCGCTCGCGTTCTTCCACGTGTGGATGATCGTCCTCGCGCTGATCATCGTCGTGGTTGTGGCAGCCGGTCTCGTGTTCGAGTATCACATCGGCCCTGAGCGGCACTGACGCGCCGGGTTTTTCTGACTGCTCTGTGCAGTGCTCAACCGGGCGTTTGTGAGGCAGCAATGGTCGTTGTGCGGGCGTGAGGGTTGTTGTGGGGTGTCACGCGCGCACTCGGCCTTTGCTGCTGAGCTCGCAACAAACCGCTCGGGCGTCCGCGAGCAGACGACGCGCGGGACTGGGGGCTGAATTCTCCTACGACCGGATCTGTCAGCGCCGGGTGAGAGCTAACCTTCTGTCGCCGGGCGGGGTTTGACCCCCGAGGTGATGTTCCATGCGGCTGGCGGTTGTCGACGCTGAGTTTGCCAGGTGGGGGAGTCTCTGATCAACGGTAGATCCAACCTTGGCATCGGTTGGTTACCGTTCGGCGTAATGCGGCCTTCGAAGGTGATCGCAAACGCGTTCAGCGCTGGCTTCCACCTCATCGCCCGCCTGGAGCGGGCATCGACGGACCCGATCGTGTTCGTCGAGCAGAGCACCCTCCGGATCTCGATGTCGTGGTCCAGGAACGGTACGAACTCGCTAGTTCTTTCCCTCGGTGAGCACCGACACGGGAATGCGGGCAGCGTCAGTTGCAGCTGGTGATTCTTCGACAGAGCACCCGTAGGCGCGGCAGCCCGCTGCGGAGCGCAACGGTTACGGGCGTGACGTCCCGTCGGGGCGACCTGGCTCGAGGACACACAGGACCACCAGCAGTCGACATGCGGACGGCCGCAAGGGAGTCGGTTACAGGTAGAGGTCGCGCTGCCGGATCAGCGCGGTTGCGACCACGCTGATCACCGCTGTCGCGACCAGGTACCCGCAGGCCAGCCACGGCGACCCCCCGGTGGCAGCGATCAACGCAGTCAGGATCAGCGGGGTGAGGCCCGAGGCGTAGATCCCGGAGAACTGGTAGACCACCGACAGTCCGGTGTAGCGAATTTCGGTGGGGTAGAGGCTCGCGTACAGCGTCCCTTGGGCTCCGTAGAACAAGGCATGGACAACCCCGAAGACCACGATCAGCCCGGCACCGAAGAGCACGAGGTTCCCGGTGTTGAACATGGCGAATACGGGGAAGACAGCCCCGCCGTACGCGGCGATGCCCACAAGGTAGACGCGCTGGGCGCCGTGACGCTCGACGAGCAGTCCGGAGAGGGGCAACAGGACGGCCATGACCAGCGAGGCAACGGTGACCGCGAGCAGCACGGAGACCTTGTTCATGGCCAACGTTCCGGTCGCATAGGTGATGGCGAAGACGCCCCAGGTGTTGAAGGCGGCACCCTCGCCCCACCGGGACAGCAGGCCGAGGACGCTGTTGCGGGCGGTGCGGCGGCCGCGAAAGACCTCCTTGAGTGGGGCGCTCGAGCGCTGTTGCAAAGCATGCACCTGCTGGAATGCCGGAGTCTCCTCCACCTTGAGCCGCACCACGATGCCAGCGCCCACCAGGACCACGCTGAGCAGGAAGGCGATGCGCCACCCGAAGGCGAGGAACTGCGCATCGTCGAAGACGACCTGCAGCAGGGCGAAGACCCCGGTGCCCAGGGCCAGTCCCAGTGCCAGCCCAATCTGCGGGACTGCGCCAAAGCGGCCGCGCTTGCCCTCAGGGCTGTGTTCCACTGCAAGGAGAACTGCACCCGCCCACTCACCGCCCAACGCGAACCCCTGCAGGACCCGCAGCAGCAGCAACAGAATCGGGGCGAGCGCGCCGATCTGTGCGGTGGTCGGCAGGACGCCCATCAGCGCGGTGGCGACACCCATGATGACCATGGTCAGCGCCAGGGTCTTTCTCCGGCCGATCCGGTCCCCGATGTGTCCGAAGATCACTCCGCCGATCGGACGCACCAGGAACCCGACGGCGAAGGTGGCGAACGCCAGCATCGTTCCCACCGTGGAGCTCTTGTCCGGGAAGAACAGCCGGTTGAACACAAGGCTCGCCGCGGTGGCGTAGAGAAAGAAGTCGTACCACTCGATGGTGGTGCCCAGCAGGCTCGCGGCGACGACGGTCCGCAGCCGTTTACGTTGCGCCTGCTCGGTTTCGGCGCCAGCGTCCGGCGCCATGGTGAGGTCGGCGAGTGTGGTCATGCGCTGCCAATCCGAACAGTGGTGGGACAGGACGAACGGCCCGACGCTAGCGGCAACGGCACCCTGGCTGTCGAGTTGAAATCACGTCGAGCACAACCCTGGCCACAGCGGGTGATGCCAGCTTGAATGGCGCAAGATCTATACCCGTCGTCGAAGAGGTCCTGCCATGTCCCTGCACTTCCACTGGTTTCTGCCTACCTACGGCGACTCCCGCCACCTGATGGCCGGTGGGCACGGCAGCTCTATGTCCGGTGACCGCCCTGCGACGTTGAAGTACTTGAACCAGATCGGTGCCGCAGCGGAGGCGAACGGCTTCGAGGCGGTGCTCACGCCGACAGGAGCGTGGTGCGAGGATGCCTGGTTGACGACCGCGATGATGATCGATACCACCGAGACGCTGAAGTTCCTCGTCGCGTTGCGGCCAGGTCTGATGAGCCCGACTCTGGCCGCGCAGATGGCCGTGACCTTCCAGTGGCAGTCGCAGGGACGGCTGCTGCTGAACGTGGTCACCGGAGGCGAGTCGAGTGAACAGCGCGCCTACGGCGACTTCCTGGACAAGGAGCAGCGATACGCACGGTGCGGGGAGTTCCTCGACGTCGTCCGCCGGCTGTGGGTCGACAACGGGCCGGTGACCTTTGCCGGCAAGTACATCACGGTGGACAACGCCGCCCTCGGACGTGTTCCGGACCCGGTGCCGCCGGTCTTCTTCGGAGGGTCCTCACCGGCAGCGGGAACGGTCGCCTCCGAGTTTGCCGACACCTACCTCACCTGGGGCGAGCCGCTGGCTGCGGTCGCCGCGAAGATTGCCTGGATCCGGGATCTGGCGGAGATACGGGGCCGTACCCTCGAGTACGGAATTCGGCTGCACGTAATCAGTCGAGACACCTCTGAGCAAGCGTGGGCCGAGGCCGATCGCCTGCTCAACGGACTCGACCCCGCCACGATAGAGAAGGCGCAGGCGAGCCTGGCGCGGTCGGAATCCGAGGGACAGCGACGGATGCGTGAGCTGCACAGTGGTGGCGCCGGCTACTCGCAGAGCGGCGACGCCCGCTCGCTCGAGGTGTCGCCGAACCTGTGGACTGGCGTGGGCCTCGTGCGCGGTGGTGCCGGAACTGCACTGGTCGGCTCCCACGAGGAGGTCGCCGAGCGGATCGCGGAGTACGCCGCCGTGGGTCTCGACCACTTCATCCTCTCCGGTTACCCCCACCTGGAGGAGGCGTATCAGTTCGGCGAGGGAGTGCGCCCGGCCCTGGAACGCCGGGGTCTCGTTCAGGATCGAAACGTGGCGCACCACGCGGAGCCGGTACGGGCGCCGTTCATCTCGGCCGCCCCAGCAGACGCGTGAGGGCGACGAACTCATCTGGTCTTGTCGAAACGACCACCCATTGAGCGAGGCAAACCCCTTGACAGTGCCGACAGTCTGGCCAGAAGTAGAGCCCAAACTGGTCCAGGAATAGGATCCCCGTCAGATCGCTCCGTGCAGTGGGGGGTGGAGTCCCGTGCAGCAGCGAACGGCCGATGTGCTGGAACTTCCAGCGGACCGGATCGTGCAGGGTGTGGGTACGCGCGTTGCGCCAGTATCGCTGGAGGTTCAGAGCTGCGTCCACCGAACGCGTTCCACTCACCTCGAAGAGTGCAGACGACACCTGGTTTGCGGCTCGGTCGGACAGGATCTTCGCTGTCGCGACGGCCAGGGACGCCCGCGACGTCGACCTGGAAGCGGCTGGCGATCCTGAGTCAGAGAAGGCGTCGTCCACCGCGTGTGCAGCCACCTCCAGAGTGGCTTCGGCCGCCGAGACGTCAACAGTCAGCTCTCCGAACCGCTGGATGAGCAGTGGGTCGTCAATCGCTCGATCGACGCCCGCCTCGAACCACGGTCGGCTCTTTCCGCGCGCGAACTCCACGGCCTCCCCGAGTGCGCCGCGGGCGATACCCCCGTCGATGGCCACATGCAGGAGCTGCGCAAAGGCGCCATACACCACCGGGGCGTCGACCGTGCCGACGCGTGGCACGAGCCGATCCAGCGATACGGATACGCCATTGAGCTCAATCGTGCCGCTCGCAGTGAGGCGCTGCCCGAACCCGTTCCAGTCATCGACGATGGTGACTCCGGGAGAATCCGCCGGGATGAACGCAATGTAGTCGCCCGCAGATATACCCGCGTCTCCGTGCGGATCTACCAACCGTGCCAGCACGGCGAGCTCATGTGCGAACAGTGAACCCGTGCAGTAGTACTTGGTTCCGCTCAGGACGAAGTGGTCGCCGGAACGAGTGATGGTCGTACTGACCTCGGAGACCGTCTTGCCTCCCCGCTCCGACTGCGCATTCGCGATCCTGCCGCCCGCCAGGACGTGCGAGAAATGCCGTTCCTTCTGATCTGCGGTACCCGCCAACCGGAGTAGGTTCAGATACACAAAGCGGCTCTGCGGAATCTGGGCAATGTTGGGGTCTGCTGAGGCGATTTCACGAATCACGTCCGCCACGACCGATGGCTGGAGGTCCGCGCCGCCGTACTCCGCCGGCACCGTGATCGCGAGCAACCCGGATGCCGACAACTGCTGGACCTGTTGAAATGGCAGCGCGCGATGGGCGTCTCGGTTCGCCGCTCCTTTGGCGAACTGACACGCGAGTTCATGTGCCACCGCTCGCGCCTCCACGGCAGACGTGATCCGAAGAGCTTCAGGGGACGCGGTCTGATCGACTGTCAACTCGACGCCCCGGCACCGACCAGGTCCGTGGACTGCTCCGCCTCCAGTTCGCGCACGATCGGAAGCACCTTCTTGCCGAAGTGCTCGACCTCCTCCTGGAAATGCAGGAATCCGGCAAGTATCAAGTCGACACCGAGGCGTCGGTACTTGACGATCCGTTCGGCGACCTGCTCGGGCGTGCCGATCAGCTTGGTCTTGAATCCGTCGTTGTACTGGACGAGGTCTTCGAACGACGAGTCCGCCCACATACCCTTGCCGTCACTGGTCGATGCCCCCGCCTGCTTCACTGCAGCCCGAAATCCGTCGACTGCCGGCCTGTTTGCCTTCTCGACGATCTCTCGGAGGGTGTCCTGGGCCTCTTTCTCAGTGTCCTGCGCAATGATGAAACCGTTGAGGCCGAACTTCACCTCACGCTTATGGGCACGCGCGATGGTGCGGAGGTCGTCGAGCTGATCTGTGACGCCGTCGTAGTCCTTGCCGTTGGAGAAGTACCAGTCGGCGAAGCGACAATGACGGCGGTGATGTCGCCGGAGCGGCGGTAGCTCCAGTGGTTGTCGGTCATGACGCGTTCGATCTGGGTGATGCCGTGGTCGGTGAAGTGGCCAGCGGCCCGGGTCGGAAACGCTGCACAGGTGGCGCCTTTCGTGTCGGGGAGGATCTCGGAGTAGGCCAGGCGGGAGTGGTCGTCGACGGGGGCGTGGACGTAGTCGCAGTCAATCCGTGCGCGTTTCTTGACGTCGTCTTGGAGGAGCGGATCACCTGACCGGTCAGCGGGTCGCACTCACGCAGGTACGGCACGTCGTGTCGGCGCAGGACCCGGGCCGCGATCCGCGGTCCCAGACCCAGCTCAGAAGCGGCCCAGTCCTGGCCGCGGCGATGTTCCTTCCGGGCGGTGAGGACCTGCTCCTCGACGTGCTCGCTGGTCCGGTTCGGACTGTGGTGCGGCGCCGAGGAGCGGTCCACCAGGCCGACCTCGCCGTGGGCGTCGAAGCGGGCGACCCACCGGTGCGCGCACTGACGCGAGATTGCCGTCGCCTTCGCCGCATGAGCGGCGGCCCACCCCTGACGACGGACCCGATCGACCAACAGGCGCCGACCATGAACGGTGGTCGAACGAGTATTGCTGTGGGACACGAAAACCCCGGATGGGTGCGACCTTCGACAAGTCACACCTCACTCCGTGGGTTTTCCCGACGTCAACACCGGAACCGTCACCAACCTGACGGCCGAGTACAGCTAGAAGCGAAGGAGCGCAACCGGCCCACATTCCGACGAGCGCCGACAATCATCACTGCGCCAGCATGCTGGCCGGGTCACGGAACGTCCTGGACGACAGTCAGAACCAATTCGTCGGTCACATCGGTGGACACAGCTGCGAGGCGCCGGATGAGGTTGTGTGACTTGCGTTGGAGCCTGGTGATCTCCGCTCCGCCGCCCAGCACACGGGCCTTCTTCGCAGCGCAAGACAGCGGCCCGGCAACCGTGATGGTTGCCGGGCCGCTGTCATCGTGATGACGAAACGCCTACTTGCCGTGGTCGCTGGGTTTCCCGGATTCCTGCGTGCCGGACAGGGCGCGCATCTGTTCCTGGTGCGCAGCATGATCGGCTGCGTCCAGCGCGGCGGTCTCCTCGGGGGAGTCTGGCCGAAGCCATCCGCCACGGCCAGGCTTGCCCGCGGAACCAAGCTTGTTCATCTTCTTCGGGACCGTGGCGCCCTGGTACTCCAAGGGGATGGCGTGCCCGTGTTCGTCCACACCGCCGAGCGGCTGGTGCATCTCGACGAACTCACCGTGGGGCAGCCGTTTGATCATTCCGGTCTCGACGCCGTGATCGAGGACCTCCCGGTCGGAGCGCTGCAGTCCGATGCAGTACCGGTAGGTCACCATGTAGACGATGGGGGGGAGCAGCAGCACGGTGATGCGGCCGATCCAGGTCATCGCATTCAGCGAGATGTTGAAGTGGAACGCGATGATGTCGTTACCGCCGGAGATGGTGAGCACCACGTAGAAGGCGATCGCCATGGCTCCGATCGAGGTGCGCACCGGTACGTCACGTGGTCGCTGCAGCAGGTTGTGTGCAGCATCGTCCTTCACCAGCTTCCGCTCGATGAACGGGTACATGATGAGTGCAGTGAAGATGATCCCGCCACCGAGCGCGGCAGGTACGAAGACGCCCGGGATGGTGTGACTGCCGATGTAGAACTCCCAGGCCGGCCACAGGCGGGTGGCACCGTCGAGGAAGCCCATGTACCAGTCGGGCTGTGACCCTGCGGAGACCTGACCCGCGTCGTAGGGGCCGAGGTTCCAGACCGGGTTGATCTGGAAGATGCCGCTCATGAGAGCAACGACCCCGAAAGTGACGGCGAAGAATCCGCCGCCCTTCAGTGCGAACAGAGGCATGATCCGCACCCCGACCACGTTCTGCTCGGTGCGGCCGACGGCAGGGAACTGGGTGTGCTTCTGGTACCAGACCAGCGCCAGGTGGGCGGCAATGAGCGCCAACAGGATGCCTGGAATCAGCAGGACGTGGGCGATGTAGAAACGGTCGATGATGATGTCACCAGGGAACTCGCCACCGAAGATCAGCCAGTGCAACCACGTACCGATGACCGGGATGGACAACATGATCGCGGACATGATCCGGAGGCCGGTACCTGAAAGCAGGTCATCGGGAAGGGAGTAGCCGGCGAAGCCTTCGACGATACCGAGGATCAGCAAGAGCGAGCCCAGCACCCAGTTGACCTCACGCGGCTTGCGGAACGCGCCGGTGAAGAACACCCGGGCGAGGTGGGTGACCATGGCGGCCAAGAACAGCAGCGCCGCCCAGTGGTGGATCTGCCGGATGAAGAGGCCGCCCCGCACCTCGAAGGAGATGTTCAGCGTCGTCTCGTAGGCCCTCGACATCTCGACGCCACGCAGGTTCTGGTAGACGCCGTTGTAGGTCGTCTCGGCCATCGACGGATCGAAGAACAACGTGAGGTAGACACCAGAGATGATCAGAATGATGAAGCTGTACAGCGCCATCTCGCCGAGCAAGAACGACCAATGGGTCGGGAAGACCTTGTTGATCTGCCGGCGCATACCCGCGGCCATGTGGTAACGGTCGTCCGCCCAGGTCGCCGCGGACCCCCCGTGCTGTTCGGACTTGCTCGTGGCGGGGCTCGTGGTTGTCATGACTTGCGCTCCCAGAAGGCTGGTCCGATCGACTCAATGAAGTTGCCCTTGGCGACCAGGTATCCCTCGTCGTTTACCGTGATGGGGAGCTGGGGCAGTGCACGCGCCGCTGGGCCGAAGATCGGCTTGGCGTAGGTCAGGACGTCGAACTGCGACTGGTGGCACGGGCAGAGGATCCGGTTGCTCTGCTGCTCGTACAGCGAGGTGGGGCAGCCGGCGTGCGTGCAGATCTTCGAGTACGCGTAGTAGTCGCCGTAGTTGAAGTCCTCCTGGCCGGCACGTTTGACAACGCGGTTGCCGTCCGCAGGACGAAGACGGATGAGCATCACGGGATTATCGGACTCGCGGAGCGCGCTGCTCAGCGCTTCGTCGTTTCCGCGTTCGGACTCGCGGAACGGAAACACGGTCTCCATCGCGCCCGCGTCCAGGTCGCCGGGCCGAATCAGCTCTACGTCGTGTGAACGACCAGTTGAGCGACGGAGGTAGATGGTCTCGTTGTTCCTCGGTGTCCAGCCCGAGGTCCATAGCGCGGCGTCAGCGCCGCCCTTCCATGGGTTCTTCACCAGGCCGCCGAGAGGCATGATCGCCATGATCCCGAGCGCGCCGGCTCCGAAGCCCAGGCTTCGTTTGATCAGGCTGCGCCGTCCGATCCCGATCGACTCCATCGAGTCACCGAGCAGTGCCACCGTGGTCTTCTTGTCAACCTCTGATGAGCCGCCTGTGTGGCGCTGCTGCACTGCAGTCTCATCGGGAACGAACTTCTTGGAGTAGGCAATGACACCCACGCCGAGGCCAAGGATGCCCAGACCCATGGTGAGTCCAAGCAAGGGCGTGTAGAGCGTGTAGAGCATGTTCCGGTCGCTGCCCCATGGCTCGTACTCCCACGGCCAGAACAGGTAGATGCCCACGAAGGCCAGCGACGCAATACCAGCCAGCACGAACCATGCGGCGACCGATCGCTCGGCGCGCTTCTCAGCTTTGGTTCCCTTGACTGGCCACCGCTCGCGTCGGTAAGCAAGCTCGACATCGTCCAGCTCTAGACCTAGCGTGACCAGTTCTTCGTCGCTCATGCTGGCGAGCTGTTCATCCGTGGGGTGCGGACGATCCACAGTGCCTCCGCCGCTCATGCCTTCGCTCCTATCCACATCGCTGCGCCGACGAGTCCGACGATGCCAACAATCCAGATGAACCATCCTTCAGACACCGGTCCGATGCCACCCAAGCCGTAGCCGCCTTGGCTCGGCGTCTGCGTCGCGGACTTGACGTAGGCGATGATGTCGGCCTTCTCCTGAGGTGAGAGCTGCCGGTCAGAGAACTTCGGCATGCTCTCGGGGCCGGAAACCATGGCTGTGTAGATCTGCTGCTCGGAGGCCTTGTCCAGTGCCGGACCGGACTTGCCGGAGGAAAGGGCGCCGCCCTTGCCGGTGAAGTTGTGACAGGAGGCGCAGTTGAGCCGAAAGAGTTCGCCGCCGCGTGCGGCGTCGTCGCCGGCCAGCGAGGACTGTGCAACCGAGCCATCGGGGTTTCGGACAACGGTGGGCCCGCCGCCGTTGGCTTGGATGTAGGCGCCGAGCTGGTCGATCTGCGCTGCGTCGAACCGGGCTGGCTTGCGGGAGGCCTGCGCTTCGTTGCGGGCGAGAGGCATCCGGCCGGTCGAGACCTGGAAGTAGACCGCCGCCTCACCGACACCGATCAGGCTCGGGCCGCGGTCCTGGACACCCTGCAGGTTCGCACCGTGGCAGGTGATGCAGGCATTCTCGAAGAGTTGCTTACCCTCGCGGGCCTGAGCGGGCTGGTCCTGTGCGACCGCGACCTGGGGGGTCGGAGTGATCACTGATGCGATCACTCCGGCGCCGACAAGCGCGAGCATGAGAACAACCATGCCGGTGGCGCGGCGTCGCAGCTTGCTGCGGCCTGCGCGTTGCCGCCGAGAGGTGGTTGTCGGTCTGAAGGAGCTCATCGGGATCCCTTGTGATCGGGGACGGCGGGGCGTTCGGTGATCGGGTGGGGCGTGAGGGCTGAGGAGGTGTTCTCGGTGATCACGTTGACTTCTTCCCTAGCGCACGATGTAGATCGTGGCGAAAAGGCCGATCCAGACGATGTCGACGAAGTGCCAGTAGTACGACACGACGATGGCGGCAGTCGCCTGTGCCGGCGTGAACTTGCTCATCTTGGTACGCAGGATGAGGAAGATGAAGGCAACGAGGCCGCCAATGACGTGCAGCCCGTGGAACCCGGTGGTGATGTAGAAGACCGAGCCGTACGCGCTGGAAGAGATCGTGGTGCCCTCGCTGACGAGCGTGCGGAACTCGTTGGCCTGGCCCAGCACGAAGACGAGGCCCATCAGCAGGGTCAGTGCGTACCAGCGGCGCAGGCCGAACACATCACCCCGCTCGGCGGCGAACACCCCCATCTGGCAGGTGAACGACGAAGACACGAGGATGACCGTGAACACCAAGGCGTACGGCAGCCCCAGCTCCGTAGGGTGGGGTGGCCACCCCAGTTCCGGATCTGCTTGGGCCCGTGCCGTGAAGTACATGGCAAACAGGCCGGCAAAGAACATCAGTTCACTGGACAGCCAGACGACGGTGCCCACGCTGACCATGTTTGGCCGGTTCAGGGAGTGCACGCGTTGGGTAATGGCGGTCCCGGAGGTCCCTACTGCGCTCGTCACGAGCAGAAGTATGCCGCCTTCCCACCCGGTTCGTGTCATGGGGTCGGCCGGTGTCGCCGGATTGTGCTGTTCGCCATGTTCCGGGCAGGTCGAGACGCGGTCAGGCAGGGTGCGTTGTATGGGCATTCGGCTGCCTGCGTGCAAGCGCAGGCTTCTCCAGGTCTTCGGCCTGCTCCGGGGCAGGCCGCCGGCGGAGCAACTCGACCCGAGTCGGACGGATCTTGTGCTCGTGGTGCGCGGCTTCGATGAGGTGGAAGCCTGCTCTGCCTCCCTGATGCGGGCAGCGGCATGGCGCCAGGATGACCCCGCCGTGCTCCGTCATCACCTGCGTCTGTCGGCGGATGCGGTGGTGGAAGCGATCAGGGTTGTTGCGCAGGAGGACTATCTACCT
>JADGOX010000155.1 GCA_017882745.1 Mycobacteriaceae bacterium | reverse complement strand
TCGGTCCAGAACACGTGCGCCTGACACTGCCCGTCGCAGGTGACGTGCGCGGACTGCCCGCCGGCACGCCGTTCGCCGCGGCTGCTCTGGCCGCCGGCGAGGGGGTACTGGTGCCTGCCGCCGGCATGGGGCTGGTGCCGACCTACGAAGGACGGGAGACCCTGCGTTGGGCGGTGTTCACGGTCCCCGCTGACGTACCCGCCGCCGACCACGTCGGATTGGGAGAGGCCGAACACGGCTTGCGCTCCGCCGTGCGGGACAGCGCCCGTGCGCTGGACGAACTCGACGTCGCTCGCGATGACGTCAACGTCCGAGCCCGGATCGCCGAGGCCCTACGGGCCAAGCCGCAGCCCGCCTGGCCGCCCGGGACGCCGCCGCGTGCACTGCGGGTGCTGGAACAGGCCGAGCACATCAGCGCCATTCTCACGGCCGCGTCCGCCGATACCCCTGGCGGGGCCCGTTCAGCCTCGGCTGCCCTCGCACGGGAAGACGTTCTACGTCCGTTGTGGGCGTTGGTGCGCACTGCGCAACGCGCCGCGGTCGAGGAATCTGTCCGCGTGCTCTCTTCTCGAGCGACACATCCCTGATCGGGTCTCGCCTTGCCGAAGCGTGCAGGTCTGCTGGACCGCGGGCGGCGTTCCCGGTGTAGCGCTGATCAGCGCGCGTGCGCCGGTCGAGTTGCCGGCTCACAACATCGCACGGCGCAAGGCGCCCCGTTGCGGGTGCAGCCGGCGGCTCCGACGTCGCTCAGTCGCCGTGTCGGCACACCATCTGTGTGCTCGCGGACCAGCTCGACGACGAGTTCAGCGAACCGTGGGCCCGCACCGGCCGTCGCCGCCCGGACGAACCGCATCCCCAGCTCCTCGGCGGTGTCCTTGGCTTCGGCGTCAAGATCCCACACCACCTCCAGATGGTCGGAAACGAAGCCGACCGGACACACCACCACGGCCTGGGTTCCTTGGGTGTGGAGCGCGCGGACATGGTCGACGATGTCCGGCTCGAGCCAGGGCACCTGTGGGGGCCCGGAGCGGGACTGCCACACCAGGTCGTGCTCTGCCACACCCGCCAGCTCTGCGGCCAAGCGAGCGGCCTCAGCCACCTGCTTCGAGTAACGCCGCCCACCCTCCTCCGGCGGCCCCGCAGCGATGTCTGCCGCATCCGGGACGGAGTGCGCAGTGAACACCAGACGTGCACCCGCACGCTGCTCGGCCGGAAGCTGGCCGAAGGCCGCGGTGATCGCGTCGGCCACCGCACCGATGAACAGCGGATGATCGAAGAACTGCCGCAACTTGACCAGGTTCGGAGCTTCTGCACCAACTGCGGCGCGCGCGCGGGCAATGTCCTCCTGGTACTGGCGACAGCCGGAGTACCCAGCCCAGGCCGAGGTCGCGAACACCAGAGCATTTCGCACCCCCGCGGAGTGCATCTTCGCCAGCGTGTCCTCGACCATGGGGTGCCAGTTCCGGTTGCCGAAGTAGACCGGCAGGCGCAGGTGCTGCTTCGCCAGCTCGGCCTCGACCTCAGCAATGAGCGTCCGGTTCAGGCCGTTCATCGGGGACACCCCACCGAAGTGCAGGTAGTGCTGTGCCACCGCCTCGAGACGGTCCTGCGGGATACCCCTCCCCCGAGTGACGTTCTCGAGGAAGGGCAGCACCTCCGCCGGCCCCTCAGGACCGCCGAAAGACAGCACGAGCAAGGCGTCATAGCCCGGAGATTCGTTCACGCCCTGATTCTCTACCCCTACGTGGTGCGCCCGCTCAGACGCCCATGGCGTGGAAGCCGCCGTCAGCCATGATCATGGACCCGGTCGTCGTGGGCAACCAGTCCGACAGCAGAGCGCACACCGTCCTGGCCACGGGAGTCACGTCATTCTGGTCCCAGCCCAGCGGTGCGCGCTCCTTCCACGGCTGCTGGAACTTCTCGAAACCCGGAATCGACCGCGCCGCCATCGTCGCCAGCGGCCCTGCCGCCACCAAGTTCACCCGAATACCCATGGGCCCCAGCTCCCGGGCGAGGTAACGGCTGGTCGACTCCAACGCCGCCTTGGCCACGCCCATCCAGTCGTAGCCGGGCCACGTCTGCCTGGCGTCGAAGTCCATACCCACCACCGAGCCGCCACCGTTCATCAGCGGCAGGCACGCCACCGCGAGAGACTTCAGCGAGAACGCCGAGATCTGTACCGCCGTCGCCACGTCCTCGTAGGGGGCATCGAGAAACCCGCCACCGAGGCAGGATGCGGGCGCGAACCCCACCGAGTGCAACACCCCGTCGAGTCCGTCCACGTGCTCGCCGACCCGTGCGGCCAGCGAGTCCAGCTGATCGGTGTTCGCCACGTCGAGCTCCACGACAGGTGCCGGCTGGGGCAGCCGCTTCGCGATCCGCTCCACCAGGCTCATTCGGCCGAATCCGGTGAGCACCACCGTCGCCCCCTGCTCCTGTGCGACCCGGGCCACGTGGAACGCGATGGACGCGTCAGTGATCACTCCGGTGACCAGTATTCGCTTGCCCTCGAGCAGTCCGCTCACGTCAGTTCCTCCTGTAGAGATGGGTGGTGGTGGTTGGTCTAGTGGCCCATGCCGATGCCGCCGTCGACGGGAATGACAGCCCCGGTCACGTAGCCGGCGTCCTCGGACGCGAGCCAACGAACGGCGCTGGCGATTTCCTCGGGCTGCGCCTGGCGGCCGAGCGGAATGGCATCGGTGATCAATTTCCGGCGCGCGTCCGTCAGGTCAGCCGTCATGTCGGTGTCCACGTAGCCTGGGGCCACCACGTTGGCGGTGATCGAGCGTGACCCGAGCTCGCGGGCGATGGAGCGGGAGAGCCCCACCAGCCCAGCCTTGGACGCCGCGTAGTTCACTTGACCAGGTGCACCGGACAGTCCGACGACCGATGAGATGAAGATCATCCGACCCCAGCGCGCCTTGAGCATGCCCCGGGCGGCGCGCTTGGCCACCCGGTAGGCCGCCGTGAGGTTGGCGTCAAGGACCGAAGTGAACTGCTCCTCGCTCATCCGGAGCAGCAGGGTGTCCTCCGTGATGCCGGCGTTGGAGACCAACACCTCGACGGGGCCCTGTGCAGCCTCCACCTCGGCAAAGGCGGCGTCGACGGCGGCGGCATCGGTAACGTCGCAGCGCACGCCGAACAACCCCTCGGGCGCTCCCGAGCCGCGGTGGGTGACGGCCACCCGGTGACCTTCGGCGGCCAGGGAGCGTGCGATGGCGAGCCCGATGCCTCGATTACCTCCGGTGACAAGGACAGAGCGTGGTGTGGTCTTGGAATCCGTGTCGGCCATACGAGGAATCTATCCGCTACCGATTGGTAGCCCACATTTGCGCCCACGAGAACCGACGCTCTAGGGCAGTCGCTGGGTGAGGACGAGCGCTGACGCCGCCGAGAGCAGGGCGATGACCGTACCCACGATCAGCCAGGGCCTGCTGGCATCACCCTGCACTGTCTCGTAGCCGATCTGCTCTTCGAGGGTGTTGTAGATCTTCTTGAGGTCGTCGGCGCTGGAGGCGGTGTAGAACTCGCCACCGGCGATCTTGGCGATCTGGCGCATCGACGCGTCGTCGACGGGCACCGGCTGCCGGCGTCCTTCGATGTTGACTGTGCCGTAACGGGTTCCGAAGGAGATCGTGGACACCGGGATGTTCTTCTTCTTCGCCTCTGCCGCCGCCGTGAAGGACCCGCGCGGGTCGTCGGTGAACTCAGGCACCGTTTGCGCCCCGTCGGAGAGCAGCACGATTCTCGCCGGGGGTGGCGCTGCGCCGCCCGGCAAGACGGCCGCCATGGTGTCGACGGCCTGCATCGAGGTGAAGATCGCTTCGCCGGTCGCGGTCCGTTCGGCCAGCTTCAGGTTGTCGATGGCGGCTTTGGGGGCTATGCGGTCGACTGTCGGCGACACCAGCACGGTGGCGGTTCCGGCAAAAGCAACAACGCCGAGGTTCACCCCGGGAGTCAGTCCGTCGATGAACTCCTTGGCCGCGTCCTGGGCGGCCTTCAGCCGGGTCGGGTTCACGTCGGTGGACTCCATCGACAGAGACACGTCGATGGCAAGCATCACGGTCGCCCGGTTCCGCGGAATCTTCTGCTGCGAGGTGGGTCCCGCAAGCGCGACCGTCAAACCAACCAGAGCAACGAGGAACAGGGCCGTCGGGACGTGCTTGCTCCAGCCCTGTCCCTTGGGCGCAACCCGTTCGAGCAGGGCCAGGTTGGTGAACCGCATGGCACGGCGTCGGCGCATCCGCTGCACCACCAGGTATCCGACGAGCAACGCCAGCACACCCAGCAACAGCAGGAACCATAATGGTGACGAGAACCCGCTGATCTTCATCGGCCCGCCCCCGACCAGCCCCGTTTGCGGGCGGCCACAAAGCGGACGATGTCAGCGATCCAGTCGGAGTCGGTGCGCAGGCTCAACCGGGGTGCACCGCACCGCCGCAGGGTGGCGCCCACCTGGTCTCGGTGCGCCTCTGCGGCGACACCGAAGTCTCTGCGCAGCCGCTCCGTGGTGTTCACCTCGCGTACTCGCCCCGACTCTGGATCGCTCAGCACGACGCGGCCTACGTCGGGCAGCTCCATGTCCCTCGGGTCGAGCACCTCGACAGCGAGCAGGTCGTGTCGGGCGGCGAGCCCGCGCAGTGAGCGCTCCCAGTTGATGTCACCGAGGAAGTCGCTGACCACCACGGCCATGCCGCGTCGTCGCGGCGGTCGGCGCAACATCTCCAGCGCCGCGGCCAGGTCTCCTCGCGTTCCGTCGGGGGCCCGCGGAGTGGTGGCGATGGTGCGGAGCATCGTCTGCACGTGGACGACTCCACCCCGTGCCGGAACGCGGTTGGTATGGGCACCGGTGGCCACGATCGCACCGATCCGGTTTCCGCCGCCGCTGGTCAGGTGGGCGATCGCGGAGACTGCGGCCACCGCGAGATCACGCTTCTCGCACGCCGCGGTGCCAAAGTCCAGGCTCGGAGACAGGTCGAGAACCACCCACGTCTCCAGCTCCCTGTCCGCGACGGACTGACGGATGTGAGCTTCTGTGGTCCGGGCGGTGACTGACCAGTCCATCTGTCGGACGTCGTCACCGGGCTGGTAGGTGCGGGCCTCGCCGGGTTCGCTGCCCGGTCCCGGAACGAGACCGAGGTGGTTGCCCTGCAACAAGCCCTCCAGCCGGTGGCGCACCGTCAGCTCGAGGGTGCGCAGTGCCGCTGCCAGCTTCGGGTCCTCCAGGCGCCCGGAGTCCAGCGAGGGAGGCGCCCACGCCGGCCGGACGATGGCCTGTCCCCCGCCGGTCTCCGTTGGTGTGGCGCTCACCGCTGGGGTGGGGCAGAAGGCTGGAACTGTTGCGGCGCCGGACCAGTCGCCGCCGAACCCTGCTGCTTGGCCAGCGTCGGGAACGGCGGTGCTTGATTCGCCAGCGGAACCGACTGTGAGCTCACCTGCGGCAGTGCGACGGACTGGAGCACCCTGGTGATCACATGCTCCACGGGAACCTCGTCGGCCATCGCGTCGTAGGACAGCACAAGCCGATGCCGCAGCACGTCAGCAAATACGTCCACAACGTCCTGTGGCAGCACGTAGTCCCGGCCACGCACCAACGCGAGGGCTCGGGCAGAGGCGATGGTGCCGAGCGTGGCGCGGGGGGAAGCGCCGTAGCTGATCCAGCCGGCGACATCGGTGAGTCCGACCTCCGCCGCGTTGCGCGTTGCCGCCACCACCCGGACGACGTAGTCGACGAGAGCGTGGTGCACAAACACCTGAGAGGCCACACCCTGCAGGCGGACGAGCTCCGTGGGGTTGAGCACCTGCGCGGCCGCCGGCGGCGAGACACCCATCCGGTAGACGATCTCGCGCTCCTCCTCGACCGTGGGGTACTCGACGAGGATCTTGAACAAGAAGCGGTCGCGCTGGGCCTCCGGCAGCGGGTAGACCCCCTCGTTCTCGATCGGGTTCTGCGTGGCCAGCACCAAGAAGGGCTCCGGCATGGGGAAGGTGGTTCCCCCGATGGTCACCTGATGCTCGGCCATCACCTCGAGCAGGGCCGACTGCACCTTCGCCGGTGCGCGGTTGATCTCGTCGGCGAGCACGAAGTTGGCGACGACCGGGCCGAGCTCGGTGTCGAACTCCTCGCGTCCCTGCCGGTAGATCCGTGTTCCGACGAGGTCGGCAGGGACCAGGTCAGGGGTGAACTGGATCCGCGAGAACGAGCCACCCACGACAGTCGCGAAGGTCTCCACCGCAAGAGTCTTGGCCACCCCGGGCACGCCCTCGAGGAGCATGTGCCCCTTCGCGAGCAACCCGACAAGCATGCGTTCGATCATTCGATCCTGGCCGACAATGACCCGCTTGACCTCGAAGATGACCCGTTCCAACAGCTGCGAGTCCCGCTGCATGCTGGCCGCGCTCTGCATCTCAGGTTGATGCCGTGCTGGATCCTGATCCCCTGAGGTCACTTACTCACTCCTCCGCCATTACCGCGCACCCGTGTCGATGTACAGCAAACAGTCTGCACCGTGTGGGGGACGTGAGCGCACCGTGCGGGCGCTCAGCGCGGTGCGGAGCCAGTTCAGAACATTCGCACCACATACGGCATGATGCCGCCGTAGCGGACCGGCGAGATCATGACGTAGGACCCGGACTCCGGGGCCTCGATCATATTCCCGTTGCCGATGTACATGGTGACATGGTGAATGTCATAGGGGCCGTAGAAGATCATGTCCCCAGGCTGCATCTGGGACTGCGGTATCTGACGGCCCGACTCGTATTGGTAGCCCGTGTAGTGCCGCAGGGAGATCCCCGCAGCCGCGAACGCATAGACCATCAGCCCGGAGCAGTCGAATCCGACCTTGTTGTAGTCGCCGTAGCTGTCGGCGACACCGCCGTCCCGGATGCCGACGGTGGCGCCGCTGGCGTTGCCACCGCCCCAGGAGTACGGCACACCGAGCACGGACATCGCGCGGTTGATGACCGTCTGCACGCCTCCCGAGGAGTTGCCGCCACCGCCACCGCCACCACGGGTGGGCGCGGGGGCGACGAACACCGGGGCGCGCGGCGCAGACGAGGACCCGCCCGAGGCCGAGGCTGCAGCTCGTTGCTGTGCCGCGGCGGCCTCCGCTGCGGCTTGCTGTCGCGCTGCCTCCTGGGCGGCGGCAAGCGCAGCGGCAGCTTCCTCGGCCTGCCGCTGCGCGTCCCACTGCTCGAAGGCTTGGCGCTGCCCCTCCAGGCCGGAAACCGCGTTGCGGGCCTGATCCAGCGCGTATTGCGCCTGGTTACGTGTCGTCTCCAGCTGTTGCGTCTGCGCCGCTTGCGACTGCTGCGCCTGCACTGCGTCCCGGGTCGCCGAGTCGGCGGTGCGCTTTGCCTGGTCAGCCTCCCGCCGGGCGGCGTCGGCCTTCTCCTTGGCCGCACGTGCGGCGGAGTCCGCGTTCGCGCTTTGGGTTCGTGCGCGCTGAAGGGTGTCCATGACCCCGAGCTGACTGCTGCTCACGGCGTCGAGCAACTGCGCCCTCGCCAGTACGTCCTCAGGGCTGTCTGAGCCCATGTAGGCGCTGAGCGAGCCGACAGTACTGCCCTGCTGATAGCTGCCAGCAGCGAACATGTCGACCTGCTTGCGAGCAGTCTCGATCGCGGACTGCGCCACCTGGACCTGACGCTGGGACGCGCCGACCGCGGCCTCCGCAGCACTGGCAGCGTCTTCGGCTTCCTGCAGGTCCACCAACGCCTTGTTGGCGAGCTCACGCTTCAGCTCGACGTTGTTGCTGAGCTGGTCGAGCTGAGCTTGTGCGTCAGTGAGCTGCCTGACGAGATCACCGACCTGCGCGGCCTTGCCGCTGGCGTCGGAGCTGGCCGCGTTCAGCTGAGAGTCACTCGGATTGGGCGGGGGCGGCGGAACAGCGAGCGCCGTGGGCGGCACGGCGGACATCATTGCCGTGACTACCGCGGCGCCGAGAGCAACGCGCACTGTTCGACGCGGTGCCGGTCCGCGCGCACTTCTATCTCGCCGACAAACCGATCTTCTCTTCATAGCTGGCCCATCTGCCTCGCGTCGAGCGCCTCAGCCCCACACTGCCGTCGTCAAACACGCAGATTCGCGGCCACAGCGCCTGCCTTGGTCAAGGTGACACGCCGTAACACTGTGACACTATTTTCCCTCCAGCGCCAGAGGCACCGTGTAGCACTTGGTCATCATGCGTCACAACAGTCACATTCCAGACATGCGGAGTGGGCGTGTCGCGAGGTCAGCGCGGATTGGCTCCGCCGCGGCACACAACAGCCCGCGAGGCCCCCCGGCCAGGCGCTCCCTCGAGAGTCAGTTCACCTGACGCTCGCCCTCCGCCCAGAACTGCTTGCGCAACTTGAACTTCTGGATCTTGCCCGTCGCCGTGCGCGGGATCTCCTCGCGAAACTCGATGGAGGTCGGGGACTTGTATCCGGCCAGCCTGCCCTTGCAGTGAACAATCAGCTCTGCCGCAGTCACCTCAGTTCCCTCAACGAGAACCACCAGAGCTTTGATTGTCTCGCCCCACTTGTCATCGGGCACCCCGATGACCGCGGCCTCAGCCACCGCCGGGTGGCTGAACAGGGCGTCTTCCACCTCGATGGAGGACACGTTCTCCCCGCCGGTGATGATGACGTCCTTCTTGCGGTCGGAGATCACCACCTGGCCGCCGTCGGGCTCGATGGTGCCACCGTCACCGGTGTGAAACCAGCCGCCCTCCAAAGCCACGGCAGTCTCCTCGGGGCTGTTCCAGTAGCCCTTGAGCACGGTGTTCGAGCGGGTGAGAATCTCGCCGGAATCGGAGATCTTGAAGCGGGCGCCGAGCGTGGGCGAGCCGGCCCGGCTCAGCCGCTTGGCGCGATCAGCCACCGGCAGGTGCAGGTCTTCGGGCCGGGTGCGGTTGTGGGCGATCAGCGGGGATGTCTCGGTGAGGCCGTAGATCTGCTGGAAGTCCCAGCCCAGCTCGGTGATGATGCGCTCGATGGTGCGGCTGGGCGGCGCTGCACCGGCACACACCACTCGCACGGTGTCCCGGCCGGGGATCTCGCCGTCCCAATTGGCGGCTGCATCGAGCACCGCGTTGAACACCGCGGGGGCTCCGCACATCAGGGTCACGCCGTGCTCAGCGACCCTGCGCAGGATCTCGGTTCCATCCACCTTGCGGAGCACCACCTGCGGTGCACCCATCCCTGCCATGGTGAAGGGCATGCCCCAGCCGTTGCAGTGGAACATCGGCAGGGTGTGCAGGTAGACGTCGCGCTCCCAGACCCGGGTGTGCAAGCCAAAAGTCGTCGCGTTGAACCAGATGTTGCGGTGAGTGATCTGCACGCCCTTGGGTCGCGCCGTGGTTCCTGAGGTGTAGTTGATGGCAGCCGTTGCGTCCTCGTCGGGTTCAGCCCATGGCCGAGGTGCGACACCGAAGCGCATGAGCCCTTCCTCGGTCTGGGTGCCCAACACAAAACGGTGCTTCGCGGTGACCTCCGAGAGCGCCTCGTCCACCTCAGGGTCAACCAGCAGAAGGGAGGCTCCGCAGTGCTCCACGATGTAGGCGACCTCGTCGCGGCTGAGCCGAAAGTTGATCGGCACACAGATCCGACCACTGGCAGTAACGGCGTAGAGCAGTTCCAGCAGACGGGCCGAGTTGTGACTGACGACGGCGACCCGTTCGCCCTCCTCCATACCGAGCTCATCGAATCCCGCCTGCCACGCCCGTACTCGCCGGGCGAGCTCACCGTAGGTAGTGGTGCCGACGGAGGCCGCCGGCTGAAGCGGCTCGTCGATGATGGCGGTGCGGTTGGCCCACACCACCTCGGCCCGTTCGATGAAATCCTGCGTGGTCAACGGAACGCGCATCGGCGAATACCTCCTGCTTGCGAACGGCTAAGTGCGCCCATCGTAGTAACGCAGCGCACTCGTACGGACAACCCGGCAGTGAGTCAGCGACTGCGCGTAGCCGATCGGAGCGACCCGTCCGCGGAGTTGCGAGGCCTACTGGCGGTGGGCCTCGCCACGGGTCACTCCCTAGCGCGCAGCGCGTCCCGCAGCACGGCGAGGCACTCGTCAAGCGCCGCAGTGGTGGCGGGCACTACTCCGTCGAAAGAGGCGAACCCGTGCACCATGTTGTCGAAGCGACGCGAGGTGACGGGAACGCCGTCCCACTCGAGCAACGCCGCGTACGCCTCACCGTCATCGCGCAAGGGGTCGTGTCCGGCGGTGACGACCATGGCCGACGGCAACCCGGTGAAGCTCTCGGCCGTGGCGGGCGCCGTGTGCACCGATGCCTCCGCGGCCTCGCCGGTGTACTGGCTGGCGAAGTACTCGATGGCCCGCTTGGTCAGCACCGGCGCCTCGGCGTTCTCGGTGATGCTCGGCCAGTCACGATGTCCGCTGGTCACCGGATACAGCAACAGCTGAAACACCAGAGCGGGGCCACCGGCGTCGCGAGCCAGATGCGTGAGCACCGCAGCCAGGTTCCCACCCGCGCTGTCGCCGGCAACCGCCAGACGCTCCGGATCCCCGCCCAGCTCACTCGCGTGGGCGGCCGCCCACTTCAGCGCGGTCCAGCAGTCGTCGACCGCGGCCGGGAAGGGGTCCTCCGGGGCCAATCGGTAGTCCACCGAGACGACGATGGACGCGGTGTCCCGGGCGATACGTCGAGCCAGCGCGTCGTGCGTGCGCACACTGCCGATGACGAAGCCGCCGCCGTGAATGAACAGCACCACCGGCAGCGGAGCGTCGCCCTCGGGTCGGTACACTCGCACCGGCACTCCGTCGGCGACGTCATCGTTCACGTCGGCCATCTCGATGCTCACCGGCATCATCGCCGAGACGTCCTCCATGCCCTTGCGCAAGGCGCCAACGTCCAGCGCCGGATCGCCGAAGTCCATGATCGGCAGGAGGTCGAGGATTGCTGCGAGCTCGGGGTCAATGGCCATGGGAACGAACGTACCCAAGCATGCGGGGTTGCAGCGCAGTGAGATCACGAGTCAACTCCTGAACGAGAGTTGGCGGCCTACCGTCAGGTATCACTCTCAAGCGTTAGCGGGACACTCGTACTGTTAGCCTCGGGTGGAGGCGTTATGGCATCAAATCGGCAAGAATCGTCTTGCGAACAATCTCAACGACGAGTGGAGCAGACGTGACCAGCAGCAAGGATTCCTTCGGCGCGCACGGGAAGCTGGAAGTCGGTGACAACTCCTACGAGGTGTACCGCCTCTCCGCCGTACCCGGCACCGAGAAGCTGCCGTACAGCCTGAAGGTGTTGGCCGAGAACCTCCTCCGTAACGAGGATGGGGCGAACATCACCGCCGACCACGTTCGCGCCCTCGCCGCGTGGGACCCCCAGGCAGAACCGGAAACCGAGATCCAGTTCACGCCGGCGCGCGTGATCATGCAGGACTTCACCGGCGTGCCCTGCATCGTCGACCTGGCCACCATGCGTGAGGCGTTCACCGACCTGGGTGGCGACCCGGACAAGGTCAACCCCCTCGCACCGGCCGAGCTGGTCATCGACCACTCCGTCATCACCGACGTCTTCGGCACCCCCGACGCCTTCGAGCGCAATGTGGACTTCGAGTACCAGCGCAACGGGGAGCGCTACCAGTTCCTGCGTTGGGGCCAGGGTGCGTTCAACGACTTCAAGGTCGTTCCCCCGGGCACCGGCATCGTCCACCAGGTGAACATCGAGCACCTGGCCCGTGTCGTCTTCGACCGTGACGGCGTCGCGTACCCGGACACCTGCGTGGGCACCGACTCGCACACCACCATGGTGAACGGTCTCGGCGTGCTCGGCTGGGGCGTCGGCGGCATCGAGGCCGAGGCAGCGATGCTCGGCCAGCCGGTGAGCATGCTCATCCCCCGCGTGGTCGGCTTCAAGCTCAGAGGCGAGATCCCCGCGGGTGCAACGGCTACGGACGTGGTGCTCACCATCACCGAACAGCTCCGCAAGCATGGGGTGGTCGGCAAGTTCGTGGAGTTCTACGGCGAGGGTGTCGCCGCGGTGCCGCTGGCCAACCGCGCCACCATCGGCAACATGAGCCCCGAGTTCGGCTCCACCGCCGCGATCTTCCCCATCGACGACGAGACCATCCGGTACTTGAAGCTCACCGGGCGCAGCGCCAAGCAGCTGGCCTTGGTGGAGGCCTACGCCAAGGAGCAGGGCCTCTGGCACGATCCTTCGCGCGAGTCCGCGTACTCGGAGTACCTCGAGCTCGACCTGTCCACGGTCGTGCCGTCCATCGCCGGGCCGAAGCGTCCCCAGGACCGCATCTCCCTCGTGGACAGCAAGGACAGCTTCCGCGGCACCATCGTCGACTACGTCAGCGCCCCGGTGTCCGACGGTCGCCCGCACACGCGGGTACCGGTCACCATGGCCGACGGGACCCAGACCGAGCTGGACCACGGCGCGGTCGTGATCGCGTCGATCACCTCCTGCACGAACACGTCCAACCCCTCGGTGATGTTGGGGGCGGCCCTGCTCGCCCGCAACGCCGTCGAGAAGGGGCTCACCTCCAAGCCGTGGGTGAAGACCTCCATGGCTCCCGGCTCCAAGGTGGTCACCGACTATTACGAGAAGGCCGGCATGTGGCCTTACCTGGAGAAGCTGGGTTTCCACCTGGTCGGTTACGGCTGCACGACCTGCATCGGCAACTCCGGGCCCCTGCCCGAAGAGGTCTCGGCTGCGGTCAACGAGCACGACCTCTCCGTCGTCAGCGTGCTCTCCGGCAACCGGAACTTCGAGGGTCGGATCAACCCCGACGTGAAGATGAACTACCTGGCCAGCCCCCCGTTGGTGATCGCCTACGCCCTCGCCGGAACCATGGACTTCGACTTCGACGCCGAGCCGCTCGGCCAGGACCACGACGGCAAGGACGTCTTCCTGCGGGACATCTGGCCCTCCTCCCAGGAGATCCAGCAGACGATGGACGACTCCATCACCGAGGAGATGTTCACCAAGGACTACGCCGACGTGTTCGCCGGCGACCACCGCTGGACCTCGCTACCGACGCCGGAGGGGCAGACCTTCGCCTGGGACGCCCAGTCCACCTACGTCCGGAAGCCCCCGTACTTCGACGGCATGTCCCCGGAGCCGCAGCCGGTGGTCGACATCAGCGGCGCGCGCGTGTTGGCGCTGTTGGGCGACTCCGTCACCACCGACCACATCTCCCCCGCCGGGGCCATCAAGCCCGGCACCCCCGCCGCGCAGTACCTCGACGAGCACGGTATCGACCACAAGGACTACAACTCCTTCGGCTCGCGCCGCGGCAACCATGAGGTGATGATTCGCGGCACCTTCGCCAACATCCGGCTGCGCAACCAGCTGCTCGACGACGTCACCGGCGGTTACACCCGCGACTTCACGAAGGCCGGCGAGCAGTCCTTCATCTATGACGCGGCGCAGAACTATGCCGCGGCCGGAACACCGCTGGTGGTACTGGGAGGCAAGGAGTACGGCTCCGGGTCCTCACGCGACTGGGCGGCCAAGGGCACTGCCCTGCTGGGCGTCAAGTCAGTCATCGTGGAGAGCTTCGAGCGCATCCACCGTTCCAACCTGATCGGTATGGGCGTTGTGCCGCTGCAGTTCCCGGCGGGGCAGAGTGCTTCCTCGCTCGGGCTGGACGGCACCGAGACCTTCGACATCAGCGGGATCGTCGAGCTGAACGAAGGCCGCACGCCCAAGACGGTGAAGGTCGTGGCGACCAAGACCGACGGGAAGACCATCGAGTTCGATGCCGTGGTGCGCATCGACACGCCCGGTGAGGCGGACTACTACCGCAACGGCGGCATCCTGCAGTACGTGCTGCGTTCCATGGCTGCCAGTTAGCCCATCTGGCGTCCGCAGGACCGCCCGCCGAGCACCACGCTCGGCGGGCGGTCCTGCGTTGGGGCACACACCGCACCAAGCCGACACGATGACGAAACCCGTCAATCGACGCCGCCCCACCGCTCAGGCTCGAAACCTCCATACGCCAACACAAAGGGAAACACATGACGGACCTGCAGCAGCCCAGCCCAGATCAGCCGCCCAGTGGCACCGAAGTCCCTCCGCAGGGATCGGTTGCGCCTGCGGAGCAGCCCAAGAAGCGCACAGGGCTCATCGTGGGAATTTCCGTGGCCGTAGTTGCCGTGCTGGTCCTCGGCGGAATCCTGATCTTCGCCCTGACCGGATCCAGCGGCAGCTCGCCTCGCGAAGTCGCCGACACCTTCATGTCCGCGATCAAGGACCAGGATGCCACCAAGGCCAGGTCAGTGGCCTGCGCGGCGAAGGTCGATCAACTGACGACCTCAGATGACTTCAAGGTGCCGGAGGGCTACAAGATCGAGAAACTCGACTACACCTTTGACAAGGACGACACGGCAGCTCAGGGAGGTCATGACCTCAGCTACAAGGTGGCTGCGACTGTGACCTACCAAGGCAAGACGGCGGACCAGAACGCCACGTTCAAGATCACCACCGTGAAGGAGAACGACACCTGGAAGGTCTGCGACTTCACCACCGACTGAGACACGGTGACCGCACATGAGCAACGTCGTTCTCGGCGCACTCCGACGGCGCGGCCACACACCTCAGTCCCCCGATGCCGGTGACCAAGGACCCTGCCGCGGTCACAGGCGCTGCACCAACACTCGAAGCCGCGGGCAATGGTTCCCGGAGGCCGTCGACGTCATCGAGCGGTTTCGCCCGATCACCCCCGAGCCCAAGGCGGTCCAGCGAGTGACAAAAGCAGCGTACGTTCGCGGCACGGACTCTTCAGTGGTGGAATCCCGATGAGGACGCCGACCCCGGTGTCGAACGCATTGCGGGCGCTATCCGACCGGCTGAATGTCCACCGAACGACAACCGAACCCGGATGTGATCGCCGTTTGGCGCCGGGGTTCTTCGGGCCGGTCGACTACAGCAGGCGAGTCCGCTACCGGCGACCACCTGATGCATACCTGCACCTCCAGTGGCTCGCGCCGATCCTCACCAGTCTCGGCATCAGCCCGAAGTATGTAGTCAACCTAGAAGTGCCGG
>JADGOX010000154.1 GCA_017882745.1 Mycobacteriaceae bacterium | reverse complement strand
CGTTCGCCAGGGCCGCCGACTTCCCGTGCGGAAGCGCCAGGAACACCACGTCATGACCAGCAAGCTCCTCTGCGGTGGACTCCCCGAGCACCCGGTCCGCCAGCGGCAGCAGCTGCGGCTGGTGCTCGCCAAGCAGGCTTCCGGCGTTGGCGCCTGCAGTCAACGACCCGATCTCGATCTCACCCGACTGGACGCCCGGGTGGCCGAGGAGCAGTCGCAACAGCTCCCCGCCCGCGTAACCACTTGCACCGGCCAACGCCACCCTGATCGTCATGTCAATGATTATGCATTGGCATGCAACTATATTCAACTGGTGTTGCGAAGGAACTCTGTCAGCCGCGCAAGACCGCACCCGTTGCGGCCGTTGCGGCCGCCACTGCCCCGTCACGGGCGACAGTAGCCTCGTCCTCGGTGAGAGTGCGGTCCCGGGCGCGGAAGCGCAGTGCGAACGCCAGCGAGCGCTTGCCTTCACCGACCTGGGTACCGGAGTACACGTCGAACAGTCGGACTTCCTCGAGCAGTTCACCGCCACCACTGCGCAACGACTGCTCCACATCGGCAGCCGGTACGGCCGCACCGACAGTCAACGCTACGTCCTGCAGCACGGGAGGGAACGGGGACACCACCGGTGCCACCAAGACCTCCCGCACCGGCAGCGCGTCAAGGTCCAGCTCCATGGCACAGGTGCGCGCGGGCAGCCCGGCACGCTCGATGACCGCAGGATGCAGCTCACCAGCATGTCCGACCACAACGCCTTCAACCACGAGTTCGGCACAACGGCCTGGGTGCCACGGTGCGTGCTGCGCTTGACGTGCCGTCAACTCGACGCCGCTGGCTTGCGCCACGGTGACCGCGGCCGCGATGGCATCGGCTACCTCCGCGTTGCGACCAGCACCCCACCAACCGGAACGCTCGCGCTGACCGCACAGCACCACACCCACGTGCACCGGCTGGGCCGGCAGCGAAACCAGGAGCGCATCGATCTCTTCCTGGGATGGCCGACGCCCTGCCGGGAGAGCCGCGAGTGGTGTCACCGCAACCGAACCTGCCGCGGGCAACACCACCTGCGCGATACCGAACAGGGACAGATCCCGCTGACCACGCGAGACGTTGCGCTGCAGCGCTTCCAGCAAGGCCGGCAGCACCGTCGTGGCGAGCTGACCGCGATCGGACTCCAAGGGGTTGAGCACAGCCGCAGTGCGCCGGCGCGGATCGTCAGCACTCAGTCCCCAGTCGTCGAACACACCTGCGGGCAAGAACGGCGTGGGCAGCACCTCGACGTATCCGCCGGCGGCGAGCGCCTTCGACACGGCACGCCGGCGACGCTGTGCCGCCGTGAGACCTCGCCCCGCAGGTGCCGCGGGCAGTATGGAGGGAATGGCGTCCAAGCCCTCCAGGCGGAGCACTTCCTCCACCAGATCAGCGGGCTGCGTCAGATCGGGGCGCCAGCTCGGCGGAGCGACCACCAACTCGGTTTCGGATTCGGTGACCGCACACCCGACCTGCCGCAGCCGGGCAGCGGCGGTGCCTGCCGGATAGACCACACCGGCTACCAGATCGGGGAGGTCAGCGGCGATGCTGATGTCCGCCCGTGCAGGTACCCCACCCTCATCGGTGCGGCCGTCCCGGACGGTACCGCCGGCGATCTCAGCCAGCAGCTGCGCCGCCCGCTCCAGCGCTACCGCGGCCAGTGCCGGATCGACCCCGCGCTCGAAGCGCTTGCTCGCCTCGCTCGGCAGCTTGTGGCGTCGTGCGGTGCGGGCGATGCTCAGCGGATCCCAGGTTGCGGCCTCGAGAAGCACGTCCGTGGTGTGAGCGTCGACCTCGGTCGTCGTGCCACCCATCACCCCGGCCAAGGACACCGGTCCGGAGTCGTCGCAGATCACCACGTCGTCGGAGTCGAGTGTCCGCACCGAGCCGTCGAGGGTGGCCAGCTTCTCCCCGCTGGCGGCTTTGCGTACGAGAAGACCGCCACGCAGGGCTCCGGCATCAAAGGCATGCAGCGGCTGCCCCAACTCCAGCATCACGTAGTTGGTCACGTCCACTGCTGCCGAGATCGGGCGCATTCCGGCGAGCATCAAGCGACGCTGCAGCCACCACGGGCTCACGGCGGCAGGGTCGATTCCCGAGACACGACGGAGCACGAACCGAGTGCACAGCGTCTCGGGTTGCACGCTCAGTGGCCACACCTCCCCATCCGCTGCGGGAATGTCGGCCACCCCCGAATCGGTGAACTCCAGGTCGTAGGCCGAGGCCAACTCGCGACCGAGCCCACGCACCGAGAAGCAGTAGCCACGGTCCGGGGTGATCGCCAGCTCGATGACGGAGTCGTCCAGGCCCAGAGTGCTCACGGCGTCAGCTCCGGCATCTCCGGTGCCGGCAGGCAGCACCAGGATTCCGGAGTGCTCGGCACCCAGTCCGAGCTCCCGGGCCGAGCAGATCATGCCCTCGGAGACGTGGCCATAGGTCGTGCGTGCGGCGATGGCGAACCCGCCGGGAAGCTCACTGCCGGGCAGCGCTGCCACGACAAGATCGCCAACCGCAAAATTGCTTGCACCACAGACGATATTGCGTGGCTCTGCTTCACCGACGTCGACCTGGCAGTAGCGGATCGGCTTCTTGAACTCGGTGAGCTCCGTAATCACCGCTACCCGACCCAGCACAACCGGTCCGCTGACCGGCCCAAGGGGGATGAGCTCCTCAAGTTCCAGACCCACACGGACAAAGGCGTCTCCCACCTCGGCCGCATCGGCGGGAAGGGCACCAGCGGGCAGGCCCGCATCGGCGGACAACCAGGACAGGGGTACGCGCACGTCTCTCAGCTCTTTCTTCAGGCAGCAGCGGGGGCGTCAGGCCTGGACGCCGAAGGGGAGGGTGAAACGGACATCGCCCTCCACCATGTCGCGCATGTCAGGGATGCCGTTGCGAAACATCAAGGTCCGCTCGATACCCATCCCGAAGGCGAAGCCCGAGTATCGCTCCGGGTCAATGCCCGCGGCGCGCAGCACGTTGGGATGAACCATGCCGCAGCCGCCCCACTCGACCCAGCCCGCGCCGCCCTTCTTCTCCGGGAACCACACATCCGGCTCGGCGGAGGGCTCGGTGAACGGGAAGTAGCTCGGTCGCAGCCTGATCTTGGACTCCGGGCCGAACATGGCGCGCGCGAAGGCGTCGAGGGTGCCCTTGAGGTGGGCCATGGTGAGGCCTTCGGCGATGGCGAGGCCCTCGACCTGGTGGAACACCGGCGTGTGCGTGGCGTCCAGCTCATCGGTGCGAAAGGTCCGGCCCGGACAGACGACGAACAAAGGCAGGTCACGCTCCAGCATGGATCGCACCTGCACCGGCGAGGTGTGCGTGCGCAGCACCTGGCGAGAGCCTTCGGGCGCCACGTAGAACGTGTCCTGCATGGTGCGCGCCGGGTGATCGGGCAGGAAGTTGAGGGCATCGAAGTTGAAGTGCTCGACCTCGAGCTCCGGCCCCTCGGCCACCTCCCATCCCATGGCCACGAATACGTCGGCCACGCGCTCGGAGATCGCCGTGATGGGGTGTCGAGCGCCGAGCGGTTGACGCTGCGCCGGTAACGTGACGTCCACTGCTTCGGCGACCAGCACCGCAGCATCCCGTTCCGCGAGCAAGGCCGTGTGTCGCGCGTCGTAGGCCTGCTGCGCTGCGGCCTTCACCTGGTTCACCCGCTTGCCCGCGTCCGCACGCGCCGCAGGGGGCAGTGCGCCCAGCTCGCGGCGGGCCAACATCACCGGTGACCGGTCGCCGAGGTGGCCGGTGCGCGCCTGCGCGAGCGTATCCAGGTCCCCCGCTGCCGCGAACGCCGTCACCGCGTCCTCCCCCGCCCTGTTGAGCGCGTCCGGAGAAAGCGCGGCGACCTGCTTGGGGTCGTAGGGGTCATTGGTGGCGGACACGGAGCGCTGCACCTCGTTCGTTTGGGGAGTCGGGAGCCGGGTCTGATGCAGCAACGATCCTAAGGGATCGGTGTCAGCCGCCTTGTGAGTCGCTTACGGGGCCCGCTGGGCGCGGGCACTGGCGTACAGACACAGCGCAGCAGCGGTGGCGAGGTTGAGGCTCTCGGCCCGGCCGTGGATCGGGATACGCACCCGATGGTCAGCCATTGCGGCGAGCTCGGAAGGCAGCCCGTGGGCCTCGTTGCCGAACAACCACGCCGTCGGTGTAGTCAAGAGCTCGTCGGTGTCGTAGAGATCCAGCTCGCCATCGGCTGCAGTCGCGAGCACCTGGAGCCCTGCGGCACGGGCCTGGTCCATGACACCGAGCACGTGGTGACTCCGTGCAACAGGCAGGTGAAAGACGCTACCGGTGCTGGCCCGTACGCACTTGCCGTTGTGCACATCGACGCTGTCCCCGGCGAACACCACGGCATCAGCTCCAGCCGCGTCGGCCACCCGAATCACGGTGCCCGCGTTGCCCGGGTCGCCGGCGTCGACGAGTACGGCCACGAGCTGGGGAGCACCGTGCAGCGCTTGCTCGAGGGAGACGTCCACCAGGTCGCAAACCGCAACCAGGCCCTGAGGGGTCACCGTCTCGGACAGCGCGGCGGCGGCCCGCTCGGTGACGAGACTGACCGGCACACCGCGGTGGTCGGCGGTGGCGACCAGATCAGTGTTGCGCGCCACCGCGTCGGCCGTGCAGAACAGCTCTCGGACGACGCCTGCCGACAACGCCTCGCTGACCGCTTGCCCGCCCTCCGCGAGAAACCGGCTGGCGTTGCGACGAGCAGTCCCGCGGTGCAGTTTGATGGCGGCAACGACCCGCGGAGTCCGTTCGGTAAACGGATCCACAGGTCGCTGCGGAGCCACGTAGTAACCGCTCAGGCTGCCGGCTCCTTGGGAGCGTTCACGTCGGCGGGGATGTGTGCCTTTGCGATCTCCACGAGCCCCGCGAAGGCGACCGGGTCGGCAACGGCCATGTCGGCCAGCACCTTGCGGTCCACCTCGACACCCGAGGCCTTGAGGCCCTGGATGAAGCGGTTGTAGGTCATGTCGTTCGCCCGTGCTGCTGCGTTGATGCGCTGGATCCACAGCTTTCGGAACTCACCCTTGCGCGCACGGCGGTCGCGGTAGGCGTAGGTCATCGAGTGGAGCATCTGCTCCTTGGCCTTGCGGTAGAGCCGCGAACGCTGTCCGCGGTAACCGGCTGCCGACTCGAGAGTCGTGCGTCGCTTCTTATGGGCGTTTACTGCCCTCTTCACGCGTGCCACTGGTAAGTCCTGTCGATCTCAGGGGCGGGGGTACCGCCCGGATGTGCGGGGGTGGCCGTCAGCACGACTGAGTGCGCGCTCCGGCCGTTACACTGTCGGTGGAGCAATCACATGCCGAGCAGGCGCTTGATGCGACCTGCATCGCGTGGGTCCACAGCGGTGGTGCCATCCAGGCGGCGGGTGCGCTTGGTGGACTTGTGCTCGAGCAGGTGGCGACGGTTGGCCTGCTGGCGCAGGAGCTTGCCTGAACCGGACACCTTGATCCGCTTGGCCGTGCCTTTGTGGGTCTTCATCTTGGGCATGAACTGTCCTCATTCGTCATGTCGTGAGCACGGGCAGGTGCGTCGTGTCAGCGCGAAGCCGACCTAGGACGCGGGTTGTTGCTCGGTTGCTGCTGCTGCAGGTGTGGCTTCGGTCGATGCGGCCGCGGCCGGCACGGCTTCGTCAGCCCTGGGGGCCGCCTGCGCCGATGGCGCCTCGGCACCCTGCTGAGCCTTGGCTCTGGTCTTTGCGCCCTTGTGCGGGGCCAGCACCATGGTCATGTTTCGGCCATCCTGCTTGGCGGAGGTCTCGACGAAGCCGAGGTCCACCACGTCCGCGCCGAGCCGCTGAAGCAAGCGGAAGCCGAGCTCGGGCCTGGACTGCTCGCGACCACGGAACATGATGGTGACCTTGACCTTGTGCCCGGCCTCGAGGAAGCGAACGACGTTACGCTTCTTGGTCTCGTAGTCGTGCGAGTCGATCTTGGGCCGGAGCTTCTGCTCCTTGACCACGGTCATTTGCTGGTTCTTGCGGGACTCACGCAGCTTCTGCGCGTTCTCGTACTTGAACTTGCCGTAGTCCATGAGCTTGCAGACCGGCGGTCGGGCCTCGGGAGCGACCTCAACCAGGTCGAGGTCGGCTTCCACGGCCAAGCGGAGTGCATCTTCCACGCGCACGATCCCCACCTGCTCCCCGTTCGGCCCGACGAGCCGGACCTCGGGAACACGGATGCGGTCGTTGATGCGGGTCTCAGCGCTGATGGGGCCTCCTCGGTTCGGCATTCTGGTCGACGACCACGCAGAACCGAGCGCTCTCCACGACGAAGGCCCCGACGCCTTCCGGCGTGCAGGGCCCGTTGCCGACCGATCCAGGTCTCCCCACGAGGGGATACCCAACGCCCAAACCGCTCGAGCGGGACCGGACCCACGTGCCGTCATGGCGCCGCGACGCGAGGTCGCTGTGCTTTCAGCACGAAGGTGGGAGCGGGGCTCCACTTGCTGCCCCCGGTTCACACCGGAGGCGGTCGTAGATGAAAGGGTACCAGTCATGACTGGTCAGCCGCACACCGAAGCCGTTCCTGACACGCGCGAACTCGCCGACGTCCCCGCCGTCGAGGTGATCAGCCGGGCCGCGGTGATGCTGATGAGCTCAGCGGCCGAGAAGCTCGGACTGTCGGAAGAGGACCCGTCATCAAGTCCGCACCGCGACCTCGACGAAGCCCGGCGCGTCATCACCGCGCTCGCGGGTCTGATCACCTCGTCGCTCGAATATCTGGGCCCGCACGCGGGACCGCTCCGCGACGGCCTTCAGGCCCTGCAGCGTGCGTTCCGCGAGAGCTCGGCCGACCCTGACGACCCCGGCATGGGTCCGGGCGAGAAGCTCACGGGCCCGGTCTACTGAGCTGCGCCTCGCGCGGCTACTTCCGGGGCCCGCGCTTACCGTCTCCGGCTGATGCCCCCTCTTCCAGGGTGAGTCCGATGAGCTGGCCGGAGATACGGGTGCGGCGCAAGCGCTCGAAGGTGTCGGCGGACAGATCGACGGGAAGCTCGACGAGGCTGTGATCAGCCTGGATGTCGATGTGCCCGAAATCAGCGCGGGTGAGGCCACCCTCGTTGGCAATGGCGCCCACGATAGAGCCGGGTGAGATCTTGTGTCGCCGGCCCACCCGAATCCGGTAGGTAGCCATCGGTCCACCCGACTGTGACCGCCCGGCACCGCGAGGCTGTCCGGCGCCTCGATCGGAACCCTGCTTCTCGCCACGACCACGCGGGGCACGCTCGCTCGACGGCCCGCGGTCACGTTCCTTGGCACGTTTCGTAGCTGGCGGCTCCGGCTTCAGCAGGAAGGACTCACCGTCCTGGGACAGCACAGCCAGGGCCGCTGCGATGTCGGCCACCGACACGTCGTGCTCCTGCTCGTAGTCATCGACGAGCCGCCGGAAGAGAGCCAGCTCCGGGGACTCCAAGCTCGCTGTGATGGCGTCGGCGAACTTGGCGACCCTGGTGGAGTTGACGTCGTCGATTGAAGGCAGCGCCATCTCGGTGATCGGTTGGCGCGTGGCCTTCTCAATGGCCCGCAACAGGTGCCGCTCGCGAGAGGTGACGAAGAGCAGTGCATCTCCGGATCGGCCGGCGCGGCCCGTACGTCCGATCCGGTGGATGTAGGACTCCGTGTCGTGCGGAATGTCGTAGTTGACGACATGGCTGATCCGCTCGACGTCGAGGCCCCTGGCTGCGACGTCAGTCGCGACCAAGATGTCGATATCACCGCTCTTGAGCTGGCCGATAGTGCGTTCGCGTTGGGCCTGCACGATGTCGCCGTTGATGGCCGCGGCCGAAAAACCTCTGGCCCGCAAGCGTTCTGCCAGTTCCTCGGTGGCTTGCTTGGTCCTGACGAAGACAATCATCGCCTCGAAGGTCTCCACTTCGAGGATCCGGGTGAGCGCGTCGAGCTTGCGCTGACCGGCAACCTGGATGAACCGCTGCCGTGTGTTGGCGGCAGTGACCGTCTTCGACGCGACCGTGATCTCCGCGGCGTCGGTGAGGTAACGCTTGGAGATGCGGCGAATCTGTGAGGGCATCGTTGCCGAGAACAGGGCCACCTGCTTGTCCTCAGGGGTGTCCGCCAGGATTGTCTCCACGTCCTCCTGGAAACCCATGGCCAGCATCTCGTCGGCCTCGTCGAGGACCAGGAAACGCAACTCGGTTAGGTCGAGGGTGCCCTTCTGAAGGTGATCGATGACGCGACCTGGGGTGCCGACGACGACGTGAGCGCCACGCCTCAGCCCCGCCAGCTGAACGCCGTAGCTCTGGCCGCCGTATATCGGCAACACATGCAGTCCCGGCAGGTGCCGCGCATACGTGCTGACCGCCTCCGCGACCTGCAGAGCGAGCTCGCGGGTCGGGGCCAGGATGAGCGCCTGCGGCGTCTTCTGGGTGAGGTCGATCCGCGACAGTATCGGCACGGCGAACGCAGCCGTCTTGCCGGTTCCCGTCTGCGCAAGACCAACGACGTGGCGGCCCTGCATCAACGCAGGGATCGTCGCGGACTGGATTGGCGAGGGACGCTCGTAGCCGACGTCGGTCAGCGCTTTGAGCACCCGCTCGTCGATACCGAGATCGGAGAAGGAGACATTCGGGTCACTATCTGGTTCAGTCATCAGTAAGGCAATCTAGTCGCCGCGGCGGCCGGCGTTCCACAGTCATCCCTGATCAACGCACGGCGGCGGCCACCTTGGCCCGACGTTTGGTTGTGCCCTGCAGTTTGTGCGGCTCCACTCCCGCCGACTTCAGAGTCGTCTGCAGGAACTGGCCGGTGTAGCTGGATTGCACCGTCGCGATGTGCTCCGGGGTGCCTTCTGCGATGAGAGTGCCACCGCCCGCGCCGCCTTCCGGACCCATGTCGAGCACCCAGTCCGCCGTCTTGATGACGTCGAGGTTGTGCTCGATGATGATCACCGAGTTGCCCTTGTCTATGAGGCCGTTGACCACACCGAGGAGCTTGCGGATGTCCTCGAAGTGCAAGCCCGTCGTCGGTTCGTCAAGCACGTACACCGTGCGTCCCGTAGAGCGCTTCTGCAGCTCAGACGCGAGCTTGACCCTTTGTGCCTCACCACCGGACAAGGTCGGCGCCGGCTGGCCGAGTCGGACGTAGCCGAGGCCGACGTCTACCAGCGTCTTGAGGTAGCGGTGGATGGAGTTGATCGCCTCGAAAAACTCCGCGGCCTGCTCGATGGGCATGTCCAGCACCTCGGCGATGGTCTTTCCCTTGTAGTGAACCTCCAGGGTCTCTCGGTTGTACCGCGCGCCATGACAGACCTCACACGGCACGTAGACGTCCGGCAGGAAGTTCATCTCGATCTTCAGGGTGCCGTCCCCTGAGCACGCCTCGCAGCGACCGCCCTTGACGTTGAAGGAGAACCGCCCGGGCTGGTAGCCGCGCACCTTCGCTTCGACCGTGGATGCAAACAGCGTTCGGATCTTGTCGAACACACCGGTGTAGGTGGCCGCATTTGAGCGCGGGGTACGGCCGATGGGCGACTGATCCACCTGCACCAGCTTGTCGAGCTGGTCGAGCCCGTTCACCCTGGTGTGCCGCCCAGGAACCTGGCGCGCACCGTTGAGCTTATTGGCCATCACGGTGGCGAGGATGTCGTTGACCAGCGTCGACTTCCCCGAGCCGGAGACGCCGGTGACGGCGACCAGCACGCCGAGCGGGAAGCTCACGTCGATGTCGTGCAGGTTGTGCTCTCGGGCACCAACCACAGTTACCTGGCGCTTGCGATCAATCTTGCGCCGTGTGGCCGGAAGCGGGATGGACTCGCGACCGGAGAGGTAGGCGCCGGTGATCGACGCCGTGTTGGTGAGCAGATCAGCGTAAGTGCCGCTGTGCACCACCTGCCCGCCGTGCTCCCCCGCCCGCGGGCCGATGTCCACCACCCAGTCCGACTGACGGATCGTGTCCTCGTCGTGCTCCACCACGATCAGTGTGTTGCCGAGGTCACGCAGCCGCGTGAGCGTCTCGATCAGCCGACGGTTGTCCCGCTGGTGCAGCCCGATGGAGGGCTCGTCCAGCACGTAGAGCACACCAACCAGGCCGGAACCGATCTGCGTGGCCAAGCGAATACGTTGCGCCTCACCACCGGACAGCGTGCCCGCCGCCCGGTCGAGCGACAAGTACTCCAGACCGACGTCCAGCAGGAATCCGAGGCGCGCCTGTACCTCCTTGAGCACCTGCCCGGCGATCATCTCCTCGCGCTTACCCAGCTGCATGGCGTTGAGGAACTGCGAACAGTCGGCCACCGACAGCGCGCAGACCTCCGCGATGGACTTGGCGTCCGCACCCGCGCCCATGGTGACCGCGAGAATCTCCGGCTTCAGCCGGGTGCCCTGGCAGGACGGACACGGCACCTCCCGCATGTAGCCGTCGTACTTCTCCTTCATGTACTCCGACTCGGTCTGCTGCATCCGCCGCTCCAGGAACGGCATGACGCCCTCGAACGCCGCGTAGTACGAACGCGTGCGGCCGTAGCGGTTGGTGTACTTGACGTGGACCTGGTCATCGGAACCACCGAGCACCGCGCGGCGCACCTTCGGCGGCAGGCGCTTCCACGGTGTACTCATGTCGAAGCCCATGGCGGCGGCGAGGCCAGACAGCAGCCGGGCAAAGTACTCGGCGGTCTGCCCTGATGACCACGGTGCGATCGCACCGTCAGCGAGGCTCAGCTCATCATCGGGGACGACCAGCTCGGGATCCACCTCTTTGCGAACCCCGATACCGGTGCACTCGGGGCACGCCCCATAAGGCGAGTTGAAGGAGAACGACCGTGGCTCGAGGTCGTCGATGGCGAGCCGATGGTTGTTGGGACACGCCATCTTCTCCGAGAAGCGCCGCTCGCGATCAGCGTCGTCATCCTCGCGATCGACGAAGTCGAGGATGACGACGCCGTCGGCCAACCGCAGGGCGGTCTCCACGGAGTCGGTGAGCCGCTGCTGGGCGCTGGCCTTGACCGTCAGTCGGTCCACCACCACCTCGATGTCGTGCTTCTCCTGTTTCTTGAGCTTCGGCGGGTCGGTCAGCTGGTGCACCGTCCCGTTCACACGCACCCGGGAGTACCCCTGGCTGCGCAGCTGGTCGAACAGATCGACGAACTCACCCTTGCGGGTGCGAACGACGGGGGCGAGCACCTGGAAGCGCACGCCCTCCTCCATGGTCATCACCTGGTCCACGATCTGCTGCGGAGTCTGCCGGGAGATGAGCTCATAACACACCGGGCAGTGTGGAGTGCCTGCGCGGGCGTACAGCAGGCGAAGATAGTCATACACCTCGGTGATGGTGCCGACCGTCGAGCGCGGGTTCCGGTTGGTCGACTTCTGGTCGATGGACACTGCAGGTGAGAGGCCCTCGATGAAGTCGACATCCGGCTTGTCCATCTGCCCCAGGAACTGGCGCGCATAGGCCGACAACGACTCCACGTAGCGCCGTTGCCCCTCAGCGAAGATGGTGTCGAAAGCCAGGCTCGACTTCCCCGAGCCGGACAGCCCGGTGAAGACGATCAAGCTGTCGCGCGGAAGGTCGAGGTCAACTCCCCGCAAGTTGTGCTCGCGGGCGCCACGCACGACCAGACGGTCAGCCACTCAAAGTCCCTTCATCGAACGCACGTACCGGGGCACTGCCCCGACCCGACCATGCTAGGTGCGGGTGCCGACAACAAGCGGTCCACGGTCCGAATGATTCCGAGCTCGCATCGCCGGTAACCTGACCGACTATGCAGCTGGACGAGCACTACACAGGGTCCGTGTCCGCCGAAACTGCGCCGCAGCGCAAGAAGTTCCCCGGTGGCACCCTCACGAAGATCTCCGTGGGACCGATGGACAACAACGCGTACCTCATCGTGTGCGAGTCAACCGGGAAAGCCCTGCTCATCGACGCCGCCAACGATGTAGCCCGGCTGACCGAGCTGCTCGACGAGCACGCGCCAGAACTCACGTTGGTGGTAACCACGCATCAGCATCCGGACCACTGGCAGGCCCTGGCGGACATCGTCGGAGGCACCGGATCACCGAACGCCGCACACGCTCTGGACGCTGAACCCCTGCCGGTGACGGTCGATCGTGAGTTGGCTCACGGTGACGTCATCGAGGTAGGCGATCTCGCGCTGCAGGTGATCCACCTGCGCGGCCACACCCCCGGATCGGTGGCCCTGCTGCTGCGCGCCGGCGACCAGAAGCACCTGTTCACCGGAGACGCGCTCTTCCCAGGTGGTCCCGGGAAGACGGGCTCCCCCGAGGACTTCACGAGCCTCCTGGACGATCTGCAGCAGCGAGTCTTCGACCAACTGCCCGACGACACCGTCGTTTACCCAGGCCACGGACGAGACACCAACCTCGGCATCGAGCGCCCCCACTTGGCCGAGTGGCGCGCCCGCGGCTGGTGACGACGGCCCGACTAGACCCGTAGAGCCTGCTCCAGGTCCTCGCGCAGGTCGTCGACGTCTTCCAGCCCGACGGAGAGCCGGACGACGCCATCGGTGATGCCGACCTGCGCGCGCCCCTCGGCACCCAACCTCCGATGCGTGGTGGTCGCTGGATGGGTGACCATCGACTTCGCGTCGCCGAGGTTGTTCGAGATGTCGATCACCTGAAGGCGGTCCAGAACCTCGAACGCCCGCTCCTTGCCGCCCGCCAGCTCGAAGGTGATCACGGTTCCGCCGCCGGACATCTGCCGACGCGCCAGTTCCACCTGCGGATGCGAGTCCAGGAACGGGTACCGCACCCAGTTCACCCTCGCCTGCTCCTCCAGCCAGCCGGCGAGCTGCACGGTGGAGCCGACGGCGTGGCGCACGCGCATCCCCATCGTCTCCAGGCCCTTGGTGAGGACCCAGGCGTTGAAGGGCGACATCGAGGGGCCGGTGTGCCGCATCAGGTTCTTGACCGGACCGTCGATGAACTCCTTGCTCCCGAGGATGGCTCCGCCCAGGACCCGACCCTGACCATCGATGTGTTTGGTCGCCGAGTACACAACGATGTCAGCGCCCATCTCGGTGGCACGCTGCAGCACGGGGGTGGCGAACACGTTGTCCACCACTACTTGAGCACCCGCGGCGTGGGAGAGCGCCACCACGGCAGCGACGTCAACGATCTCCTGCATGGGATTTGACGGACTCTCGAAGAAGACGGCCTGTGTCGGCGTGGACAGCGCCCGCTCCCACGCATCGAGGTCATCACCGTCGACGAACTCGGCGGTGATACCCCAGCGCGGCAGGATCTCGTTGAGGATGACGAAGCAGGACCCGAACAGACTGCGCGCAGCGACGACCCGGTCGCCGGCCTTCAGCAACGCCGCCAGCGCCACGAACACCGCCGACATCCCGCTGGCGGTCGCGAAACACGCCTCGGCGCCCTCGATCAGTCGGAGTCGATCCTGAAAGACCTCGACGGTGGGGTTGCCGTAGCGGGAGTAGACGAAGCGGTCCACCTCGCCGGAGAACGCGGCCTCTGCATCAGCGGCGGTGTCGTAGACGAAACCCGACGTGAGGAACAGGGCCTCGGACATCTCCTGGTACTCCGAGCGTGCCAGTCCTCCGCGCACCGCCTGAGTGTCAGGTCGCCACAGTGAGCTGTTCTCAGCCGTACTCAAGATTGCCTCCACGGGAGCCCTGCGGCCCGCCATCCGGTGCCGCCGCGATGGCCAGCAGAATCTAGGGCGCCCTCGAATCCGTCGAGGACGTTGTATGCCGGCCCTGCGCCGGCCTGAGTCACTGCACGCGCCGCTGACACAGAGCGCTGCCCTGAGCGGCAGAGGAACACCGTCGGACGCCCCTGCGCGGCCTCGACGACCTGGCTCACGAACTCGGCGTTGGGACCGCCGTCTACCCGCGCCCACTCGACGAACGTCACCTCAGCGCCCAACGCACTGAGGTCCGCCACACCGACGAAGCGCCACTCGACCTCGGTCCGAACGTCGACGAGCACGGCTTGGCCCTCTTCGACGAGCTGCCACGCTTGATGGACGGTGAGGTCGCCTGCGTATCCCTCAACTGCGCTGCCTGCGGTCGGGATATTGGTCATCTCAACGCTCCGCGATCGTCGGTGTCACCCTCGTCGGTACCGCCGTCCAGGACCACTGCCTGCGCGACGATGACCTGGTCATCCGACCGGACGGTCGCCGCGGGGCCGCCGTACAGACGCCAGCCGTCGGCAAGTGCGGCACTGACCCGCTCACAGAACGCATGGTCGTCCGGTCCCGTCAACAGCCGGTACCGAAGCTTGCCCTCACTCATCTGCGTCCACCTGGTCTCTGATTGCTGTGCGGGAGGATTACTGCACGCGATCCTGCCCCCGTGATGCTACGACCCCGACGGGAGGGGCTTCGCAGCTCGACCCGACGCTGCCGTGAAGATGCCGTCGGGTATTGCGCCCCCAGCGAGAATTGCTCGCGACAGCGTCTTTCCAATCTCGGTGAGCCGTTCTGCGCCGGCGTCACCCAGGGCAGTCCAGGGTGCCAGCGCCATCTGGTCGGTGGCGGCTTCAACCTGGCTTCGTAGCTGCGTACCGGCCTCGGTCAACGTGCCATCGGCAACGAGCAGCCCCCGAACCTGAAGGTCGTCCTCGGCCGCCTTCCACTGCTGCGCCGACCACCCACGGGTCGCCTGGGCGGCGGCTACGGTGAACCCGCGTCCAGTGCCGGTGTGGGTGACCAGCGCCTGCAGCCCGCTGAGCCCAGCGCCCAGCAGCGCCGCGATGTGACCGTCGCCCCGGTGTTCGCGCAACAACGTGATCGCGTGCCACAGCACCAACAGTGGCTCTGTCGGCCACTCGAGGTCGGCGTGAGCGGCGTAGAGCGCACGTCCGTCACCGGTGCACGCGACAGCTGCGGTTCTCGCCAGCTCCGCCGCCTCAGTGACGTCGGCCGAGGCAGCCAGCTCCTCACCGAGCAGTCGTCGCAGCGCGGCCTCGACAGAACGGAACCGAGCCGCGACGACGGCCTCTGGGCTCGCCAGAGTCCACGCTCGCGGGATGTGTCGTTCGACGAGCTCAGGGTTGAAGTTGTAGAAGGTCGCGGCCACCACGCCGGGGCCGACGGCGCCCATGGCGGCCGCTCGCCCAGCGAAATAGCACATCCGGCCGGGGCGCAGGCCAGCCTCGGTGAGGTACTGCTCCGTCTCTGGAACGAAATACGTCATCGAGTGGATCATGTCCAGTGCACGCGCACCGCGGCCCGCCGTCTTGGTATCCATGCAGTGACCCTAGCGAGTGGCGTGCGTGCCTACTTGATGGTCGGCCGCCGCAGCAGGTACGGGTGCAGCCGATCGAGGCCCCGCACCCGAACAGGACGCATCGACTTGATCTTGAAGTCGGGCATGTCCGCGAGCGCGTCGGCGAGCGAAGAGTCCATCACGATCGTGTCCGGTTTGGCTACAGACGTGAGCCGGGCCGCGATGTTGACCACAGAGCCGAACGCGTCACCGAAGCGAACGAGCACCTCCCCCGCTGCGAGTCCGATCCGGATACCAGGAAGCAGCTCGTCGGCGAGCACCCTCTCGTGCAGCTCCAGGGCGATGCGTGCGGCGTCCGAAGGATCCTTCACGGCAAACATCACCTCATCGCCGACGGTCTTGACCACCCAGCCGTGTCCCTCCGCGATGACGTCCATCGCGGTGGACTCAAAGCGCTCGATGAGGCTGTCGAGTTCCTCGACCTCCAGCTGCCGGGTGAGGCTCGTGTAGCCGACAATGTCCGCAAAACCGACCACCAGGCGCTGCAAGGCGACCTGCTCACCGGGTCCGAACAGGGCGCGATCGGCATTTGCGGCGAGGTGCCGCCGCCAGGTGTAGGACTGCAAGGCCTCGATCGTGGGCAGCAGACCCTTGGCCATTTCGCTGACCTCAGCGCGTACCGCAGCAACGTCGAGGGGCGCTCCGTCTGTGGCCTCGGCGATGGCCTCCCCCACACGCGTACCGACGAAGTTGGTGATCAAACCGACCTGCCACTCCGCCAGCCGCGACATCGACTGCCCCAGTGCCCGGGTGACCGACACCTCCATGTCCGGCGTGATCACCCCATCGTCGACGAGCCGTCCGATGGTGCGAAGAGCCTCCACGTCGCCACGGGTGTACATGACGGCACTCGGGTCGTCGCCCTGCGCGAAACCCATCGCGACCCAGAGCCGAGTCGCCCGCTCGAGCGGCACGCCGGCTTCTTCCGCAGCCTGGAAGCGGTCGAAACGACGCCGACCTCCGAGCAGGGTCCGTTCGAGCTCCTCCTGGATTCCTCGTCGAAGTCGCTCGCTGTCGTCGGCGAGCCCTGCTACCGGCTCCGAACTCGGCTCGGGCTCAACGTCTTCGGCGTCAGCCGTCACTGCACCGTGTGCACGATGAGTACGTCACAAACGGCCTTGCGCGCGGCGTCCGAAGGGACGGATCCGAGCAAGCGACCCGTCAGACTGTTCAAACCACGGTTGCCGACGACCAAGAGCTCAGCCTTGACCTCCTCGACCAACTCGAGGAGCGTGTCCACCGGCGCACCGCTGACTGCCCTGGTCACGATGTCCTCGGCACCTGCGGCCTTTGCCCGGTCGTGCGCCGTCTGCAGACTGTCCTCGG
>JADGOX010000153.1 GCA_017882745.1 Mycobacteriaceae bacterium | reverse complement strand
CCTAGGCCCGGGGAGCTCAGTCCTTCGTACGCCTGACGGTCACGAAGCGCCACACCAGTACGTAGAGGATCCACGCCGGGGCCATCGTGATCACGAACGGCCGGATCGTGTCGCTGTTCGAGTGCGAGTGGCTATCGAAGATGAGGAAGACCACAACGGTGGCGGCAACGAGCATTGCCGCAGATGCCACCATCGCCATCCTTCGCCCACGCATGCGTCCATGATCCCTCGCCGGTGGCGGGACGGCATCATCGGGGCTGTCGCCCTCGGCGAGGGCTTGTCAGCCGAGCAGGTGCAGATCCCGCGCGCGAGCTGCCGCCTCAGTTCGGCTGCTCGCGCCCAGTTTGGTGGACGACTTTTCGGCGTTGGTGTCTGCGGCTCACGCCACCGACTGGCTCAACGGCGACCCGTGGTGACGTCAGCTTGATGGGCTCGACGGTTTCGTCGCAGCACCGCTTGTCGAATTGGTCGAAGAACTCGGGGCCGGCGTCGCCTGCGGATGTCCCGGGACTTGAAGCGGTGGGAGACCCAGGGCCAGATTAGCTGCCAACTTGTTAATCGGCTCTATCAGGCCGCGCTCACTCAGCCAGAGATCGGCCAGACGCGACTTGTACATCGCGTTCACCGGCGGCACCGGTTCCCTGCGGTACACGTGGTTGAGCATCAAGGCCGCACGCTCCTGGAACCACTTGCATTCGGACGTGGGACTCGAGCCGACGAGCGTGGCGAGGTTCTGGAGGTACGCCAGCAACAGCGAGTAGTTGTTATGCAAGCACCCGGCCAACCTCGCCCCCACTTGCGCGGAGACCGCGAGACCGACCGTGTCCGCGTGGACGTTCACAGCGCCGTCCTGGATCGCGACCGACTCGGCGGGAGGTGGGTTCTGGGGGAAACGTCGCGCCAGCGCCGAAGCCGCGAGCAGCGCGTCGGGATCCCGGTGCAGAGCAGAGATCAAAACGAAGTTCCCGCCGCTCTTGAGCACTATCGGCTTCCCCATCACGTCGATCGTCGGCAAGGACGGCAACTCCTTGTATGGGAATGCCCCGTCCACCGGCTGCATCACCCCCAAATTGCCGTAGAGCAGTGTCTTGAGGAGTTCGGCGGCCTGATCGCCCGGAGGCCGGGGATCTCTATCCTGCATCCGAAAGTGGGCGATCGTCGTCAGCGCGAACGGGTGGCGGATGGCCTCGATTTCGATCCGCGGATGGGCCCCCAGTTCGTTCGGAACGACGAGGAACCGCCAGTACCGGAGCGGGAGCAGAACCGAGGCGAGGTCGTCGGTGTCTGTCTCGCGGTACGAGGCGCTGAGCATGTACTCCCAGAATCTGCTCCTGTAAGGAGGCCACGGAAGTCGAAAGTCCGGCTGATCGTTGGTGCCCTTGAGCCAGTTGATCTTCGTGGCATAGCCAGTCCTTGTGAGGTCAACGCCGGTCTGTCCGCCAGTATCGAACCGCCACGTCCTTCCAACCGACACGAGCATACTGTCGAGGTTCACGTCATCCTCCGCTATCATGCTATTTGATTGATCATGTCTACGAGACCGACTCTGTCGGTCGTTCGCTGGCGGATCGGCGGGTCGCTTCCTCGCGGGGCGGCCCGCACTAAATTCTGGGGGCCTACTTCTCCCGCAGCAGGTCGTTCTTCTCGCTCAGCACCGGCATCGCCGTCGGATCATGGACCACGGCACCGGCCTCGGTCCTCCAGTCCAAGGTGACCTTGCCCGCCTTGTGCAAGATCAAGATCGCTGCGATGTCGTTCGACGTGAGGGCATTCCGGAACCTCCGCTCTTCATCCGGTGTCGGTTTGATGAGCTTGAACTCAATCTGCGGTGCGAAATACTCCCGGCCATCCATCTGGCCCAGGTGGAGGTAGATAGCGTCGGCCGTGTATGAAGGAAAGGAGAGTCCGGCGTGGCGGTGTTTCAGGGTAAGCAGCAGGTCCTCTGGTTGGGCATCCATGCTGAATCGGCGCAGTCCGACGAAATGTCTGTAGAGCAATGCCATGAGCGCCCACGCTCCCACGCCCATGAGGATGCCGAGGGCGAACACCCGCTCGACCGCGGCCGTGCTCACCCTGCGCGTGAGGTCCTCGCGCCACAGGAACCACACCAGCACGTAGACGATTACACCGACCACCACGATGGCGGGCATCTGGCTGAGATCCTTGGGGTCCACTTTGTCCGGCAAGCCCGATGTCCTTCGCGGGTACAAGAATCGGGTTGCGGTAAGGAACACAGCAATCGCAAGCAATCCGGGCAGCAAGAAGAGCGTGCCTACGCCGAACGGAGAGATCGCGTCGACGCCGAAAACGGCGAGTTCAACGTCGTGTGTCGCGACGGCCGCAACCTCCCGATTCGGTGCCGCACCGCTTGTTGTGACGGGGGTCCCTCTTAGGACCACGCCCACTTGCTGCGTTCCCGTCCGCACGCTGGTATGAGCCCGTACCTCCAGGTCGACGAGGACCGATGCGCCCGCTGTGAGGTCGCCGACGCACGTGAGGAGTCTTTCCCCCGTCCCGGCGGTGCAGGCGGCCGCGGTCAGGGGTTGTGGCATTGCGAGATAGGCATCATCGCTGTCTACGGCAAGCAGCCGAAGGTTCGCGAACGTCACGCCGGTCGGATTGGTCAGGCGCACAGTCGCTCGCCTGCCATCCCCGTCGTTCAGTTTAGAGGGGAAGACCACGAAGCTCACCTCGGGCGTGACAGCGCCAGCAGCGGGCTTGACGGACAACGACGCGACAACCTGCCGCGCGGACGTACCCTGACCAAACTCAACGAAAATGCTTAACTGATTCTCACCAAATCCAGGTTCAGCGCGGACCTCGAAGGTGGCGAGGGATGACGACCCTGGCGCAAGCGTTGCGGGAACGCCGGACACGCTGCTGGCGGTTACGCGGGGCGGCGTGATCACGCGGACATTCCCAACTGTGACTTGGGCACTGGTCGGGTTATCCAGCAGCACCGCGACCTGAACCGCGTCCCCCGGAGCAAGAGTCACGGCCGACGGGACGATCTGCACCGTTGGATCTGGTGATGTCGCGGTGGCCACGGGACCGACGCCCGAGGCCCAGAACCCACCGATCACGACAAGGAGCGCTGCGACCCCCGCGCGGCGGAGCGCCAATAACATTCGCGACCCCATGACGGCCAGCCTAAGCAGGAAATCGCCTCACCGCAGCGGAGGAGAGATCTTGACCAGCCTTTGGCATAGGAAGTGGAGCCGGGTCGGCGCGAGATGTTGCTGGGTAGGGGGCAGGTCTTCCGATGATCTAGTGCAGCGTGTCGTTAGTGTCTGAACGGTTGGTGTTTGGGATGATGGGGTATGGCGAATCGTGCTGCTCCTGCCCTGACGTTGCGTGTCGGTGATGGGGAGCGTCTGAATCGGATCGTGCGGTCGAGTTCGGAGCGGGCTGGGTTGGTGCAGCGGGCTCGGATCGTGCTGGCGGCTGCCGAGGGTGTGGCGAACGAGCGGATCGCAGCGCGGGTCGAGGTGTCGAAAGTGACCGTGTTGACGTGGCGGGACCGTTACCTGCGGCTGGGGCTGGTCGGCTTGGATGATCAGCCGCGGTCGGGCCGGCCCCGCAGGATTGATCACCGCAGGATCGTGTCGGCCACGTTGAAGCCGCCGCCGAAGAAGTACGGGGTGACGCACTGGTCGAGCCGGCTGCTCGGCAAGCATCTGGGGATCGGGAACAAGACGGTGGCGACTGCGTGGCGTGAGTACGGGGTGCAGCCGTGGCGGGCTGAGACGTTCAAGTACTCCACCGATCCCGAACTGGTCGCCAAGGTCAACGATGT
>JADGOX010000152.1 GCA_017882745.1 Mycobacteriaceae bacterium | reverse complement strand
GACCCCGCGATGTGCCGGAGCGCTGAAGGAGTCCGCGGCGATGGACTCGAACCCAGCCGGGTCGACCAGGCGCGGGAACTGTAACGCTGCCTGCAGCAGCTGCCGCTCGGCAGCGACCACCGGGTCATGCAGGTCCGGGCGCGCCAGCTCGAAAGCGCGTTCGTACCCGTGCCCGTCACCCCGCTCGTTCCCATGCTCGTCACCATGTTCGTCGCCATGCTCCCTGCCGGACACCGAGCCGGTCCCGGTGCTTGACCCGGTCCCGGACCAACTGCCGGATGCCGGGCGGGCCCCGCGCGCGGCCATCCGAGTGGCTCGAGCGACCTCGTCGCCCACCTGTTCCACCTCGACGCCCAGCCAGCCAGCCACGGTGCGGGTGTACTCCGGACGTAAGGAGCGATCGCGAATGCCGGCGACAATGGGTGCAACCGCTCCCAGTGCTCGGACCCGGCCCTCTGCGCTGGTCAGGTCGAACCGCGCGAGGGTGGTGCGCACCGCGAACTCGAACATCGGCACGGCGTCCTCGACGAGGGCAAGAACCGCTGCCTCTCCGGCGACCTGGCGCAGCTCGCAGGGATCCTTGCCGGACTTCTCCACGGCCACGAAGCACTGCGACGCCCAGCGCTGGTCCTCCCCGAACGCACGCATTGCGGCCTTCTGGCCGGCGGCGTCTCCGTCAAAGGTGAAGACCACCTTGGCCGGTGCCAGATCGGGCTCGTCACGCATGATGCGGCGCAGCACCTTGATGTGCTCGACGCCGAACGCGGTGCCGCAGGTGGCCACCGCGGTCTCGATGCCGGCAAGCTGACAGGCCATCACGTCCGTGTAGCCCTCGACCACGACCGCCTGGCGATCCCTGGCGATTGCCTTCTTGGCGAGGTCAAGGCCATAGAGCACGAACGACTTCTTGTAGATCGCCGTCTCGCTGGTGTTGAGGTACTTGGCCTCGATCCGGTCATCATCGAACAGACGCCGTGCGCCAAAACCCACCACATCGCCGGTGATATCGCGGATGGGCCACATCAGGCGACCACGGAATCGGTCATAGAGGCCGCGCCCGCGTCCGGCCAGCCCGCCCCCGACGATCTCGTCGTCGGTGAAACCCTTGGCCCGCAGGTGTCTGGTGAGCTCCTCGCCCCCGCGTGGTGAGAACCCCACACCGTACTTCTCGGCCGCCAGACGATCGAATCCGCGCTCGCGCAGGAAGTCACGACCGGCCCGCGCCTCGGGCAGGTTGACAAGCGCGGCACTGTAGAACTCCGCAGCCACGCGGTGGGCCTCGACCAGTCGTGACCGCTTGCCCAGCCCCTCACCGCTGCGAGGCGGACCGCCCTCTTCGTAGTGGAGCTCCATGCCCAGTTTAGTGGCAAGGCGTTCGATCGCCTCGGCGAAGGTGAGGTGCTCAACCTTCTGCACGAACGAGATGACATCACCGCCCTCGCCGCAGCCGAAGCAGTGCCAAGCCCCCACAACCGGACGGACGGTGAACGACGGGCTCTTCTCGTCATGGAACGGACACAGCCCCTTCAGCGAGCCAGGTCCGGCGGCGCGCAAGGTCACGTGCTCGCGCACGACATCCTCGATCGACGACCGCTCCTTGACCTGTGCCACGTCGTCGGCCTTGATCAGACCTGCCACCCTGTCCTCCTTAACGCCGAAAGGAAGTCTAGGCGGTTATCCTTTGCCGCAGCCGATCAGCACCAGCTCTGGTGCAACACCTTTGCGCGGGAGTCTGAGAGAGAGGCCACCTGGTCGATGATCACGCGGAGCGCTGCCCCGTCGTCAACCGCGCCCAGGAAGTCGCCTCGGTGAAGCGGATCCAGACGAGCTGCAGGCTGGGCGCGATAAGCCTCCACAAGCTCGTGAATCTGCGTTCGCTGACCACCCATGAGCGAGCGTCGTTCGTCGGTGAACATCACGAAGTGTGCCGCCGTGCCCTTCAGGACAGCACATTCGGCCCGGACATCGTCGGGGATCACCAGGTCGGCTGCGTAGCGAGTCAACGGGCCATCTCCGTGCTTTGCCCGGGTGGCCACTCCGACGGTCTGGACGAACCGTCCGATGAGCAGGCTCGTCATGTCCTTCAGGGCAGCCAGATCGGTTCGAGAACCGTTGTGGGACTGCGGGATCCAGCCCGTGGCAAGCACCCGCGCCAACGCCTCGGTGAGCTGTGCTTCGTCCAGATCCGGCGCGTACAACTCCCGCGTCATGGCGATGACCGGGGCCATCTCGGATGGTGAGCGCAGCGCCCGCAGGTCCAGCCGCCGTGAGGCGACACCGTCCTCGACATCGTGAACCGAGTAGGCAACGTCATCCGACCAGTCCATGGTTTGCGCCTCGAGGCACCGCCGACCGTCCGGCTGGGATCCGCGGTACCAGCGGAAGACGTCGAGGTCGTCTGCATAGACGCCGAACTTGACAGTGCCCCAACGGTCTTCATCCCTGCCCCAGGGATACTTCGTCACCGCGTCCAGGCTCGCCCGGGTCAGGTTGAGTCCAGCCGGACGGCCATCGGAATGCACGCGCTTGGCCTCGAGACGAGTCAGCAACCGCAGGGTCTGGGCATTGCCCTCGAAGCCGCCGATGTCCGCGGCGATGTCATTCAGCGCCGTCTCGCCGTTGTGCCCGAAGGGCGGGTGGCCGAGATCGTGTGCCAGGCAGGCGGTATCGACCACGTCCGCGTCGCACCCGAGAGCGGCACCGAACTCTCGGCCGATCTGGGCAACCTCCAGTGAGTGAGTCAACCGGTTGCGGACGAAGTCGTCGCTGTCCGGCTGCACCACCTGGGTCTTGGCCGACAACCGCCGCAGCGATGCCGAATGCAGCACCCGCGCGCGGTCCCTGGCGAAGTCGTCGCGGTCGGCCTGCTTGTGCGCCGGGTCCTCACGGACCCAACGCTCGCGATCGGCCAGGACATACGTGCTCACAACTCGCACTGTATGCCGCCGGGCGGTGAAGTTCTGGCATACCCGGCTGCATAGGCTCGTTGGATGGAATCCAGAAGACTTGGCAAGAGCGGACTGCAGATCTCCGAAATCGCCTACGGCAACTGGCTGACGCACGGGTCGCAGATCGAACAGGACCAGGCGCTCGCGTGCGTACGACAGGCTCTGGAGGTCGGCATCACCACCTTTGACACCGCCGACACCTACGCCGACACCAAAGCCGAGTCCGTCCTTGGTCAGGCGCTGAAGAGCGAGCGACGTGAGGGCCTCGAGATCTTCACCAAGGTCTACTTCCCCATGGG
>JADGOX010000151.1 GCA_017882745.1 Mycobacteriaceae bacterium | reverse complement strand
GCTCGGCCTCGGCGGCGTACTTCTCGCCCAGCCAGTTGTCGCCGAAGATCTCTGACTGCTCTTCGGGGCTCAGGTGAATACCCATGGTTCGTGTCTCCATCATCTTGTCGACTGCTGCGACCATCTGGTGCAAACGATCGATCCGCTCGTCGAGCAGCGCCCGCTGACGCCGAAGGTGCGCCAGCGGGTCGACGGACGGGTCGTCGAGGAGGGTCGCGATCTCCTCGAGCGGAAAGCCGAGCTCGCGGTACAGCAGCACCTGGTGCAGGCGTTCGATGTCCGAGTCCAGGTACGTGCGGTAGCCCGCGCTGCTGCGCGCGGCGGGACGGACGAGGCCGATCGCGTCGTAGTGGTGCAGCGCGCGCACGCTCACCCCGACCAGCTCGGCGACCTGTCCCACCGTTCGCCCGGTGCTTCCTTCGTTCACGGTCACGACTGTGCCGCCTCTCGTCGCGTGAGGGTCAAGTCCACCACTACGCCGTCAGCTACCGGCGGGTAGATTCACGCGCATGCCAGTACCCAGCCCAGACGTCTTCGCGCGGCTTGCCACGCATATCGCCATCCCTGCCGATGCTCAGCGCGAGAGCTCCAGAGTGATCGAGCCCTTCACCGGACAAACCCTGGCGACGGTGCCGATGGGCACTGCCGAGGACGTCGAGCAGGCCGTGGCGCGGGCTCGCGCGGCGCAGCAGGCCTGGGCGGAGCGCCCCGTCGCCGAGCGCGCGGCCGTGCTCAACCGCTACCACGGCCTGGTGCTCGCCCACCGCGAGTCGCTGTTGGACATGGCGCAGGCGGAGACCGGCAAGTCCCGGATGGCGGCGGCCGAGGAGATCATCGACGTCGCCATCACCGCCCGCTACTACGCGCGCACTGCGGCCAAGCTGCTCAGCCCCAAGCGTCGGGCGGGCCTGTTCCCCGGGCTCACCAAGGCCATTGAGCGGCGCCACCCCAAGGGCGTCGTCGGGGTCATCTCGCCGTGGAACTACCCGCTGACCCTCGCCGTCACCGACGCACTCGCCGCGCTCATGGCCGGCAACGCCGTGGTGCTCAAGCCGGACCGTCAGACCCCGCATACCGCCCTCGCCGCCGCCGATCTGCTGTACGAGGCGGGGCTGCCCAAGGACTTGTTCGCCGTGGTCACCGGGGCCGGCTCTGTGGTGGGTACCGCGATCGTCGACAACTCCGACTACCTCATGTTCACCGGTTCGACCGCCACCGGTCGCACGCTCGCCGAGCAGACCGGACGCAGGCTCATCGGCTTCTCCGCTGAGCTCGGCGGCAAGAACGCCATGGTGATCACCACGGGCGTGAACATCGCCAAGGTGGCCGACGCCGCGATCCGGGCCTGTTACGCCAACTCTGGGCAGCTCTGCATCTCCGTGGAGCGGCTGTACGTGGAGAAGTCGATCGCCGCGGAGTTCACGAAGACCTTCGCTGAGCGGGTGGAGGCAATGACGCTCTCCGGGGGCTACTCCTTCGGACCAGAGATGGGCAGCCTGGCATCACAGGCCCAGCTCGACGGGGTGAGCGCGCACGTGAACGACGCCGTAGCCAAGGGCGCCACCGTGGTCGCCGGTGGCAGGGCGCGGCCAGACCTCGGTCCGTTCTTCTACGAGCCCACGGTGCTCACCGACGTCACCGACGACATGGACTGCGCACGGGCGGAGACCTTCGGCCCGGTGGTCTCGATCTACCCCGTCGCCGATGTCGACGAAGCGGTTCGGCTCGCCAACGACACCCAGTACGGACTCAACGCCAGTGTGTGGGCCGCGACCCAGGCCCAGGGGGAGGCCATCGGCGCGCGACTGCGCTCCGGCACCGTCAACGTCAACGAGGGCTACGCGGCGGCCTGGGGCAGCACCGACGCCCCGATGGGCGGCATGGGCAGCTCAGGCATGGGCCGGCGGCACGGGGCGGAGGGTCTGCTCAAGTACACGGAGTCTCAGACCGTGGCCACCCAGCGCCTGGTGCCGGTGGCACCTCCGCGCGGGGTGTCGCAGAAGGCCTACGCTGCCGCGTTGTTCGCCTCGGTCAAGATGCTCAAGCACCTTCCCGGGCGCTAGTACTCGAGGGGCCTGCGTGGCAACCCGCTCACCGACGGGTTTCGTAGCGCGGTGGTGGGAAACGGCAGAATCAGCTCGATGAACAGAACGACGAAGGAGCATGGATGCGCGTAGTCATCGCCGGAGGTCACGGCAAGATCAGTCAGCACCTGTTGCGCCTGCTCGCAGAACAGGGCGGCAACGGGGTCGCGATGATCCGGGACCCGGCGCAGATCGCGGACATCAAGGCGCTCAACGCCGACGCGGTGGTCATTGACCTGGAGAGCGCGAGCACGGAGCAGGTCGCCGGGGTGCTGCAGGGAGCGGACGCCGTGGTCTTCGCCGCCGGGGCCGGCCCGGGCAGCACGGTCGAGCGCAAGGACGCAGTGGACCGGGCCGGTTCCGCATTGTTGGCTGACGCCGCCGAGCAGGCCGGGGTCCGTCGCTTTCTGCAGGTCAGCTCCTTCGGCGCGGGGCAACCCGTGCCGGAGGGCACCGACGAGGTGTTCACCGCCTACCTGGCCGCCAAGACCGCCGCCGAGGAAGACCTGACCGCCCGCACCGGACTCGACTGGACCGTCCTGCGTCCCGGCGGACTCACGGACGAAGATCCCACCGGCATGGTCACCCTCAGCGTCCCGCCACTCGACCGCGGTCAGGTTCCCCGCGCCGACGTTGCCGCAGTGCTGCTCGCACTGCTGGATTCACCCGATACTGCGGGAAAGGTACTGATGCTTACCTCTGGAGACACTCCGGTTGCCGACGCCGTCGCTGCCCACGGTGCATACCGTGGATGAAGTGAGCGTGCCCATCGCCGCCAGCCCGGAAACGGTGTGGGAGCTGATCACCGACGTGACGCAGACGGGCCGGTGGAGCCCGGAGTGCACCGGTGGCCGCTGGACCAAGGGTGCCAGCGGTCCCATCATGGGCGCACGGTTCGTCGGCTCCAACCGGCATGGTGTGGTTCGGTGGTCCACGCACTGCACCGTGGTGGCCGCCGAGGAGCCGAACCATTTCGCCTTCGAGGTCGCCGAGTCGAAGATGCGCTGGGGTTACCGCTTGGCGGCGCAGGACGGTGGCACCGTCCTCACCGAGTACCGGCAGAGCGTGGGCAACGCCCCCTGGTACATCGCGTGGATCAGCCGCGTCGGGCTGCTCGGCCGCGACAGGGAGGGTCAGATGGCGGAGGGCATGGCCCGGACACTGCAGGCGGTGAAAGCCGTCGCCGAAGGGGCCGACTAGCCGGTGGTGGCCAGCGCGACGGCGAGGCCCAGCGCCAGCCCCATCACGGCGACCTCCACCGTCGCGCGCTGCAGCGACACCGCAGCCGTGCCCCGGTGGCCGGACACCTCGGGTACCCACCGCCGACGGGCAAACCAGCCGAGGCCGAGCAAGGCGAGAAGCACGGCCGTCTTGCCGAGAACCACCCGCCCGTAACCGCTCTCGTAGAGTCCAGCGACGCGGCCCAGCTGCAACCACGCCTCCAGCACCCCGCTGGCGGCAACCACCGCGGCGCACCACCCGGCGAGCACCGAGAACCGCGGCAGCAGCCGGGCCCACACGCCGCGGGCACCCCCGGCGGCGAGTGCCACCCCGGCCAGGCCGCCGCACCACAGTGCGGCGGCCAGTACGTGTGTGGCGACGGCGATCTGCGCGAGGGCGCTGATCTGTGAGTGCCCGGTGAGCGGGCGGCACTCCAGCGCGACGACGCACAGCGCGAGCACCGAACTGCTCGACCAGGACGCACCCCGCGCGAGCGCAAGGACGACGATCGCCAGGAGCACGCAGCCGATCACCAGCAGACTCACCCGACCGCCGACCAAGGTCCGTGCGTAGCTCAGCACGGTGGAGGCGCGGACGGTGGCCAAGGTGCCACTACTGGCCTCACCAGCGGCGGCGGCCAGCAGCACCAGCTCCGCCAACAGCCACGAGCCGCCAACTACCAGCTGCACGCGCCACAAGCGCTCCGCCAGAGCCTGCCGATGCCGAGGTTCCTCAAGGTGGACCACCTGGCAGGAGCCCAACAGTGCGACGCCCGCCAGCAGCGCGAGCATCCGCGCATAGTCCGACGGGGGGTGTCCCAGCGGGCGGGACAGCATTGCGGCGACGAGCAGGCCGAGCACACCCGTGGGCACAGCAATCAACAGCCACAGCTCGCGCCGCGCCGCTGTACCCACCGGGTTCACGCCCGCTTTCGGCGGCCGCCACGCAGTGCCACAGCCAGCCCCGCACCGAACACCAGCGCCCCGCCAACCACGAACGGCCACGCCGACACCCCTCCCGAGGAGCCACCGGAGCTACCGGTACCGGGTGAGGAATCGGCCTTCGGTCCGGGGGTGCCTTTGCCCGGCGTGGTCAGGGTGAAGCTGGTCGTGCCCGCCACCGGGTGGCTGTCGGCCGAGACAACCCGATAGGCGATCGTGTACTTGCCGACCGGGCCGAGCTCGGTGAGCGCGATGCTGGCGACCGCACCGCTCACCTGGGTGTCGCCCGTGGACCAGCGGTTGCCGTCGGGGCCGACGACGCTGACTGCGTCGAAGCTCGTCTGCAGCGCCTCGTTGAAGGTCACCGAGACCCGTGGGGGGCCACTGGTCAGCGTGGCACCGTCAGCCGGGTCGGCGCTCACCAGGTAGCTGTGCGCCGCAGCCGACCCAGCACCGAGCAGCAGCGCGAGACCGAACAGCGCAGCG
>JADGOX010000013.1 GCA_017882745.1 Mycobacteriaceae bacterium | reverse complement strand
GTCAGCCATCGGTAGCTGCTGCGCGAGACCGCGCTGCACCGAGACCGTCGGGAGGTCGACGGTCCGGGATCGAGCCTGCTCCACCAGAGGCAGATGTGGCTCGACCCCGACAACCGAACGCGCGGTTGCCGCGAACATAGGAAGGTGGAAGCCGGCGCCGCAACCGATGTCTACCACGTCGCGCCCGTCCCAGGGTGCCACCTCACGCAACGCCCGAGCCACGGCTCCATGGACATCCTGGGAGCGGTTCTCCAGCTCGTAGAGTCCTGGCCAGCGCCACGCGTTGGGGCTGGGTATCAGACCGGAGCGCGAGGTCACGGCGACACCGGGATCAGATCAGGAGGCTGAGTAGCAGCCAGGCCACGACTGCCGAGGGCAGCACCGAGTCCAGACGGTCCATCAGTCCACCGTGCCCCGGCAGCATCGAACCCATGTCCTTGATGCCGAGGTCCCGCTTCACCTCCGACTCGATGAGGTCGCCCACCGTGGCCACCACGACGAGAACCGCACCGAACAGCAGCCCCTTGATCGGGGACGCGTCGAGGAGCAGCCAGAATGTGAGCGCACCACCGACAAGACCTGCCAGCATGGACCCTGCGAATCCCTCCCATGACTTCTTCGGGCTGATCCTCGGCACCATGGGGTGTTTGCCCAACAGAGCACCCAACGCGTATCCACCGATGTCTGAGCAGGCGACGGCGATCATCAGAGTGGCCACGCGGGCTGCACCGTTGTCTTGCACGACGAGCAGGACCGACGTAGCGGCGAACAGCGGAACCCAGGCCGCGACGAACACCGATATCCCGGTGTCGCGCAGATAGTTCGCGGTGGTCCCTCGCAAACGCCAGACCATGCAGGCGAGGACGGTGAGAACGAATGCGGCCAGCGTTGCCTCTGCGCGATACCACGCCAACCAGACCATTGCCTGACCACCGGCAAGCACGGGGAGAAGGCTGATCTGGGCACCGATCTTGCGCAGCGCTGTATGGATCTCCCAGGTTGCTGTCGCCACGGCGACGGCAACGATGAGGATCCATACGTGCGGAAAGAAGATCAAGGTGCAGATGACCAGTGCTGCGAGGGTGCCACCGACGGCGACCGCGGCCGGCAAGTTGCGGCCCGCGCGCGACTCGGGCGGTTGAATGGGCACGGCCGCCCCGCCTGTCGACTGACCGTCTCCGGTTCCCACTGATCCCTGCCCTCGTTCATTCCCTTGCACTGCCACGGCTTGCTTCACGTCTACGGAGCGTCTAGATCTCCATCAACTCGGCCTCTTTGTGCTTGACCATTTCGTCAATCTGAGCGACGTAGCGCCCGGTGACCTTGTCGAGCTCCTTTTCCCCGCGGTTGACTTCGTCCTCCCCCGCGTCGCCGTCCTTCTGGATCCGGTTCAACTCGTCCATCGCCTTACGACGTACGTTGCGCACGGACACCTTGGCGTCCTCGCCCTTGCCCCGAGCCTGCTTCGCGAAGTCGCGACGCCGTTCTTCGGTGAGCTGGGGCAGCGAGATACGGATGATCACGCCGTCGTTGGAGGGGTTGACACCGAGGTCAGAATTGCGGATGGCCGTCTCGATGGCCCGGAGCATGTCCGGCTCGTACGGCTTGATGATCGCCATCCGCGCCTCGGGAACGGTCACGCTCGCCAGTTGCGTCACTGGTGTCATCGCGCCGTAGTACTCCACGACGATGCGGTTGAACATGCCGGGGTTGGCGCGACCGGTGCGGATGGCACCGAGGTCGTCTCGCACCACCGAGACGGCCTTTTCCATTCGGTCCTCAGCGTCGAAAAGGGTCTCGTCGATCACAGCAGTTCCTCCGGTCTCGTTGCGCTTGTTCTTAGTGTGCAGTGAACCGTTCGCGCGCAGATCAGCAGGTCAGGGTTTGCTCATGTGGGCGTCTGCACGAGCGTGCCGATCTTGTCTCCGGCCACAGCACGAGCAATGTTGCCCTGCACCAACAAGTTGAAGACCAGCATCGGCATATTGTTGTCCATGCAGAGGCTGAACGCCGTGGCATCGGCGACCTTCAGGTTGCGCTCCAGTACCTCACGGTGGGTAATCTCCGTGAACATCGTCGCAGTGGGGTCGAGCTTCGGGTCGGCCGTGAACACTCCGTCCACTCCCTTCGCCATCAGCACCACCTCAGCGCCGATCTCCAGCGCGCGCTGTGCCGCCGTGGTGTCCGTGGAGAAGTAGGGCATGCCCATGCCGGCTCCGAAGATGACCACCCGCCCCTTCTCGAGATGCCGTTGAGCGCGCCTCGGTATGTAGGGCTCGGCAACCTGCCCCATGGTGATGGCCGTTTGAACTCGCGTATCCACCCCCTGCTTCTCCAGGAAGTCCTGCAGTGCCAGGCAGTTCATCACCGTTCCGAGCATGCCCATGTAGTCAGCCCGTGAGCGCTCAAGGCCGTGCTGCTGCAGCTCTGCACCGCGAAAGAAGTTGCCACCCCCGATGACCACGGCCACCTGGACGCCGGAACGAACGACCTCGGCGATCTGCACGGCCACGGCGTGCACCACACCGGGATCGACTCCAACGCTGCCTCCGCCGAACATCTCTCCGCCCAGTTTGAGCACCACACGGTGGTAGCCGCTTCGCGCAGTTGCAGCAGCCTGATCAGTCATCGGACTCCTCGGTAGGTAGTGCTGGGACCCGCGTAGGGCGCAAAGAACGGCTGCGCAAGACAGCGGGGCCATCTCGGTCACGCACCACGGACTCTGGTGCAACCGGGACGACCCCGCCATCTTGCCTCATGGTGATCAGGTCAGTTCTGGCCAACCTCAAAGCGCGCGAATCGAGTGATCGTGGCTCCTGCGCCTTCCAGCACCGCCTTGACACTCTTCTTCGACTCCTGCACCGAAGACTGCTCAACTAGGACAACGTCCTTGAAGAACCCGTTGACCCTGCCCTCGATGATCTTCGGCATCGCCTGCTCCGGCTTGCCCTCCTCGCGCGCGGTCTCCTCGGCGATCCGCCGCTCGGCGGCGACCACGTCCGCAGGCACATCATCGCGGTTGACGAAGCGGGGACGCATCGCTGCGACCTGCATCGCCGCACCGCGGGCCGCCTCACCGGCAGCCTCGCTCTCGCCGGTGTACTCCACCAATACGCCGACAGCCGGCGGCAGGTCGGCCGAGCGCCTGTGCAGGTAACTCGCGACAGGGCCGTTGAAGCTGACGACCCGTCGAATCTCGAGCTTCTCACCGATCTTCGCAGCAAACTGCTGAACAGCCTCGGCGACGGTCTTGCCGTCCGCGTCCAGTGCGTTCAGCGCGTCGACGTCGGCTGGCCTGCCCTTGGCGGCCGCAAGGACGACGAGGTCCGCCAGCTCCTGGAAGTCGGCATTCTTGGCGACGAAGTCGGTCTCGCAGTTGAGTTCGACCATCACGCCCTCCGCCGCGACAACCAATCCGTTGGCCGTGGTGCGCTCGGCGCGCTTGCCCACGTCCTTGGCGCCTTTGATGCGAAGCAGCTCTACGGCCTTGTCGAAGTCGCCGTCGCTGTCGGTCAGCGCGTTCTTGCAGTCCATCATTCCGGAGCCGGTCAGTTCACGGAGCCGCTTGACGTCAGCGGCGGTGTAGTTCGCCATGGTCGGGCGAGCCTCCTAGTTGATTTTGGGTTGCCTTTGGGGGCAGCGGTGCACCTGGCGGAATGGGCCAAGTGCCCGCTGAGACACCCTCAAACCGGGCACCACGCACCTGCGCGGTGCCCGGTTTGGGGGTGGTTCAGGAGTTGTTTGCTGCGCTGTCGGTATCGACGGCACTCTCGGTGCTCACCGGGGGGGTCGCGGTGTCGGCAACCTCTCCCGCTGCCGGCACTGTCTCGGTGACCGCAGCTTCCGCCGCGGGTGC
>JADGOX010000150.1 GCA_017882745.1 Mycobacteriaceae bacterium | reverse complement strand
GACCGCCCATGTCGCACAGACATGACTCGGCCAACTCACGAGCACGGGCGACAGTCCACGTCATTCACTCATCCTAGGAGTAGTTGCCGGTTCAAATAAAGCGAACAACAACCACAGGGACGCACATGCTGGAGCAGAAGGGACGTGTTGGAGAATCAGACTCAGAATCGCATGCTCTGGGACCTACTCCAACGCCGCCTACAGCGAGGTACCCACCGCGAAGCCACCTGAAGGCGGTGGTGCCGGCGTCGGATCAAGTGCTCGACGTCGCCCACAACCAAACAGTCAGCCAATGACGAGACACACCACTAGTGAGCTACCGGGCACCCGCCTTTGTAGTCGACCTGGAGTTCCTTGATGCCGTTGATCCAACCCGAGCGAAGTCGTTCCGGCTTCTTCAGCATGGTGATGTCGGGCATGTGGTCGGCGATCGCACCGAAGATCAGGTCGATCTCCATGCGCGCCAGGTTTGCCCCCATGCAGAAGTGCTCACCCGTGCCGCCGAAGCCGAGGTGCGGGTTGGGGTCTCGGGTGATGTCGAAGGTCATCGGGTTCTCGAAGACCTCCTCGTCGAAGTTCGCGGAGGCGTAGAACATCGCGACCCGATCGCCCTTCTTGATCTTCTGTCCGCGGATCTCCGTGTCGGACAGCGCGGTCCGTTGGAAGGCGACGACAGGGGTCGAGTAGCGGACGATCTCGTCGGCGGTTGTCGCCGGTCGCTCCTTCTTGTACAGCTCCCACTGCTCGGGGTTCTCCATGAAGGCGATCATGCCGTGCGTGATGGCGTTGCGCGTCGTCTCGTTGCCGGCTACCGCAAGCATGAGAACGAAGAAGCCGAAGTCCTCTGAACTGATCTGGTCGCCGTCGATGTCCGCCTCGATCAAGGTCGTGAGGATGTCGTTGGCCGGACACTGGCGCCGCTCTTCGGCCAGGTTGTACGCGTATCCCAGGAGTTCCGCCGAGGCCGTCGTGGACTCCGCCGCGTACTGCGGGTCGTCATACCCCATCATCTGGTTCGACCAGTCGAAGATCTTCCCGCGGTCTGACTGCGGTACCCCGATCAACTCGGCAATCGCCTGCAAGGGCAGCTCCGAGGCCACCTGGTTGACGAAGTCCCCCCGGTCGTTCTTCGCCGCGTCCGTCACGATCTTCTGAGCACGCGCAGCGATGGTCTCGCGCATGCTCTCGATCGCCCGTGGGGTGAAGCCTCGCGAGATGAGCTTCCGCAGCTTGGTGTGCGCCGGCGCGTCCTTGTTGATGAGGAGATGCCGAAGCATCTCGACGGTCTCGCGTTCCATGTCATCGGCGAAGCGAGGAATCGCGGTGTTCTCGTAAGTCGAGTACACCTTGCTGTCGCGCGAGACCTCCTTGACGTCTGCGTGCTTGCTGACCACCCAGTAGCCCTCGTCGGCGAAGCCGCCCTTGTTCGGCGGCTGCGGGTTCCACCACACCGGTGCCGTCTTCCGCAGCTCCGCGAACTCGGACCTCGGAACACCCTTCGCGTAGACGTCCGGATCTGTGAAATCGAAGCCGGCTGGGATGTTCGGGGTCGCCATCGTTGTCTCCTCGTTCGTCAGGCATATCTGGGCAGCAGTGTCATGGTCACACAGGTCTCAGCCCCGATTCTTGGCATTCTGAGCCACAGGAGAGATACTTCCTTGTACCATTCTCACAAGCCTCAGGAGGCTGCGCATGGGGGCCGTCAGCACCGCGGAAGCGCTGAAGTGGATGCGGGGCTACATCCTCGACAACTTCGAGGCGCGTGACTACGAGGACTTCGTCGAGAGACTGAATCGCTCGGTCGGCGAGGAGGTCCCCCTCCTGGTGACGGACAGAGAGCTCCAGCGCGATCTCACCACCAGCACCCGTAGCCAGCTGTTGACATTCATGAGTCTCACGACGGAACTGGACAGCACCGCGGCGCAACAGGACATCCGCCCTCCCGAGGAGGCACATGCCCTCGCCCGGACGATCGCACGTCGCGGCCTCGAGCTTCGGGTGCTGTCCCAGCTGTACCACGCGGGCCATCGGGCCATGCTCAGCTACGTCACCGAGTTCATCGAGCAACGGGAGCTGGCGCCTGAGTTCAAGGTCGCGCTGGTCACCATGATGTGGGAGCAGACGGCCGAATGGATCAACCGCACCCTCGAGGACCTCACCCTCACTTACACGGCGGAGCGGGAGAGCTTGCTCCAGGGAGCGTTCTCCCTTCGAGCCGACACCGTCCGCGAGATACTCGACGGCTCGCAGACCGATGAGTCACGCGCCTCGGGGCTACTCGGCTACTCGCTGCAGCGACGTCATACAGCCGCGGTGCTCTGGCTGGAGAACCCCGAACCGGGTCGCGGTGGAGCGGGTGAGCTGGACCGGGCCATTCACCAGCTGGTGCCCGGGCACTCCGCTGCTGATGTTCTGAGCATGTCTTCCGGTACTCATGGTGTGTGGGCGTGGATTGCCGCCGACGACTGGGCGCAGCGCACGCTGGACACCGCGCACCCCGGCGCCGGGGTGCGGATCGCCGTCGGGGAGCCGGCGAAAGGCATCGAAGGATTCCGGCAGTCGCACCGAGAGGCGATCGCGGCTCAACGGATCGCCGAGTCCGGGCAAGGCAGCCAGGTGTTCACCCGGTACCGCGACGTGGAGCTCGTCTCGATGCTCGCTACCGACCCAGGGGCGCTACGGGCCTTTGTCACAAGACAATTGGGACCGCTACTCACAGTCGGCTCCCCCCACGAACAGATGCGGACGACCTTGCAGGCCTTCTTGGCGTGCCAGGGAAACCAGGAGGCGACCGCCCGGCGACTCAAGGTGCACAAGAACACCGTGCGCTATCGCTTGCAGCGCCTCCAGGACCTGCTCGATCGAGACCTGTACGCGGACCGCGTGACCTTGGATCTCGCCATGCAGTGCGTGGACACCTTCGGTATCGACCACTGGGTAGCCTGAATCCAACAGCTGCCTGTGGTGGTTCAATTCGCAGCGTGCTGATTCAACTGTTGCGCAGCTACCTGCACCCGTACCGGCGGGACCTGGTGTGGGTGGTGGCGCTGCAGCTGGTGCAGACCCTCGCTGCGCTGTACCTGCCCACCCTCAACGCGGACATCATCGACTACGGCGTGGTCCGGGGCGACACGGGCTACATCATGAGCACCGGCGGTGTGATGCTGGCGGTCACGCTGGTACAGATCGGCTGCTCCGTGGGTGCGGTGTACTTCGCTGCCCGCACCGCCATGGCGGTAGGCCGTGACCTTCGTGCGGACGTTTTCGACCGGGTACTGACGTTCTCGGCGCGGGAGGTGGGCCAGTTCGGCGCACCGTCGTTGATCACCCGGACCACCAACGACGTCCAGCAGGTGCAGCTGCTCGCCCTGATGACCTTCACGCTGATGGTCTCGGCGCCCATCATGTGCGTCGGCGGAATCCTGATGGCGCTGAACCAGGACGTGCCACTGTCTGCGCTGTTGATCATCGTGGTTCCGCTGCTGGCCGTCATCGTCACCTTCATCATCTCCCGCATGCGGCCGCTGTTCCGGCTGATGCAGGAGCGCATCGACCGGATCAACCAGGTGCTGCGCGAGCAGATCACCGGGATTCGGGTGATCCGGGCGTTCGTCCGCGACACCGAGGAGCAGAAGCGCTTCGCCAAGGTCAATGCCGAGCTGTTCGACGTCTCCCAGGGCGTTGGCCGGTTGATGGCGTACATGTTCCCGCTGGTCATGCTGGTGATGAATGTGTCCAGCGTGGCGGTGTTGTGGTTCGGCGGGCACCGCATCGACAGCGGCGCCATGCAGATCGGTGCGCTGACGGCGTTCCTGACCTACCTCATGCAGATCCTGATGGCGGTGATGATGGCAACCTTCATGTTCATGATGGTGCCGCGCGCCGAGGTGTGCGCCGAGCGCATCCAGGAGGTACTCGACACCGACTCCAGCGTCGTTTTGCCGACCGAGCCGACCATCCGCGATCTGCGCCGGGGCTACCTCGAGCTGCGCGAGGTGGAGTACCGGTTGCCTGGTGCTGATCAACCGGTACTCCACGGGATCAACCTGCACGCGCAGCCGGGCGAGATCACGGCCGTCATCGGGAGCACCGGCAGCGGCAAGACCACGCTGCTCAACCTCATCCCCCGCCTGATTGACACCACCGCGGGCGTGGTGCTGGTCGACGGTGTCGACGTGCGCGAGCTCGATGGGGCGACGCTGTCGGCGGCGATCGGCTTCGTGCCCCAGAAGCCGTACCTGTTCACCGGAACCGTGGCCTCCAACCTCCGCTACGGCAACCCCGAGGCGACGGATGCCGAGCTCTGGCACGCACTGGAGGTCGCGCAGGCGCGCGACTTCGTCGAGCAGATGACCGGCGGCCTGCAGGCGCCGATCGCCCAGGGCGGCACCAATGTCTCCGGCGGCCAGCGGCAACGCCTGGCCATCGCCCGAGCGCTGGTCAGCCGACCGGAGATCTACCTGTTCGACGACTCCTTCTCAGCACTGGACTACGCCACCGACGCCGCCCTGCGCGCCGCCCTGGCCCGCGAGACCGCCGAGGCCACCATGGTCATCGTCGCGCAGCGGGTCAGCACCATCCGGCACGCCGATCGCATCGTGGTGCTCGACGAAGGCAGGGTCGTCGGGACCGGCAGCCACCAGGAGCTGATGGACACCAACGACGTCTACCGAGAGATCGTGCTCTCCCAGCTGACCGCCCAGGAAGCGGCGTGAGTCGCCCCGGGATGGGTGGTGGACCCGCTCGCGCGCTTGGGCCCGACCCGGCCGAGCGCCGT
>JADGOX010000149.1 GCA_017882745.1 Mycobacteriaceae bacterium | reverse complement strand
TTGAGTCTGGGTGATCCCCTATGGACTCACATTGCGAACTGATGTCATCTCTGAGGAGTTGTGGGCCGTGCTGAGTCAGTACTGCCCGCGTTGCAGGGCGGCCGGGTCGACCGTGGAACAACCACCAGCGGACGCCGGAAGGCATCTTCTGGCCGTTTCCGACCGGCGCTTCCCTGGCGCGATCTACGATCCACATTTGGTGCCTACCAGTCCTCTTGGGAGCGTCATCAGCGTTGGCCGACCGATGGGACATACGGCAAGTTGTTCGCCGCTGTGCGGGCCAACGCCCCCGACCAGTCTCGGAAGCTGCTGCGCGGTTGATCTCGGTGGACTCCACCAGCATCCTTGCGCATCAGCACTTCGCCGGCGCCCGCTTCCACGACCACCCAGGAACAAGACCAAATGACAAGGATGTGCCGGCGAACCGGCCGACCACGCCCCGGGGCCGCTCTCACGGCGTGTGGACCACCAAGATCCACGCCCTGACCGACGAGTTGTACGCCCCAGTCGCGACGCTGCTCTCCGCTGACCAAGCCGGGGACAAGCGCCTGCTGGCAGACAAGGCCCACGCGGACAACAGCACCCGAGAACAATTGCGCGCGTTGAAGATCAAGCACACTATCCCCGAAGGCAGCGACCAGATCACGTACCACAAGCGCTAAGGGTCCGCAGGTGTCCGCCGACCGGCATTCGATGCGAAGCTCTACTGCCACCGCAACACCGTCGAACGCGGTTTCAACCGCGTCAAGCAGTGGCGCGGAATCGCCACCCGCAATGACAAGTACGCCCTGACCTGCCTCTGCGGCGTCACCCTGGCCGCCATCATGATCCACCACCGGGTCCGCCACTGACATGTGGTGCGGAGCTCAAGCGAGCGCAGCGTCCAGCGTGATCGCGACGCCGGTCAGTGCCTTGCTCACCGGGCAGGTCTCCTTCGCGGCCTGGCATGCCTTCGCGAACCCCGCGGCGTCGAGGCCCGCGACCTTGCCACGCACCGTGATCTTAATGCCGGTGAGCTTGAAGCCCGGGCCGTCCGGGCCGAGGCCGACCTCGACGCTGACCTCGAGGCTCTGCGGGGTGCCACCCGCCTCGGCGATGACAGCCGAGAGCTGCATGGCGTAGCAAGCGGAGTGCGCCGCGGCGATGAGTTCCTCGGGGCTGGTGGCGCCGCCGGCGTCCTCGGCAGCGCGCTTGGGGAAGGAGACGTCGTAGGTGCCAACCTTGGAGCTGGACAGCTCCACCTGTCCGGATCCCTCTTGCAGTGTGCCGTTCCACGCGGTGCGGGCGGTACGAGTAGGCATGTGCGCTCCTTCGAGTTGTCGCGTCTGGGCCAAAACCCAACTTTAGTCTACTCGATTTAGTCGTGTGCGATAGATGGAGTTGCGAACTCCAGGTGCGCAGTGAGCTCCCGTAGCTGGGCGACGAGCCGGGCCTGTTCCGTCGCTGACAGTCCGGTGGCCGCACCGATCTCGCCGGGGATTGACACAGCGTTCTCGCGCATGGCTTGGCCCCGTGGCGTCAGTCCGACGTTCACGCTCCGCTCGTCATGGGCGTCCCGGTTCCGAGTCACCAGTCCCATCGCCTCTAGGCGCTTGACCAGCGGTGACAGCGTGCTCGACTCCAGCTCGAGGCGTCTTCCGAGCTGACCGACCGTGGAGGGGCCGTGTTCCCAGAGCGTAGCCATGGTCAGGTACTGCGGGTACGTCAGCCCCAGCGCGGCCAGGGCCGGTCGGTAGCGCGCGGTCATCGCCCGAGACGCGGTGTACAGCGCCCGGCACAGCCACTCGCGTGAGGCGGGATCGGATGGTTCTGCCATCGTGGAACGCATGCTCCCCACCATAAGACATCGTGCACGACCTATTTGCTTCTGCGGCTAGCGTGGCATCAGTGGGTCACCGGCGCGTGACCTGCTGCCGACGAGACTCCTCCGCTCATGTCCTGTTGGTTTGGATGATGCCCCTTGGGCTGCTGTAGCTCCGGGCTCGTGATCGTGGTGCCTGGGTCGGACCCGCCCCATACCTCACCACCGCTGGAGGCGGCAACCTGGCGATCCACGCCAATACCTCACGTTGCTCCGGCGTCAATCGCCGCTCAAACACCCGCCCGGTCTCACCTTCGAGTCCACACCCGACCACCAATCGCGCGTGCACGTCCAACCCGACACACCTACCCTGACTGTTCACCAGGGCCACCCACACCTTGTCGCTCCACCGGCCAGGACCACTTCCCGTCGGCAACCCACATTCACATGCGAACGAAGCCCCAACCACCCCCATGCCGTCTAGTGATGCCACCCCAAGGGGCGCCATCCAGCGACTGGGCGGCGGCCTGGAGCTTGCCTTGGCGTGCGATTTCGGGGTGGCGCGCACCTGGGCGCGCCTGGGGCTGCCAGAGGTAGGCATCGGACGACTGCCCGGCGCAGGCGGAACCCAACGCCTGACGCGACTGGCTGGGCCGTCAGTGGCCACGAGGCTCATCCTCGGGGCCGAGCTGATCGACGGTGGCGAAGCCGAGCGGCTCGGGATAGTCCAGTGGGCGAAAGCCGGTGACGCGGAGGCCATGGCCATGGCCCTGGCCCTGGCACAACGTCTCGCCGCACGGCCGGCGCCCGCGTACGGAGCCGCGAAACGCTGCATTGCCGCAGCGCGCGGAGACGACAGATTTGCGGTCGAGCGACGAGAGATCCGCGCCCCCCTACACACTTCGGAAGCCGCTGAGCATCTCGCGCGCTTCGTGGCGAAGGATAGGTAGGTGCCCGTCACCCACCTACGCACGACACCCGGTTGAGATGAGCCTGCCCCACGGAGGACGACGTGAGAGAGCACAGATTTTCGACGATCTCCCTCACGGTCGAGGACGATGGCATCGCCGTCGTGACGCTTGATCGACCTGACAGCCTCAACGCCTTCACCTCGACGATGCAGGACGAGTTCATCGAGGTGTTCGACGTCACCGACGCCGACGACTCGGTCCGGGCCGTCATCGTCACCGGACGCGGCCGTGCGTTCTGTGCTGGTGCGGACCTCTCCTCAGGCGGCGACACCTTCGACTACCAGTCGCGGGGAGGCGGGCCTGCGACCGGCGCCTACGAGAACGGAGTGCACCGCGACGGCGGTGGCCTGCTCACCCTGCGCATCTTTGACAGCGTCAAGCCGGTGATTGCGGCTGTCAACGGGCCAGCTGTCGGCGTCGGTGCGTCCATGACCCTGGCGATGGACGCACGTCTCGCTGTCACGGGGGCGAAGTTTGGGTTCGTTTTCACCCGTCGAGGTCTGGTGCCCGATGCGGCTGCCTCGTGGTTCTTGCCGCGGGTGGTCGGCTTACCCGCCGCTCTGGAGTGGCGCTACTCGGGTCGGGTCTTCTTGGCTGAGGAGGCGTTGGACAAGGGCTTGCTGAGTGCGGTGCACGAGTCTGAGGAGCTGCTGCCAGCCGCGCGGCGGTTGGCACGTTCGATGATGCAGGGCTCTGCCCCGGTCTCGATTGCCTTGACGCGGCAGCTGTTGTGGCGGATGGCGGGTGCAGCACATCCGATGGAGGCGCACCGGGTGGAGAGCAGGGCGCTCGAGATACAGGGCGCCTCTGCAGACGTCCGCGAAGGCGTGACCGCATTCCTCGAGAAGCGGACACCCGAGTTCCCCCGGCAGGTCTCTGTCGACCTGCCCGACGTGTGGGAAGGTCGACAGGCTCCGAAGTTCTCCTGAAGACCGCCGGGCCTTGTCATGATGGACATGTGACGAAGTACGTCGCTCCCGAAGATCTCGACCTGTCCGACTACGTCCGCGCAGGGGACACAGTCAGGTCATATCCCCTCCTCCGGCACCCGTGCGTTGCCAGCAGAGGTGCGCTACGAACTTCTTCCCCCTGCGAGACAGCATCAACGACCAGCAGAGATGTCCCGTTCCATCAATCGAGGTGCCACCGATGCCGCGACGTAAACCCTCGTGGGGGAAACGCTCGTGTCCCCCCTCGGAC
>JADGOX010000148.1 GCA_017882745.1 Mycobacteriaceae bacterium | reverse complement strand
GCAGGCCGCGTGGGGTGTCGCCCTGGGCCTCACGGTCACGCTGGTGTGGCTCTACGTCGAGATCCTGCGACTGCTCAGCTACTTCAGGAACTAGCACCACCGACCACCATGTGCATGCACGCGCAAGGGCCCGGCAGCGTTGCTGCCGGGCCCTTCTGCGTGCATGCACAGATCAGCTGAGGCGCTCGATGATCAGGGCCATGCCCTGGCCGCCGCCGACGCACATCGACTCGATACCGATGCTCTTGTCCTGGGTGGTCAGGTTGTTGAGCAGCGTGCTGGTGAGGCGGGCGCCCGTCATGCCGAACGGGTGGCCGAGGGCGATCGCGCCACCGGAGATGTTGAGCTTGTCCTGGTCGAGTCCGAGTTCGCGGGCGGAACCGATCACCTGCACGGCGAAGGCCTCGTTGATCTCGGCGAGGTCGACGTCGTCGATGCTCATGCCGGCGAGCTTGAGCGCACGCTTGCAGGCCTCGACCGGTCCCAGTCCCATGATCTCGGGGGACAGGCCGGACACGCCGGTGGAGACGATGCGCGCGAGCGGCGTGAGGCCGAGCTCCTTGGCCTTGGTGTCGCTCATGATGATCAACGCGGCTGCACCGTCGTTGAGCGGACATGCGTTACCGGCGGTGATGACCCCGTCCGGGCGGAACACGGGCTTGAGCTTGCTGACGTTCTCGTAGGTGGTGCCGGCGCGCGGGCCGTCGTCGGTGCTGACGACGCTGCCGTCGGCCAGCGTGACCGGGGTGATGTCCCGTGCGAAGAAGCCGGACTTGATGGCTTCCTCCGCGCGGTTCTGGCTGCGGACACCCCAACGGTCCATCTCCTCGCGGGTGATGCCCGTGGTCTGTGCCACGTTCTCGGCAGTCTGACCCATGGAGATGTAGGCGTCGGGGATGATGCCGTCCTCGCGGGGATCGTGCCAGGTGACGCCGCCTTCTGCGGCCTTCGCGGTGCGCGCCTCGGCGTCGCCGAACAGCGGGTTGTGGGTGTTCGGCCAGGAGTCGGAGTTTCCCCTGGCGAAGCTGGACACGCTCTCCACGCCCGCGGAGATGAACACGTCACCCTCGCCGGCCTTGATGGCGTGCATGGCCATCCGGGTGGTCTGCAGCGAGGAGGAGCAGTAGCGGGTGATGGTGGTGCCGGGAACAGAGTCGTAGCCGAGCTTGACCGCTACGACACGCGCCATGTTGAAGCCCTGCTCCCCGCCGGGAAGGCCGCAACCCAGAAGCAAGTCGTCGATGGTGTTCGGGTCGAGCTCAGGAACCTTCGCCAGCGCGGCCGCGATCATCTGGGCGACCATGTCATCTGAGCGAATGCTGGCGAGGGATCCCTTGAACGCCCGACCAATCGGTGAGCGTGCAGTGGAAACAATAACGGCCTCGGGCATGACAAAACTCCTCTGTTGGCTGGGTGCTGCTAGACCAGAGGTTACTGGTCAGTCTGGGCGCCCCCGCCGAGACGTCGTACGTCGGCCCTGCGCACCAGCGTCGTGGCCCATCGGCCGCCGGCTCGTGCCCGTTCGTTGAGGCCGCGGTTGAGCGCTGCGGTCACCCGGGCAGTGGGCCGCCGAGCCTCCGCGGTGGCGGAGCGCAGCGGTTGCACCGCCAGCGGCCCGCCACTCCAGACGCCGAGCTCGAAGCACAACGCCGGGAGCAGCACCGCCGATGCCGCCTCGTAGCCGGCCGCGGAGGGGTGGAACTGATCGGTGGAGAAGAACACTTCTGGGCGGGCCAGGAACTCGGGGGCCAGCAGGTCGGCGAGCGCCACCGGGTGCCCGCCGCCGCCGCGGACAGCATGGCCCTGCTCGCGCGCGAGCCCGAGGCTCCAGGTGCGGACGACGCTGCGCAGGGGTTGCGGAATCGGCCGGACCGACCCCAGATCGGGGCAGGTTCCGACGACCACAGCGGTGCTGAACTGCCGCAGGCGGGCGACAGCTGTGCCCAGGCGTTGTGCAGAGCCCCGGACCGACAGCTTGGCGGTCACGTCATTGGCGCCGATGAGGATGACAGCCGCATCGGGCGATCTGCCCGAGTCGCCGAGCAGTGCGGCGCTGACCTGGGCGTCGAGAGTCTTCGAGTTGGCGCCCACCACGGCATAGGTGGTCAACCGGACCGCTTGTCCGGTCTCCTCGGCCAGCCCCCGTGCGAGCAGCACCCCAGGAAGCTCGTCGGGGGTCGTGCAGCCCAGGCCGGCGGCCGTGGAGTCTCCGAGGATCGCCAAGGTCAGCTCGGACTGCAGGGTGACCTCGGGGGCGTCGCCGTGCGGACGGTAGAGACCGTCGGCCTGAGGCGGTTGCTCCGTGGGAAACCCGATCGTCTTGCGGGCACGTTTGGACTGCTCGATGAGCAGCCCGTACGCCGTCCCCGCAGATGAGGCGGTCAGGGCAGCCACGATCGACAGCTGTCGGGTGCGTGCCATGTCGATCACCTTCCGGCTGCCGGTCCTCTTCCTGCTGACGGTAGTACGAAAGTACTGGGGCACCAGACCACTGGGTGACCTGACACCATGGGCACATGCGCATCGCCGATCACATCGTGGATCTCATCGGGGGAACTCCGCTGGTCAAGCTGAGCTCCGTCACCTCCGGACTGGAAGGGACCATCGCCGCCAAGGTGGAGTATCTCAATCCGGGTGGCAGCGTGAAGGACCGCATCGCGGTGCGAATGGTGGACGCCGCGGAGGAGTCCGGCGCGCTCAAGCCGGGCGGCACCATCGTCGAACCGACCTCCGGGAACACCGGTGTGGGCCTGGCCCTGGTGGCACAGCGGCGCGGGTACCACTGCGTATTCGTCTGCCCCGACAAGGTGGGCGAGGACAAGCAGAACGTGCTGCGGGCCTACGGCGCCGAGGTGGTGGTGTGCCCGACCTCGGTGCCCCCCGAGCACCCGGACAGCTACTACAGCGTCTCCGACCGGCTGGTGCGTGAGATCGACGGTGCCTGGAAGCCTGACCAGTACTCGAACCCGATGGGGCCGCTGAGCCACTACGAGACCACCGGTCCGGAGATCTGGGCCGACACCGACGGCAAGGTCACCCACTTCGTCTGCGGTGTCGGCACCGGAGGGACCATCACCGGAACCGGCCGCTACCTCAAGGAGGTCTCCGGCGGAGCGGTCCAGGTGATCGGCGCCGACCCCGAGGGCTCGGTGTATTCCGGCGGGACCGGGCGCCCCTACCTCGTGGAAGGTGTCGGGGAAGACTTCTGGCCCAGCGCCTACGACCCGTCGATCCCCGACGAGATCATCGCCGTCAGCGACGCGGACTCCTTCGAGATGACACGGCGGCTGGCCCGCGAGGAAGCCCTGCTCGTCGGCGGCTCGTGCGGAATGGCGGTCGTGGCTGCCCTGCGGGTCGCCGAACGCGCCGGCCCCGACGCACTCATCGTCGTGCTGCTGCCTGACGGTGGCCGTGGGTACCT
>JADGOX010000002.1 GCA_017882745.1 Mycobacteriaceae bacterium | reverse complement strand
GGTCGGGCTGAGCCGGCTGTTTCGCTCGGAGAGCGAACCTGCGCTGATCGGCGTCCAGGGATTGGGAATGTGGTTGCTGCTGCCCGCATATCCGTTGGTTGTGGCCGCCGTTGTCACGCGAAAGACGGCGCTGGCCGGAGTCGCGGTGGCGTTGGTGCTGGGGAATATCGTCTGGGCGAGCGAGATGGTCGAACACGGCCGCGACCAACCCGCACCGACGGGGGCAGCGATTTTGCGCCTGGTGTCGGCCAATCTGCTCGTCACGAATCCCGACATCGTTTCTCTCGGAAGGGATCTGGCCGCCACCCGGGCCGACGTGATCGTACTTCAGGAGGTCAGCGCGGAGCATTTGGCTGGGCTGAGAGCGTCCGGCCTGCTGGCTACCTACCAGTACCAGGTGCTGGACCCGCTGCCGGAATTCCATGGATCCGCGATCCTGTCGAGGCTTCCGCTTGCTGATGGCCGGGCCTTCGACGTGGCCGGATCTCCGATGACCCGGGCAGACATCACCACCGCCACAGGGATCGTCCGGTTGATCAACGTGCACACCGTGGCGCCCTTGAACGAATCGCAAGCCCGTCGTTGGCAGGCCCAGCTGGACCTGCTGGCCCAGATGCAGCCGCCGGAGTCCGGCGCACTGATCATGGCCGGTGACTTCAACGCCACCTTGGACCACGCGCCGATGGACGCGTTGGTTTCCAGCGGAATGCGAGATGCGTTCAACGAGGCAGGGCGGGGGATTGGAGCCACCTGGCCACAATCGAGCGGGCCAGTGCCTCCGCTCATGCGCCTGGATCATGTCCTGGTCAGCGACATGGTGGTGGTGATGAACGCCGAGGTCCAGGCAAACCCGGGCAGCGATCACCGCCGACTTTCGGTGGAGTTGGCGCTGCCGTCGGCGACAGCCTCGGTATCGCTGCCGCAACCGAGCACGTCCATGGCCGCGGCACCATGACGGCTGAACCGGAAACGGTCCGTCCCAACGACTCGCCGTTGCCGGCAGAACCTGGGTCCTCCCCGGCGGATCTGACGCCGGACCGACCGGCGGGCGGCGCCGGCCTGTCGGCCAGGACGATCGCGCTAGTGGTGGGGGCCGCCTTCTACGTTGGCTCCTTCATCGTCTTCCGCCATGTTCTCACGGCCATCCCGTCCGTACTGAACGGCGATGCGGTCATCGCCGGCGACGAACTCGTTCCGTTCTTCAACCCGAGAAGCCAGCTGCTCGAGCAGGCGGAGGGCCAGTTCAACGAGCTGGTCAATGGATATGAGTTCCGCGTGCGTTACGCGTTCCTCACCACCTGGCTGCGGTACTACAAAGTGCTGCCGTTCGCGATCCTGCTCGTGATCCCGTCGCTGTTCTGGGTCGTGTATCTCACCGTCGCCCGCTTCATGGACAAGGTGTTCACCTCCCTGTCCTCCCAGGCCATCTACCTGGCCACCGCGTTCCCGGTCACCCTCATCTACCTGATCATGACCTACTCGAAGATCACCCATTTCTACACCTTGATCCTCGGCCTGGTGCTGATGACCATCTCATCGCTCTGGATGCTCTATGCGCTGCTCTTTGCGGGCCGCAAGTGGAAGCGCTACATGGTGCTGTCCAGCGTGGCCACCTTGCTCAACCCCGCCATTCACTACCTGATCCTGTTCAGCCTGTTCTTCGGGATCACCATCGTCACCCTCATGCTGGGGGAGATCGGCAGGTGGATCCGTCGGGGCGGCCCCGCTCGGGCACTTCGGCTTCCCGGGCGGCTGCGGCGCCTGGTGTTCGAATCGGGGCGCTGGCGCAAAGTAAGGGGCGCAGCCCGGCACGCAGCGGGGACGACGATGGGACGCTCGCTCCTGGCCTTCCTCCTGTATCTGGTGATCACGCTCATTCCCTATGCCCTCTTTGTCAAATATGTGGCACTGGCCGGTGTGACCAACCTGAGCGACACCGTCCCCGGTGACTTCTATTTCATCCAGGACGCGTCCGTGTCATGGCTTCACCTTCTTTCCTGGGACCTCGCCGGCATCACCGACAAGATCCTTTACGGCGACTACCTGGCCAAGGTGCCGCGATACCCGGATGCGGTCTACACCCTGTTGATATTCGTCCCGCTGGTCGTGCCACCGGTCCGCCGGCGACTGTTCCCGACCCGACCGCACCGGCAATTGCTCGGTGTGATCTACGTTGCGATTGCCTTCGCGCTCTGGGCAACAATTGGCTACGCCCAGCCGCTCTGGTTGCCCACCTTCCATCGCACCCTCGCCAACATCGCGATCGCCGCCAACGCCAGCCATTCGACGATCGGCAACCTCATCGTGACGGTGGCGGGCACCATCGTGCAGGTGCTGCGATTCCCGCACCGGTTCCAGCTGATCCTGTTCATGTTGGCGCCGCTGGTGATGTCGCTGACGCTTGCCTACCTCATCGACCTGGTCGGCGGCAGCTGGGCACGCGCTGGGGCCGGCCCGGGCGTCTCGCGAGGAACCGGGCCCACGCGGAGATTCGTCGGCCGCGTGACCGCGCAGATGTCCGCCGGCCGCGCTCGGTTCCGTCCGCCCGCACGACCGAAGACCGCACGGCCGTCGCGGGAACCCGGACGGGTCGCGGCGCGCAGCGCGCTCCTCCTGCGACTGCTCGCCACCATTTGCATTGCGTCGGTGTTCTTTGCGCCCTTCTGGTCCAGCGACCCTTACCGCAGCGTATTTGCCTCCGGAAACATGGCGGGGTTTCTCGCGCCCTTTCCGCTGGGCGATCTCAAGCAGCTCAAGGAGGCGCTCAACGAGCTGCCCGAGGGGAAGACCGTTGTGATCCCCCCGACCGAAACCGCCAAGCTGGTGGGCGACGAAAACGGGGTTGACCACAAGTTCATCGACAAGTTCTTCATCTACTACCTCGACAAGCCCAGCTTCTATTACGGTCTCACCGGCGACGTGAAGAACAAGTTCGAGTTCTTCCTCATCCTGCGTGGGCTCTACTACCAGCAGGATTGGTGGATCAACGAGGCACGCGATATCGGCGTCCGCTACATTGTCGTCAACCGCAAGATCCACAACAATGGCGGTGTCGGCGCCGAGTACCTGCCCAATGTGGAGAGCTACGTGGAGCCCGGTCTCAGGCGCCTGCACGAGGACATCGCGCTCCGCTTCGAGAACAGTAGCTACGCCCTCTACGAAATCACCGACCAGCCAAAGGCGAACCGCACGACGCTGCTGGTCGACTCGAGTTGGCAGAGCTACCTCAACCTTGTGTTCCATCGACGAAACCTGAGTCGTTGCTACAAGTTCGAGTACACGCCGTACTACGACGCCGCGAAGGCCGAACCCGGTGCGCCGATCCAACTGCTCACCGACGACGTGCACACCTCGGCAATCGACCTGTGGTTGCTCGACCATCCCGAGGCGATCTCACCGCCCGATACACGGATGTTCGCGTTCAATCCGAATATTGTGGCGTCCAGCTACTACCTGTCGCCGATGTTCCGTTCATTCCTACTGTTTTCCAACACCAAATGGAACCGCACCAACATGATCACGCCCGGCGTCTTCGGGACCCTGCGAGGCTCCTTCATCGGGGTTCCTCGCGCCACCCAGTTCAATCTGCCGGTCAAGGTGAAGACCGCCGGCCGCTACCGAGTGCTCATGCGCACCGCAGACACCGCGAACTCGGTGCGGATAGCCTCGCCAACGCTGCACTACGACAAGACGTTCGAGCTGCGCCCGCCGGCCGGCGACGTGCAATTGTTCAACACCGCCGAGGTCTACAACTCGGACCGGAAGCCGGTCGACACCTCGGCAATGTCGGTGGCGCAGCTCGAGGAGGCGATCCCCGACACCCTGGTCCCGGTCAACTTCGGGTACTCCTATCAGGACCTCGGTGTGATCGATGCGCCCGCCGGCGCGCACGCGTTTTCCGTTGACAAGACCGATGGCAATCCGATGCTCGTCGAGGGAATGATGCTGATTCCGGAAGAAACCTACGAGACCCTCGCACTGCCGACCAACGTCACCCCGATCACCGACCCGAACATGCTCGAATGCTCGGAACGCACCGAAACCACGGGAACAACGGATGGATACGTGGATCCCGCCGCCAACCCAGAACACGCAGATCTGACGCAGGACGAACTGCTCAACCTCGCCGCCGCCGATGTGCAGGACCTCACGCCGGGCCCGGGTGGTGGGGTCGGTCAGACCTGGCTGGGGCTGGCCGCCACCGGCCTGCTGCTGATGCTGAGCGCACTGCTGATTCGCTGGCGTTCGCAACGTCGCCCTGAGGATGACCACGACACGAGCGAAAACGACAGCGCCGCAACCGAGGAGGATGCACCAAACGACGATGAACAGACGACAATCACCCGACGACGGAGGGGCCAGCACCGGCGTCGCCCGGTGAACCGTCCGCGCCGCCACTGAAGGAAGCAGGACAATGACCAACACCCCGCGCCGGATTGTGTTTCTGGGAACGCACGGCCAATACAACATCGGCGACGAGTTGCTGCTGGAGACCTTCCTCACGCAGCTCGGACCCGAGCACAGCTACGTGATCAACAGCTACGACCCGGCGTTCACCCGCGAACAACTCGCCGGGCGCTTCGACGTCGAGGTGATCGACACCACACGGGACCGAGTGCAACTGGCGCGCGAGCTGCTGAGTTGCGACCTGCTCTGCTTCGGCGGAGGCAGCATCATCAAGGAGCTGTACGCCTCCACGGGGCGAAACCGCTACTCCACACTGGCGATGATCCTTGCGATCGTGACCTTCACCCACTGGATCGGACGCAGGCCGATCGCGATGCTCAACATCGGCGTCGGTCCCGTACGCAGCAAGCAGGGTCACCGGCTCGCGAAGCTGATCCTCTCGCAGGTCGACGAAGTCACCGTGCGGGACGAGAAATCATTCGCGACCTGCCGCGCTCTCGGCCTCGATCCGCTGCGGGCCACGGACGCGGTTTTCTCCGCCGACCGGCAATGGCTGCTCGGTGACTCCGAGGGGGCGGCGCCGCCCACGGCGAAGGTTGCTGACTCGGGTCGGCTGCGGGTGGCACTCAACCTGAATTACGATATCGAGAACCCCGACAACTGGGAGTTGTTCCTCGAGCGCCTTGCAGCGGGACTCGAACTGGTCAATTCCAACCACCCCATAGAGCTGCACGCGCTACCGATGCAGGTCGGATTCAAGCAACACGACGACGGGGAGATCCTGGACGCGTTCGCCGCCCGGGTGCCTGCGATACCGATGTATCGCCACGAGCTTCGCACGCACGTTGATGCCGCCCGGCTGATCG
>JADGOX010000147.1 GCA_017882745.1 Mycobacteriaceae bacterium | reverse complement strand
GGTGGCCGCGGGCGCGGTGGTGGAGCGGTCCATTGTCGGCTTCGGTGCACACATCGGTGCCCGTGCCCTCGTGCGGGACGCCGTGATCGGCGATGGTGCAGTTGTGGGTGCCCGGTGTGAGCTGCTGCGGGGTGCGCGGGTGTGGCCAGGAGTGCAGATTCCCGACGGCGGGATCCGCTTCTCGACGGACGTGTGACGGCCATCGACAGCGGACTGACGCTCCACTGGGAGCCGGACTTCCTCGTCGACGTCGCCGCAGCCCTGCGGCCCCTGCGGCGCGGTATGGGTGACCCGACAATGCGTGACGTCGACGGAGTGCGCTGGTGGGGGTCGACGACTCCGTCGGGTGCGGCGACTTTGGCGCTACTTCGCCTGCCCGACCGTGCAGTGCGTGCGCAGGCCTGGGGTCCAGGTGCCCAGTGGGTACTGGATCGTGTACCCGCCGTGCTCGGCGCTCATGACGACCCCAGCTCCTTTGTGAGCCACCACGATCGCGTCTCTGCGGCGCGCCGCAGACTGCCTGACCTGCGGCTGGGGTCTACTGGCCGCGTCTGGGACGTGCTGTTCGCTGCTGTGCTCGAGCAGAAGGTGACCGGTACCGAGGCGTTCCGCTCCTGGCGGGAGCTGGCCCGGCGCTTCGGTGAGCCGGCACCCGGGCCTGCGCCCGCCGGCCTGCGGGTGCCGCCGACCCCTCAGGCCGTGCTGTCCATTCCTGAGTGGGAGTGGCACAGGGCTGGGGTGGATTTCAGCCGACGGCGGGCACTGCTGGCCGCGGCGTCAGTGGCGGTCCGGCTGGAGCGGGCGGCGCAGCTGCAGGGAGAGCAGGGCCGGACGTTGTTGCAGCGGATTCCGGGTGTGGGGGTGTGGACTTCCGCCGAGGTGGCGCAACGCGCGTGGGGTGACGCGGACGCGGTGAGCTTCGGCGACTTCCACCTCTCCACCGTTGTGGGTTGGGCGTTGGTGGGCCGGCCCTTGGACGACGCCGGGATGGCCCAGGTGCTCGCGCCCTACGCCGGGCAGCGTCAGCGGGCGGTGCGGCTGCTGGTGGCCAGCGGGGCGCCACGCCCCCGTTTCGGTCCCCGTCTGAGCCCGCGAAACTACCGAAGCTGCTGAACCGGAGCTGGGGCCAACTCGCGTTGGGCGCTGCTACGTTGCGGCGCTGCGCGCCAGTGCCAGGCGAACCAGTTCGGCGACGGTGTCCTGCTGTGCCGTTGGCGGTAGGGCGTCTACCGGCCACCACCGCAGGTCCTCCGACTCGTCGCTGCGGACGATCTGCGCGCCGCGCACCGCGCGAACGAGGAACCTGACGTCCAGGTGTCGTGTCGGCACGCCAAGGGAGCACGTCACAGGGTGGGTGTCCAGGTGCAGCACGTCGGGGTCGATGTGTAGCTGCTGCACGCCGGACTCCTCGCGCGCCTCGCGGAGCGCGGCCTCGACGAGCGTGCCGTCCTCGTCCTCGCAGTGCCCCCCGAGCTGGACCCAACGGCCGACTCTCGGGTGCAGGGTCAACAGCACGTGCGTGCCGTCGTGGTCGAGAACCAGCGCGGAGGCCGTCAGGTGCCCGGGCACGCACGCGCGCGTGCAGGCATCGGGGCGGGCAGCAAGGAAGGCGAGCATGGTGTGCCGCACGGCGTTCTGCCCAGGATCGTCCGTACGCCAGTCGGTGAGCTGTTGGGTGGCTGCGGAATGAAGTGTCGGGTTCACAGTTCCACCAAGCCCGCGTCGGGATTCTTGGGCTCGCGGACGTCCAGCTCCGTCAGTGGATGCCCGATGGCGATGGCACCGAGCGGCCGCCAGTCGGCTGGGAGGTCGAGCTGTGCGCGCACCAGCTCGGGGGTGAAGATGGTGGATCCGACCCAGCAGGATCCGAGGTCCTGGGCGGCCAGGGCCACGAGCAAGCCCTGCACGGCCGCGCCCGCGGCCACGGTGAACATGGTCTGCTCGGCGGCCTGCCGGGGCGCGTCGGGATAGTTGTGTGCACCATCGGGCACGCTGAAGGGGATCAGGATCTCCGGTGCGTCGCGCAGCAACGCACCTCGGTCGACTCGCCGCCGGATTGCCGCTTCGTCGAGGCCGTCGGCGGCGAGGTCGGCGCGCCAGGCCTGGGCCATGGCGTCCAGGAGTCGAGTGCGTGGCTGCGCACTGCGTAGCCACACGAATCGGACCGGTGCGGTGTGGTGCGGTGCGGGTGCGGTGAGCGCCAGCCCCACAGCGCGCCGCACGGCCGTCGGGTCCACCGGTTCGTTGGTGAACGCCCGGACCGAACGCCTGCGCAGCAAGGCTTCCCGCCGGCCTTGGGCCAGTGCTTCCGCCGTGCCCAGGGAGAACAAGTCCTCGGTGCCCTCACGCACCAGGTCGGCTGCGGTCGAGCCGTTGTCGAGAGGGGAGTAGCCGCGCAGCACGGCGACGGGAACGCCGCCGAGCTTGCCCTTCACCAGATCGGCAGCTGCGGCGATCTCGTCGGCCACAGCGACTTCGGTGACCACGAGGTCGTTTCCGTGCGCGTCGGTGCTGCCTGCGTAGCCGTGCAGTACCGCCAGCCCCGCCGAGCCGATCGCCGCATCGGTCTGTCCCACGCGCCAGGCCCGGCCCATGGTGTCGGTGATGACGACGGCCACGGTGACGCCGAGGGCCTGCTTCAGTTCGGCCCGCAATCGCGCGGCACTGGCGTCCGGGGCGACGGGCAGCAGAGCGAGCTCCGTGGTAACCACGTTCGAGCTGTCGATACCTGATGCTGCTTGCACGAGCCCGAGGCGGTTCTCGGTGATCAGGGTGCGACCGCGGCGGGCCACGACGCGCACTGCTTCGGACTCGACGAGCTCACGCCGCAGGGCTTCCCGTTCCTCCTGGTCGGATGGTGCTGGGACGAGTCGTCCCTCCACTTTGGAGATCACCTTGCTGGTGATGACCACGACATCGCCATCGGCCAGCCAAGGCGCGGCCGTGCGCAGGGCAGCCACAAGATCGTCACCGGGGCGGAACTCGGGCAGCCCGGTGACGGGAATCAGTCGGAGCTCCCCGGCGCTCGCGTGGTCGCTCATACAGTGATGCCCGCCAGCTCCAACGCCTCCCGTGCCATCTCCGCGGACGCGGCGGTGTCGGTCATCAGCAGTGGGACGGATCGAACCTGCACGCCCGGCACCTCGGCGGAGTCGCCGGCGTCCACGAGCCAGCCGTCGAGCAAGCCGGTGGCCGAGCGTGCGCCGTAGTGGCGTCCGACGGCTTCCGCTGTTGTGTCGACGCCGACCACGGACAGGCACGTGTCGGCCATCCCCCGCAACGGCCGGTCGGCGACGATGGGGGACAGTCCGACCACCTTGGCGGCGGTGGACCGCAGGGCGGCGCGGAGTCCCGGAACCGCCAGGGTCGCCCCGATGCTGACCACCGGGTTTGACGGCGCGAGGAGCACAGCGTCGGCCTGACCGATGGCCTCGAGGACGCCGGGTGCCGGGCTCGCCTGCTCGGCGCCGACCTGGACGAAGGAGTGGGTGGGTACCTGCGCGCGGTGGCGCACCCACCATTCCTGAAAGTGCACCGCGCGCTTCTCGCCGTCGGCGGGATCGGTGATGACCACGTGCGTCTCGCAGCGGTCGTCGGTAACCGGCAGCAGTCGGACCTTCGGCTGCCACCTGGTGCAGAGGGCGTCGGTCACCGCGGAGAGCGGGTACCCGGCATTGAGCATGCGGGTCCGGATGAGGTGCGTGGCGATGTCACGGTCACCAAGCCCGAACCAGTCAGGATCGGCGCCGTAGGCGGCCAGCTCTTCCTTGACCGTCCACGTCTCCCGTGCCTGCCCCCAGCCGCGTTCCACGTCAACGCCACCGCCGAGGGTGTACATGCAGGTGTCCAGGTCGGGGCAGATCCGCAACCCGTGCATCCAGACGTCGTCGCCCACGTTCACCAGTGCAGTCACCTCGTGGTGGGAGTGCTCACCCAGACCGAGTAACGCCTCCAGCCCTTGTAGGAAACGCGCTCCGCCAACTCCGCCGACCAACACCGTCACCTTCACGGTGCACGAGCCTATCGGGACAGCGCTTACGAGGTGTCCCACCTTGCACATGGCCCTCGGGGACGGCTAGCGCCAGAAGAGGAAGCCGGACTGTCCGATGCTGGCTAGCAGGGAGGAACCGCCGAGCCCCTCGAGGATCAGCCGGGCCACGTCGAACAGCCAACGCGCGGCGGTGGGCGAGGAGAACAGCAGCGCGAACAGCGCGAGAGGCGCGTAGGGCCGGACCTTGTTCGCCAGCACTCGTGTCGACTCCGACAGGTACGGATCGAGCACTCCGAAACCATCGAGGCCAGGCACCGGAAGGATGTTCAGGAGGAATGCCACAATCTGGATCAACGCCAGGTATGAGATGACCTCCGCCAGTGGCAGTGCCATGCTGACGTTGGCGGCTGTCACTGTCAGCAGGATCCCGCTGGCGAGGTTGACCGCGGGTCCGGCGACGGACACTGCCGACTCGACGGCACGGGACCGGAGCCGGTGGCGCTCGATCCAGACGGCACCACCGGGCAAGGGGATTCCACCGATCGCCAGCAGGGCGATCGGCAGCACGATGCTGAGCATGGGATCGGTGTATCGCCTCGGGTCGAGTCGCAGGTAGCCCTTGTCCCGTACCGAGGTGTCTCCACCGTAGAAGGCGACTGCGGCGTGCCCGAACTCGTGCAGGCACAGTGTGACGGCCCAGCCGCCCAGAACGAGCAGCACTGCACCGGCCTGGAGCAGGTGCTCCTGGGTGCCTGCAGCGCCGCTGAGCAGCACACCGCCCAGCACGCTCACCACGACGAGTCCGAGGAAAAGTGGGCTGGGGAGATTACGTAGTGGAGCACGGCGGGTTGTCACGGTGTTCAGTCTCCCTGGCGGCGTTACCTCGATGCCCCTCATGGCACAGCTTCAGCAGTTTCCGACTATGACAAGGATCACGCCTGTCGTCCAGATGCTTTGTCGGCGTGGGGTGGTAATGCGGAATTCTGTCCTCACTTGACCGTCGCTCCGCCGTCGGGTCTAATTACAAGGGTGTTGTTATCGACGAAGTTGTGACAGTCTGTGACGGAGATGTAACTCACCGCAATGCTGGGGTTGGGCGCGAGCATCTCTACATATGCATTCTGAGGAAGACCGTGCTGAAGGAGGCTGGCATGCCAGAACACAGCAGCATGACTGGTAGCGCAGACGTTCGACCCCTGTCTGTGGTACCACCGATGCTCGACACGCTGTTTGCCGCAGATCCGTCGTTGGACTTTCTCGACGAGCAGTGGCAGGAGAACGCGCTGTGCTCGCAGACTGATCCGGAGGCGTTCTTCCCCGAGAAGGGCGGCTCCACCCGCGAGGCAAAGCGAATCTGCACCGGGTGCGAGGTACGTGACGAGTGCCTCGAGTACGCGCTCGCGCACGATGAGCGCTTCGGAATCTGGGGTGGTCTCTCCGAGCGCGAGCGCCGCCGACTGAAGCGCAGCGCAGTCTGACTTCGGCCGACGGCCCGGACCGGTCGTGCAGTTCACGCTGCGCGCGTCCGAGCGTTCGCGGATCTGTGAGTACCGCTGGCCTCCCGAGTGAGGACCGCGTCGTGGTCGGTGTGTCACAGGAGCAGACTGGTGCGGTGCATGCCGCCCACCGCCCCACACCCAGTCTCCGTGATCCCGCCCGGGCAAGCGAACAGCGGGAGGACCAGGACAAGCGCGATGCCGAGCGTGAGGGGCGGGGTTCAGGTGCCCGGCTGCGCGTGGCCTCCAGGCGCTTCCTGACCTCCCCGCTCGTGCTGCTTCTAGCCTTCCTTGTCGCCATGACCTTCGCGGTCAACCGGGAACGGATCGGCATCACCGTGTCCGGTGATGGGCTGTTACCAGCCGCGTCCGGCAGCGGCACCCTGCTGAGGAGTTATCTGCAGGAGTGGCACCCCGTGGGCGGGGGCACGGCTTCGCCCGCAGCGGCGCTGAGTGGGCTGTTCGGGCTGCTCGGTGTGCCCTTCGGCGGCGCGGACCACGCGGTGGCGGTGCTGTTGCTGGCTGCCCTGCCGCTCGCGGGGCTCTCGGCGTACTGCGCCACCCATGGGGCCATGCTCAGCCGTGGGCAGCGGGCGGTGCTGGCAGCGCTGTGGGCTTTGCTGCCGGTGGGGGTCTCGGCGGGCTCCTACGGTCGGGTCGACACACTGTTCACCTACATCTTGCTGCCCGTCGTGCTCGCGGGCGTCGCCAGCGTGCTGCGCGGGGCGCCGGCGGGTGTGGACAGCGAGGGCGTGGGCACCGGTCGTTCCCGCTGGCTGTCCACGACCGCGGCGACGGCGCTCGCACTGGCCGTGCTCACCAGTGCCTCCCCACTGGTGTACCTGCTGGTGGTGCTGGTGGCGCTGGTGGGGTTCGTGCTGCTGCGCCCTGCCCCGGGCACCGGCGTCCGGCGTGCCGCCGCCCTCTTCTTCGTTGTCCTGCTGCCGGTGGGTCTGCTCCTGCCCTGGCCCGCGGTGCTGCTCAGTCAACCCGACGTTCTGCTGCACGGCGTGGGCTCCACAGCGGGCCTGAGCTCCTTCGCCGAGGTCCACCTGTTGACGCTCGGTCAAGGCGTCCCCGCGGCTGCCGGCGCCCTTGTCGTGCTGGTTGCCGTGCTCATGCTCATCGTCGCCCCCACCGTGCGAATGCTGCCCGCTCTGGCCATGGTCCTGCTCGGTGCGGGAGCCGCTGTGGGAGTGGCCGGGACGCGGCGAGCGCGACTGCCTGATGGGGCCGTGGTGGCGGGCAACCCCGGGCCCGCGCTGATTCTTCTGGCGGCCGGCCTGTTTCTGATCCTGGTGGTGGGCCTGCAGGAGCGTGCCCGCAGGCCAGGGCCGGACCTGACGCGTCGCCGACCCGCGACGGTGCTGGCCCTCGCAGTGGTGGCGGTACTGGGTGTCGGCGCGGTGTTGGGTGGCTCTCAGGGTGGCGTTCGGGCACGACCGAGACCGTCCTTGCCGGTTGCGCTGGAATCCGAGCTCGTGGCGAACGGGGCGCTCGTGCTCAGCGTCGCCTCCGGCGACCAGCCCGCACGGCTCAGCTCGCCGGCGTTGCCCCAGATGGGTGACGACGATCTCGTGCCCACGCCTGGAGCAGCCCGCAGGGTGGCAGCGTGGAGCGAAGCGATTGCCGGGGGCGGGGAGAACGCGGCGGCCGGCGCTGTCGCCGAAGCCGCCGCGGCGGGAGTGGGCGCCGTGGTGCTGCCTGCTGGATCACGAGTCGGTGGCGGGGGGGCGGAAGGGCTCCTCGCTGATGCTGGTGCCACCTCGGACGGACGTGCGGTCTTGCGGACGAATCTGCCCGCCCGGGGTGCCAGGGTGCTCGATCCTGGCCTGGCATTCGCTGCCCGAACCGGTGGCCGGGCACCCGGCGCGACCGGGAACACCGCCGAGGCGGTGAGTGGCACCAGTCCGGTGCCCGGTGCGCCACCAGCCCTGGGTGTCCGCGTGTCCAGTGGCGCCGAGGGGCGCTTGCTGGTGCTGGCGGCAGAGGACGGAGCGGGCTGGGATGTACACGTGAACGGCACCGCGGTGGCGGTAGCTCCGGCCTACGGCCACCTGGTCGGAGTGGCGCTGCCTGCGGGCTCGAGTGAGGTGACGGTGCAGCGCTCGGACACAGTGCGCAGCATCCTCCTGTTGGTGCAGGCGGGGGTACTTCTGTTCACACTGTTGCTCGCAGTACCTCCGCGTTCACGTCGCGCGCGTGAACTCAGTCCTCGTCCGGCTCGTCCGGTCCCCCGTCAACCTCGCCGTCGGGGTCGATGGTCGCTGCGTCGAGGCCGAGATAAGTAGCGACCTGCTCGACCAGCACTTCGTGGAGCAGGTCAGCGAGGTCCTCGGGCTGTTTCGCGCGTAGCTCCAGGGGCCTGCGGAAGAGCACGATCCGTGCGCGGGTCGCGTCGCCGTGGCGATCTACTCCGGCTTCGACCAGCCGAGCCAGCGGCACGGCTGCGTCGGCGAGCACCTCCGGAGGCCACGTCATCGCGTCAGGATCGTTGCTCCGCACCCGCTCGATGTCGGAGGCCCGGACCGGTGGCACCTCGTCAACGGCGATGTCCAGTGACCGGAGCTGTTCGTGCCAACGGTGGTTGATCGGGGACAGTGCTTCCAGCACCAGGCCGTCGAAATGCTCGGCCCGCGTGTGCCACGCAGGCAGGGTGCTCGGCAGCAGGGGGCCCCGTATCCCGCGCCCCCGCAACTCCGACCGCCGCGCGGAGCGTCTCGGTCGTGCTCGCGGTGATGGCCTCATGCGGAGCAGAGTACGCAGCGAATCGGCGCGTCGAGCACCGCCGGGACGACTGTGGGTCTAATGTCTCGGCCGTGAGATCAACGCGGCGGTGTTCCCGACCTGGGTGCGCGCATCCGGCAGTCGCCACGCTGACCTACGTCTACTCGGACTCCACTGCAGTGGTTGGTCCCTTGGCCACCAATGACGAGCCGCACTCCTACGACCTGTGTGAGGTCCACGCGCTGCGGCTGACGGCGCCCCGCGACTGGGAGGTTGTCCGGCACGTCGGCGGCTTCGGTCCCGCGCAGCCGGACGACGACGACCTCACAGCCCTCGCCGAGGCCGTGCGCGAGGCCGGGCGCAGTGATCGGCCCCCGTCGTCGAGCGCGGCCCACGAACGCACTGTCGCCGCAGGAAATGAGCAAGGTCGGACCACCGGACGCCGTGGCCACCTTCGTGTCTTGCCCGATCCGCAGGACTGACCCGGCCAGGACTGACACGGCGCGCGTCAGTTCGCAGCTAGGCTTACCCCCGATGATCTTGGTGAGCGGCGACGGGCGGGAGCATTTCGTGGACAAGCAGGTGCTGCTGGATCGCGCCGAGTTGCTGCAGGCGGTGATCAAGGCCTACGACGTGCGGGGAGTCGTCGGCGAACAGATCGACGAGGAGCTGGTGCGAGACATCGGTGCCGCGTTTGCCCGCCTGGTCCTCGAGGACGCGGAAACGCCGGTTCGCGTGGTTGTCGGGTACGACATGCGCGAGTCCTCACCGGCGCTTGCCGCGGCGTTCTCCGGTGGTGTCATCGCCCAGGGACTGGACGTGGTGAACATCGGTCTGGCGTCCACCGATCAGCTCTACTTCGCTTCGGGTGCTCTGGACTGCCCGGGTGCGATGTTCACCGCGAGCCACAACCCGGCGCGCTACAACGGCATCAAGATGTGCCGTGCCGGCGCCAAGCCGGTCGGGCAGGACACCGGCTTGGCGCGCATCCGGGCGGAGGTCGCCGAGCAGCTTCCGGACCTGGTTGCGACCCCCGGAACGATCACTGATCGCGACGTGCTCGCCCAGTACGCCGAGTACCTGCGCAGCCTGGTCGACTGCTCAAAGCTGCGGGCGCTCACCGTCGCGGTGGACGCGGGCAACGGGATGGGCGGGCATACCGTGCCCGCGGTGCTGGGCCCGCTGCCGGTGACCGTCGAACCGCTGTTCTTCGAGCTCGACGGCAACTTCCCCAACCATGAGGCAAACCCCCTGGACCCCGCCAACCTGGTGGACCTGCAGGAACACGTCCGTCGCACGGGTGCGGACATCGGTTTGGCCTTCGACGGTGACGCGGACCGTTGCTTCGTGGTCGACGAGCGTGGAGAGCCGGTGTCGCCATCGGCAGTCACCGCGCTGGTGGCCGCGCGCGCGCTCGCGAAGACTCCCGGAGCAAGCATCATCTACAACCTGATCACCTCGCGCGCCGTCCCCGAGTTGGTGAGTGAGCTCGGCGGAACCCCGATACGCACGCGAGTGGGGCACTCGTTCATCAAGCAGGAGATGGCCGAGAGTGGTGCCGTCTTCGGCGGAGAGCACTCGGCGCACTACTACTTCAAGGACTTCTGGTGCGCAGACTCCGGAATGCTGGCGGGGCTGCACGTCCTCGCGGCGCTGGGGGAGCAGGACCGGCCGCTGTCGGAGCTGATGGCCGAGTACACCCGATACGCAGCCTCCGGGGAGATCAACTCCACCGTCGACGACGGGGCAGCACGCACTGCCGCGGTGTGCGCGGCGTTCGCCGACCGGACGGTGTCCGTAGACACGTTGGACGGCACGACGGTCGACCTGGGCGAGGGTGCGTGGTTCAACCTCCGCGCGTCCAACACGGAGCCACTCCTTCGGTTGAACATCGAGGCCGTCGATGATGCGGCCGTCGCGGCCCTGCGTGACGAGGTGCTCGCCATCGTGCGCGCGTAGCCGGCAGCCTTGACTAATGTGGACCCCTGCATGGACGTGCTGCACGCAACGAGAGAGGACGGCTGACCATGGCTGTTGTGCTTGACCCCCAGCTGATGGAGATCTTGGCCTGCCCGTGCGACGAGCACGCGCCGTTGCAGCTCGGAACTCCGGACGATGCCACCGCGGACGCCCTCACCTGCACCAGCTGTGGCCGGAGCTTCCCGGTCGTCGACGGCATCCCGGTTCTGCTCCTCGACGAGGCGCTGCCGGAGGGAACCCTTCCGCTTGACGACCCGCCGGCGTCATGAGGACCTCGTGGGTCCCCAGCACTGCGTTCGATCCGGCTGATCTCGACGACGTGACTCGGCTCCTTGCCGCCGATCGCGACGGATGGCTGCACGGCACCGCGTCCGCTGGATCCTCGGTGCGTGCCGTGGCCGCGCAGAAGGATGAGCTCGCGCGACTGGAGGGCAACACCGTCCGCAGCATTGTCCTGGTGGCTCCGCGTGGACCTGCACGGCACGCGGCGTCGTTGCTGCAGGCGCTCCTCGGCGGCATCAGCACCGTTCCCGTGCTGCACGCGGCACGCACGCCGCGCTGGGTCGGACCGCTGGACGTGGTGGTTGTGTGCACCGATGACGCTGGCGACCAGCCGCTCGCCGAGTCGGTGGCCCTGGCGGTCGGGCGCGGTGCAGACGTGGTGCTGGCAGCCCCGGAGGACGGTGTCCTGGCCCCCGCAGGTCGAGGCCGCGCCCTGTTGCTGCCACCGCGACTGCGGATCCCCGACGGCATGGGACTGCAGCGCTTCGTCGCTGTTGGGCTCTCGGTGCTCGGTGCCCTTCAGGTGGCTCCGACGCCGGATCTTGACGCGCTCGCCGATGAGCTCGACGCGGAGGCCGAACGCAACCAGCCGAGCAGCGAGCTGTTCGCCAACCCGGCCAAGTCGCTCGCCGTGCGCTGTGCCGATCGCAGGCTGGTGATCGCCGGTGACTCGGCGGCATCCCGTGTGTTGGCCGGTTACGTGGCAGCGTCGTTGCTGCGTCACGCCGGGGTGGTTGCGGCTGCGGCCGGCCTTGATGAGGCGGTCGCCGCGCAGTGGCACCAACACCAGCAGGACTCGCACCGGCCGGGCCGCCCTGAGCCGGTCGACTCGCTCTTTCACGATCCCGCGATCGACGGTGTCCTGCCTGGGGCGCCGGTTCGGGCGGTGGTGCTCGGGACTGCCGATGAGGAACCGCGGCTGCGGGCGCGCAGCGCAAGCTTGCCTGACGTCGAACTGGCCGTCGGGGCGATCGATTCAGGTCTGCTGCGGCTGAATGCGGCAGCTGAGCTGCTGCTCCTCGCCGCACGGTGCGAGACGGCGTCGGTGTACCTGGGGCTAGCTGCATAGCGCGACGGGCGTGTGTCGACGAGTACGTGCGTGAGAGTCTTGGGACGGGAGTAGAGCAGACGTGCAGCAGATGCAGGGGGCGGTGCGCAGTTACGCGTGGGGATCACGCACTGCGATTGCCGAGCTGACCGGTCGCCCGGTTCCTTCGCCCCATCCAGAGGCCGAGCTGTGGATGGGTGCCCATCCGGGTGACCCAGCCCGCATCCTCGGCCCGGACGGGCCACGCTCGCTGCTCGCGGCAATCGAGGAGAACCCGCAGTTCCACCTCGGCGCGGCGTGTCGCCATCAGTTCGGCGACCGGCTGCCCTACCTGCTCAAGGTGCTCGCAGCGGTCGAGCCGCTGTCCTTGCAGGCCCACCCGAGCGCTCAGCAGGCCAAGGACGGCTTCGCCGCCGAGGAGCGACGGTCCGTGCCGCGAGACTCTCCCGAGCGCAACTATCGCGACGAGTACCACAAGCCCGAGCTGCTGTGCGCGCTCACCGACTTCGATGCGTTGGCCGGGTTCCGGCGCATCGACCACACGGTAGCTCTGCTGACCGCGCTGAACTGCCCCCAGCTCACCCATCATCTCGCCCTGCTGGCCGGTCAGCCGGACCCGCAAGGACTGAGAGCGTTGTTCACCACCTGGATCACTCTGCCGCGGTCGGCGCTCGACAAGCTCTTGCCGGCGGTGCTGAAGAGCTGCGTGGACCTGGCGGAGCGCGATGGTGAGTTCGCCGCGGAGGCCCGGACGGCGATCGAGCTCGGGGAGAGGTATCCCGGAGATGTCGGTGTGCTGGCGTCGTTGTTGCTGAACAGGGTGACGCTTCGAGCAGGCGAGGCGATCTTTCTTCCGGCTGGCAACCTGCATGCCTACCTGCGCGGTGTTGCCGTCGAGGTGATGGCCAACTCCGACAACGTGTTGCGCGGGGGACTGACGCCCAAGCACGTCGACGTGCCTGAGTTGCTGCGCGTGCTCGACTTTGCGGCCGGCAGTGTCCCCGTGCTCACCGGGTCGCCGCAGGGCGGCGAACGGGTGTATCTCACTCCGACTCGCGAGTTCCGGCTGTCCCGGCTCGAGCTCGGGCCAGGTGACGTGAGCACGATGACCCACCTCGGTCCGCAGATCTTGTTGTGCACGGCTGGCGAGGTCCGGTTGTCCAGCGGAGAAACCGAGCTGTTGCTCACCAAGGGCTGCTCAGCGTGGTCGCCGGCTGGCGAGCCTTCGGTAACTGCGGTTGCAGGTAGTGATGGTGCGCAGGTGTTTCGGGTCAGGGCCGGGTTGGACGAGGAATGAGGAGTCGAGCACATGTCCACAGGTGGCAGTAGCAAGGCGATCGTGGCCGCACTCGCCGCGAACGCCGGGATAGCCGTCGCCAAGTTCGTCGGTTTCCTGATTACCGGCTCGTCGTCGATGCTCGCAGAAGCCGTTCACTCGGTGGCCGACACCTCAAACCAGGGCTTGCTGCTGCTGGGACAGAATCAGGCGAAGCGGGCGGCAAACCGATTGCACCCCTTCGGGTTCGGACGTAGCCGCTACTTCTACTCGTTTATCGTGGCGCTCGTTCTGTTCACGCTCGGATCGATGTTCGCGCTGTATGAGGGCATCCACAAGATCAGCCACCCCGAGGCACTGAGTGCACCGGCCGTGGCAGTAGGCATCCTCGTGGTGGCCGCCGCTCTGGAGGGGTACAGCTTTCGAACAGCCGTGCATGAGTCGCGTCCCCTCAAGGGCCAGGCGAGCTGGTGGCAGTTCATCCGTACGTCCCGCAGCCCTGAGCTGCCTGTGGTGCTCTTGGAAGACGCCGGCGCGCTCGTCGGTCTGGTGTTTGCCCTGGTCGGTGTCGGGCTGAGCATCCTCACCGGTGATCCGGTGTGGGACGGCGTGGGCACGGTGGCTATCGGTGTGCTGCTCGGCGCGATAGCCGTTGTGCTCATCATGGAGATGCAGAGCCTACTGATCGGGGAGGGCGCCACGCCTGCCGAGGAGTCCGCGATCCTGCATGCGCTCGTCGGCGACGGGATCGACCGAGTCATCCATTGCAAGACGCAGTACCTCGGCCCCGAGGAGATGCTCGTCGCCGCCAAGGTGGCCGTTGCCGGGACGGTATCCGGTGGCCAGCTGGCTGCAGCTATCGACGCTGCGGAGCTCCGGGTGCGCAACGCCGTTCCCGCCGCCCGGGTGATCTACCTCGAGCCCGATCTTTACCGTGCCGAGTTCCACAACGCCGAGCCGGGGCACCCCGCCGAAGGGCTGGAATCGCCCGGCCAGCCCGCGGCCGCTTCCTGACGGCTGGCGTGTCAGGAAGCGTTCAGGCGAGCGAGTTGCTCGGGGGAGAGCAGAAGTTCGGAGGCTGCGGCGGAGGCGACTGCGCTTTTTGGGCGGGATGCGCCGGGAATCGGGACCACTACGTCCGACGCGGCCAGCATCCAGGCCAGTGCAACCTGCTGCGGGGTCACGCCGTGTTCCTTGGCGACCTCGGCGAAGACGCTGTGGGTGGCGCCGAGCTCGCCGGCTTTGGAGATCCCGCCCAGCGGTGACCACGGCAGGAACGCGATGCCCAGCTCGGCGCACATGTCCAGCTCGATCCTGGAGGACCGAAAACTCGGCGAGTACTGGTTTTGCACGCTCGCGAGTCGGCCGCCGAGCACCTCCCGTGCGATGCGAATCTGTTCTGAGTTGACGTTCGACACCCCTGCCATCCGGATCTTCCCGGCGTCCAACAACTGCCCGAGCGCCCCGACCGACTCCTCGATCGGGACCTCTGGGTCGGGCCGGTGGAACTGGTACAGGCCAATCGATTCCACTCCGAGTCGGTGTAGGGACGCCTCGCAGGCTTCGTGGAGGTACTCCGGGCGGCCGTTCACCCCCCAGCTGCCGTCACTGCCCCTGGTGTGTCCGCCCTTGGTGGCCACCAGCACGTCGTCTGAATCTCCGCCCCAGTGCCGCAGCGCCTCGGCGATCAGCGTCTCGTTGTGCCCGAAGTCGGAGCTGTCCATGCAGTAGGCATCGGCTGTGTCGATCAACGTCACACCCGCGGTGAGCGAGGCATGGATGGTCCTGATCGACTGGGCGTGGTCGCCCCGTCCAGCAACCGACATCGGCATGGCGCCCAGCCCGATTGCGCTGACATCGCGGTCTGCGATCTTTCGGTGTTCCATATTGTCCACCCTGCACCGTGTATCACCTGTGCGCCACTCGCTGCGCTACAGATAGCCTGGTGCCGCGCATTCCCCCGACGAGGAGAAGACACTGATGACCACGGCTGCACTCCCACTCACCGCCGACACGCTCAACGGCATCGACTTCAAGGTTGCGGACCTTTCGCTGGCCGAGTTCGGCCGCAAGGAGATTCGGCTTGCCGAGCACGAGATGCCGGGTCTGACCACCCTGCGTCGTGAGTACTCGGAGGCGCAGCCCCTCAAGGGTGCACGTATCTCCGGTTCACTCCACATGACGGTGCAGACGGCTGTGCTCATCGAGACTTTGGTGGACCTCGGTGCTGAGGTGAGGTGGGCCTCCTGCAACATCTTCTCCACCCAGGACCACGCGGCCGCCGCCGTCGTCGTCGGTCGGCACGGGACCCCCGAGGAGCCCAAGGGCGTGCCGTGCTTCGCGTGGAAGGGCGAGTCGCTGGAGGAGTACTGGTGGTGCGCCGAGGAGATGCTCACCTGGCCCGACGGCCAGACCGCCAACATGATCCTCGACGACGGCGGTGACGCCACGATGTACGTCCTCAAGGGTGCCCAGTACGAGAAGGCCGGCGTCGTGCCCTCCACCGAGGATGGTGACTCCGAGGAGTATCGCGTAGTGCTGGACGCGCTCCGGCGCTCCTTGGCCGCCAGCACCACCAAGTGGACCGAGACCGCCGACGCGATCAAGGGCGTGACCGAGGAGACCACCACAGGCGTCCACCGCCTGTACCAGTTCGCCGCCGCAGGTGAGCTGGTCTTCCCCGCGATCAACGTCAACGACTCTGTGACCAAGAGCAAGTTCGATAACAAGTACGGCACCAGGCACTCGCTGATCGACGGCATCAACCGCGGCACTGACGTGCTCATCGGCGGCAAGCTCTGCCTCGTGGCCGGCTACGGCGACGTGGGCAAGGGCTGCGCGGAGGCGCTGAAGGGCCAGGGTGCGCGTGTCGTCGTCGCTGAGGCCGACCCCATCTGCGCCCTGCAGGCCATGATGGATGGCTTCTCGGTGGAGACGGTCGACCAGGCCATCGGCAAGGCGGACATCGTCATCACCTCCACCGGAAACCTGGACATCATCACGCTCAAGCACATGGAGCAGATGAAGCACCAGGCCATCCTCGGCAACATCGGCCACTTCGACAACGAGATCGACATGGCCGGACTGCAGGGCCGTGGTGATATTCGCCGCATCAACATCAAGCCACAGGTCGACGAGTTCGTGTTCCCCGACGGGCACTCCATCATCGTGCTCAGCGAGGGCCGCCTGCTGAACCTCGGCAACGCCACGGGACACCCCAGCTTCGTGATGAGCAACTCCTTCGCCAACCAGGTGATAGCCCAGATCGAGTTGTGGACCAAGCCGGACGAGTACGACAACGAGGTGTACCGCCTGCCCAAGCACCTGGACGAGAAAGTGGCGCGAATCCACGTCGAAGCGCTCGGCGGCACGCTGACCAAGCTCACCAAGGAGCAGGCGGAGTACATCGGCGTGGACGTCGAGGGCCCGTACAAGCCGGACCACTACCGCTACTGACCCCACGCACTGACTCGCATTCAGGGCCTGCACTGTCCCATCTCGCGCACCGAGACGACAGTGCGGGCCCTGAATGCGTTTCGGGACAAGCACTACGCTGAGGCGCCGTGGGTGCACTAGTAGCAGTGGAAGGCCTCGACGGGGCAGGGAAACGCACGTTGACCACCGCGCTCACGGTCCAGCTCCGCGCGAGGGGCGCGCGAGTCGCATCAATGGCGTTTCCTCGTTACGGACGGTCGGTGCATGCCGACCTGGTGTCCGCCGCCTTGCACGGCAAGGTCGGTGACCTTGGGGACAGCGTGTACGGGATGGCGGTGCTCTTCGCGCTGGATCGTGCGGACGCGGCAGCGGAGTTGACGACGATGCGCAAGCAGCACGACGTGGTGCTGCTCGACCGCTACGCAGCGTCGAACGCCGCTTTCGGCGCGGCCCGGCTGCACCAGGACGCGCAGGGTGAGTTTCAGGAATGGGTACGCGAGCTGGAGTTCGGTCAGTTCTCGCTGCCGGTGCCGACACTGCAGGTGCTGTTGAGGGTGCCGCTGGACGTCGCGGCCTCACGGGCGGCGCAGCGGGAGTCCGCGGACGCGAGCCGCACCCGCGATGCCTTCGAGCGGGATGCCGCGCTGCAGGAGCGCACCGGCGCGGTGTACGAGGGTTTGGCGCACGACGGCTGGGTCTCGCCGTGGTTGGTGCACGTACCTGCACGTGAGACGTCCCCCGAGGCTGAAGCCGTGAGCATCGACCAGCTCGCCGAGCGGCTGCTGCACGGACGGTGCTAGCGAAGAAGATCACCGGTAAACGTGCCGATGCATCGTCCCGCGCGCCCAGGATGTCACCATGTGGGGCATGAAGCCTCGGATCTTGGTGGTTGACGACGACGCAGCGTTGGCCGAAATGCTGACCATCGTGCTGCATGGCGAGGGCATGGACGCGGCGGTGGTCGGCGACGGCACGCGCGTGGTGGCTGCCGTTCGCGAGTTCAAGCCCGATCTGGTGCTGCTCGACCTCATGTTGCCGGGCATGAACGGCATCGATGTGTGCCGCGCCATCCGCGTGGAGTCGGGGGTGCCCATCGTGATGCTCACCGCGAAGACGGACACCGTCGACGTGGTGCTCGGACTTGAGTCCGGCGCGGATGACTACGTCATGAAGCCGTTCAAGCCCAAGGAGTTGATCGCGCGGATCCGTGCGCGGCTGCGGCGAACTGATGACGTCCCTGCCGAGATCCTGAACATCGCGGACGTGACCATTGACGTGCCCGCTCACCAGGTGACCCGCAACGGTGCCCCGATATCGCTGACCCCGCTGGAGTTCGACCTGCTGGTTGCGCTCGGGCGCAAGCCACGGCAGGTGTTCACCCGCGACGTGCTTCTCGAGCAGGTCTGGGGATACCGCCACGCGGCGGACACCCGGCTCGTCAACGTCCACGTCCAGCGCCTGAGGGCCAAGATCGAGATCGACCCTGAGCACCCGGAGGTGGTGCTCACCGTTCGTGGCGTCGGATACAAGGCCGGACCGCCGTGAGTGGACGGCCACCCGCTGTCACCCGCCTGACGAAGAAGATCCACTACGGTATCCGCGACGCGTACCACACCGCTGCCGCCGCTGCTGGCGGCTTCGTCTACTGGTGGCGCCGGTCGCTGCAGCTCCGGGTGGTCACCTCCACCCTGATCCTGTCCACCCTCGTGGTGCTGGTGCTGGGCCTGGTACTCGTCAGCCAGATCACGGCAAGGTTGTTGGACGACAAGGTGAATGCGGCCACCGAGGAGGTGGAGCGCGCGCGGGCGACCGTGCAGCGGGAGCTGGCCGGCGCGGACGAGAGCAACTCGTTGACGAGCAGACTCAACAGTGCAAGCGCGGCTCTGACCAACCCCGGCACGGACCTCGCCAGGTCCTCCAGTGGCGGTGCCGGGGCGTTCGAACCGGTACTCATCGTTCGTGGTGACGGCCCGCGCGGGGCGGTCACAAGCGGACCGGTCGCCGAGATTCCGGGTTCCCTGCGGCCCTTCGTGCAGGCTGGGCAGCTCACTTACGAATACACGTCCGTCGCGGGTGTCCCGACCTTGGTGGTGGGTACTCCGGCGCCGTCGGACGTGGCCGGTCTCGAGCTCTACCTGGTGTTCCCGCTCAACAGCGAGGAGCGCAACATCAACCTGATCCAGGGGACGCTCGCGATCGGTGCCGCCGTCCTGCTGCTCTTGCTGGCCGGAATCGCGGCACTCGTCACCCGCCAGGTGGTATTGCCGGTCCGCGCAGCGGTTGACGTTGCCGAGCGCTTCGCTGAGGGCCATCTGGACGAACGCATGCGCGTGCGCGGCGAGGACGACGTCGCGAGGCTCGGCTTGGCGTTCAATGACATGGCGGAGAGTCTCGCCGAGCAGATCGGTCAGTTGGAGGAGTTCGGCGCACTACAACGACGGTTCACCTCGGACGTGAGCCACGAGCTGCGCACCCCCTTGACCACTGTGCGGATGGCTGCAGACGTGCTGCATGCCGGTAGCGAGGACATGAACCCGGCGCTGCGGCGGTCGGCGGAACTACTGGTCGCCGAGCTGGATCGCTTTGAGTCGCTGCTGGCCGACCTGCTGGAGATCAGCAGACATGACGCCGGCATGGCTGAGCTTGCCGCCGAGCCGCTGGATATTCGGGCCTGTGTTCGCGGAGCGATCGAGACGGTGCGTCACCTGGCTGTGCAGACCGGAACTGAGCTGGTGCTCGACCTTCCCGACGTGCCGGTGGTCGCGGAGGTCGATGCCCGCAGAGTCGAGCGTGTCTTGCGCAACCTGTTGGCCAACGCGCTCGACCACGGGGAGGGCAAGCCGGTGCTGGTACAGATGCGAACCTCCGAGGACGCAGTCGCGGTGCTCGTCCGCGACTCAGGCTTCGGGCTGCGGCCTGGGGAGGTCGAGCTGGTGTTCAACCGCTTCTGGCGCGCCGACCCTTCGCGGGTGCGACGCTCCGGCGGGAGCGGACTCGGTCTCGCGATCAGCCTCGAGGACGCCCGTCTGCACGGGGGATGGCTGGATGCCTGGGGTCAGCCGGGTGCCGGCGCGTGCTTTCGGCTCACCTTGCCCTTGCGGCGAGGCGTCGAGCTCACCGCAAGCCCGCTGCCTTTGGTCCCGACGCAGCCGCTCGAGCAGGCGATGGCGCACAGCAACAGCTCGGGTACGGAGGAGTTCTGATGTCCCGGATCCGTGGAATGGCCTGCCTGGCGGCCGTCGCGGTCGCGCTGGCGGGGTGCGCCGCCGTGCCCACCGACTCCGCGCCGCACGTCATCGGCAGTGTCGGCGCACAAGCGAGCCCCCAGGCGGAGCAGGCGCCCATTGTCGGGCGTGAGCCTGATCTGCTGGTTCGCGACTTCATCTCCGCAAGCAGCTCGCAGCGCGGTCAGCACCGCGCTGCCCGGCAGTACCTCACCGCGGACGGATCCAAGAACTGGGACGACGGCGCGAGCACCACGGTGCTCACCAACCTCGACACGCTCTACGACAGCCGCTCGGCCGACAAGGTGACCATCCTCTTGCGGGCCGACCGGGTCGGAAGGTTGAGCGCAACGGGTTCCTACGACGTGAGTCAAGGTAGCTACGAGGCGCGGATGACGCTCGTGCGGGTTGACGGGCAGTGGCGGATCGTGACTCTGCCGTCCGGCGTCGTGCTCGACCGCAGCGATTTCCTCGCGGGTTACCAGCGCCTGCCCGTGTACTTCCTCAATCCCGAGCTCACCAAGGTGGTGCCAGATCCACGCTGGGTGGCACGGGATTCCGACTCGGTCGCCGCAAGGCTCGTGGAGCTGCTCATCGGCGGGGCGAGTCCGCAGCTCGTCCAGGGCGTGGAGAGTGAGCTGGGCAAGGACGTGCGGTTGAGGAGCAACGTGACCACCGCCAACGGCGCTGGAGTACCGGCGGTCGGGGGTTCGGGCGGTGTCAGCATCGACTTCGGCGGCGTGGACAAGCTTGATGCCACCCAACGTCAGCTGCTGGCCGCGCAGGTGGTGTGGACACTGGACGCCGCGCAGGTGCGGGGCCCCTACGTCCTCAAGGCCGACGGGGCGCCGCTGGACGAGAAGCACCCGCATGGTTGGGACACCACCGACGTCGCCTCGACCGATCCGAGTTCCTCGCCGGGAGCCGATGTCGGCCTGCACGCTATTGACAAGGGCGCCCTCGTGAAGGTGACCGACAGCGGTGTGGCAGCGGTTGCGGGCCCCCTCGGTCAGGCGAACTCGTTACTGACAGCGGCGATCTCCAACGATGGCCAGCAGGTCGCTGCTGTATCGGCGACACCCGAACCCCAGTCCGGATCGCGCGTGCAGCTCTTGGTCGGCGGCCTTGGCGGGTTGACTGCGGCGACAGCAGCCAGTGGCAACGCGATGACGCGGCCCAGCTGGTCCAGTGACGCTCGGGCGGTGTGGGTGGCCGTAGACGGAACGACGGTGATCCGTGCAGTGCGTGAGCCGACCACCGGGCAGGTGTCCAGCTCGTCGGTGGACGTCGGCTCGATCACTTCACTCGGCGGTCCCATCACGGCACTGCGGCTGTCCAGGGACGGAGTCCGGGCCGGGCTGGTGGTCGGTGGGCAGGTCTATGTCGCGGTGGTCACCCGTTCGCAGAGCGGGGGTGTTGCGCTGATCAGTCCGAAGCTGGTCGCCCCCGGACTGGCCGACACTGCAGTCTCCCTGGACTGGAGTAGTGCGGGCACCCTGGTGCTTGCGGTTCGTTCCGACGACAGTCCAGTGGTCACCGTAGGAGTTGACGGCGCCCAGGTGCAGGCACTGCCCAGTCGAAACCTTTCGCCGCCGGTGCGTGTCGTCTCCGCCTCGCCAGGTGGGTCGCTGATCGTCGCCGACAGTCGTGGTGTGTTGCAGCTCAACATCGGCGACGCTCCGGTCGACCGTTACTGGCGAGAGATCGTCGGACTCAGCGGGGATTCGAACAGTCCCATCTTGCCCGGTTGATCCGCGCGCCGACGCGGGCGGCTGTGGACAACGGGAATGCTGTCCACAGCGGATGCGATCTTCCCGCCGGGCAGACGTGCACTGCGCCAGAGTGGACCCATGCGAGCCCTGCTTGATCTCGTCCTGCCCCTCGAGTGCGGCGGGTGTCGTCAACCGGGCACACGGTGGTGCGTTGGGTGCGCGCAGCAGTTGAGTTCTGAACCGTTCGCGCTGCGCACCCGGGTGGCCGGGGTGCCGCCGGCGTGGAGCACCGGCTCGTACGCAGGCGCACGCCGGGCGATGGTGATCGCCGCCAAGGAACGCGGGCGTCGTGACCTGACTCAGGAGATCGGGTGTGCATGGGCGCTCGCCGTGCAGCGGCTGCGGGAATGGGGTGAGCTCGACCCGGCGGAGCTGACACCTCTGTGCTTGGTTCCCGCGCCCAGTCGGGGGCGGGCAGCTCGCCGCCGTGGTGGCGACCCGGTGCTGCGTGCTGCCCACGCTTGTGCGCTCCAGCTGGGTGCGGCCACCGCGGTGTGGCCTGCGCTTCGGGTGGCCTCGGGGGTGCGGGACTCGGTCGGGCTCAGTGCCGACCAACGGGTCGCCAATCTGCTGGGGAGAGTCCTGGTGACGGAGCGGCCGGGACCGTCCGCAGATGCGACGGTGGTGCTGGTTGACGACGTCCTCACTACGGGAGCGACGGCTGCAGCGAGCACTGCAGCACTGCGCCTGCACGGCGTTCGGGTGCACGCGGTGCTGGTGTTGGCGGCCGTTCAGTGATGAGGGCGCGCGGCTGAACGGCGGCGTAACACGCCGTTGACGTCAGGGGCTGTCGGACCGACGCAAACAGGGTTACGGTCAATCGAGAGCAGCCGAACGAGCCGTGGGAGGGAGGGGACCCTTCGAGCACTGGCGGCAGGAGGTTCCCCTCCTGGCGCAGCCGAAAGAGGCCGGTATGGGCAGCAGCCGCCGGCCCCACGTGGGAGGTCTTGAGTGACAACAACACACGACACCATCGACAGGGAACGTGCGGAGATGGACGCGAACCAGGAAGCCGCCACGGATCGACAAGCCGACGCCTCACCCTTCGTCGTCGACGAGGTCGCCGAAGCAGGGCAGGCCATGGCCGCGGAGCGTGCACCAGCAGAGTTGGTGATCAAGGGCAGGAACGTAGAGGTTCCCGATCACTTCCGCGCATACGTGGGCGACAAGCTGGCCAAGCTGGAGCGGTATGACCACTCGATCTACCTGTTCGGTATCGAGCTTCAGCATGAGCCCAACCCCAGGCAGGCCAAGAACTGCCAGCGGGTGGAGCTCACCGCCACGGGCAAGGGCCCCGTCGTCCGGGCAGAGGCCTGTGCGGAGAACTTCCACGCGGCTCTGGAGCTGGCGGTCACCAAGCTCGAAGCCCGCCTCCGCCGCTCGCACGATCGACGCACCGTGCATCACGGTCGGCACACACCGCTGTCGGTTGCGGAGGCCACCGCCGCCCTCGCCGTCTCCACGCTGCCCGCCGAGATCAGCGGCGAGCCGGAGCAGGACGACGGCCCTGGCCGGGTCGTGCGCACCAAGGAGCATCCAGCGGTGCCGATGTCGGTCGATGACGCGCTCTACGAGATGGAGCTTGTCGGACATGACTTCTTCCTGTTCCACTGCGCCGACACCAACCAACCGAGCGTGGTCTATCGGCGGCACGCGTTTCACTACGGAGTGATCCGTCTGGTGTGAGGAAACCCACCCGCCGGTCCGTCCGCAAGGCATGATGGGCGACGGACCGAGTGATCCGCCTACCATGGGGTCCGGCCAAGGTATCTCCTTGGCCGGACTCTGCCGTCGAGGATTGAGGGACGAGACAAGCTGTGTTGTCGTTTTCGAAGCTGCTGCGTGCAGGTGAAGGCCGCATGGTCAAGCGCCTCAAGTCCATCGCTGACCATGTCAGCAGTCTCTCCGCCGACGTGGAGGCCCTGACTGACGCCGAGCTGGCGGCCAAGACGGAGGAGTTTCGGGTCCGGCACTCCGAGGGCGAGGAACTTGACGAGCTGCTGCCCGAGGCGTTCGCTGTGGCCCGCGAGGCATCCATGCGTGTGCTGGGCCAGCGGCACTTCGACGTGCAGGTGATGGGTGGGGCCGCCCTGCACCTCGGCAACATCGCGGAGATGAAGACCGGCGAGGGCAAGACGCTCACCTGTGTGCTTCCCGCCTACCTCAATGCCGTCTCCGGCAACGGCGTCCACGTGGTGACGGTCAATGACTACCTCGCCAAGCGTGACTCGGACTGGATGGGCCGGGTACACCGCTTCCTCGGCCTCGAGGTGGGCACGATCCTGTCGGGTATGACGCCAGCGGAACGGCGGGTTGCCTATGCCGCTGACATCACCTACGGCACCAACAACGAGTTCGGTTTCGACTACCTGCGGGATAACATGGCCCACTCCTTGGAGGAGTGCGTGCAGCGCGGGCACAGCTACGCGGTGGTGGACGAGGTCGACTCCATCCTGATCGACGAGGCCCGGACGCCGCTGATCATCTCGGGACCGGCCGACGCGTCGTCGCGTTGGTACGGCGAGTTCGCCAGGCTGGCGCCGCTGATGAAGCTGGACACGCACTACGAGGTCGACATCAAGAAGCGCACCATCGGAGTGCACGAGCTCGGAGTGGAGTTCGTCGAGGACCAACTCGGCATCGACAACCTGTACGAGGCTGCGAACTCCCCGCTGGTCAGCTACCTCAACAATGCCATCAAGGCCAAGGAGCTCTACCTCCGCGACAAGGACTACATCGTGCGTGACGGTGAGGTCTTCATCGTCGACGAGTTCACTGGTCGCGTGCTCGCCGGCCGCCGGTACAACGAGGGCATGCACCAGGCGCTGGAGGCCAAGGAAGGGGTGGAGATCAAGGCTGAGAACCAGACCTTGGCCACCATCACCCTGCAGAACTACTTCCGGCTCTACGAGAAGCTCTCGGGGATGACCGGCACTGCCCAGACCGAGGCTGCCGAGCTGAACCAGATCTACAAGCTGGGCGTCATCTCCATCCCGACCAACAAGCCGATGATCCGGGTCGACAACGGCGACCTGATCTACAAGTCCGAGGAAGCGAAGTTCAACGCCGTCGTCGAGGACATCGTCGAGCGGCACGAGAAGGGCCAGCCCGTCCTGGTCGGCACGACGAGCGTGGAGCGCTCCGAATACCTCGCCAAGCAGCTTGTCCGAAAAGGCGTGCCGCACAACGTGCTCAACGCCAAGTTTCACGACAAGGAAGCCCTGATCATCGCCCAGGCCGGCCGCGCAGGCGCGGTGACGGTGGCGACGAACATGGCAGGCCGAGGCACTGACGTGGTGCTGGGCGGCAACCCGGACATCCTTGCGGACGTGGAGTTGCGGGCGCGTGGCCTTGATCCGGTGCGCGACCCGGAGGCGTACGAGACCGCTTGGGACACCCTAATCGCGGAACTGAAGACCGAGGTGAAGGACGGGGCCGAGAAGGTTCGCGACGCGGGCGGTCTCTACGTCCTGGGAACCGAGCGTCATGAGTCCCGCCGAATCGACAACCAGCTGCGCGGGCGCTCCGGGCGTCAGGGCGACCCTGGTGAGTCGCGGTTCTACCTGTCCCTGGGCGATGAGCTGATGCGCCGGTTCAACGGTCCGATGATCGAAGGCATCATGAACCGCCTGAACCTGCCCGAGGACATGCCGATCGAGGCAAAGATGGTCTCGAAGGCCATCCTCAGCGCTCAGACGCAGGTGGAGCAGCAGAACTTCGAGATCCGTAAGAATGTTCTGAAGTACGACGAGGTGCTGAACCAGCAGCGCACCATCATCTACAGCGAGCGGCACCGCATCATGTCCGGCGAGGACATCGAGGGGCAGATCGAAGGCATGATGACAGACGTCGTGACGGCCTATGTCGATGGTGCCACCTCGGCCGGGTACGCGGAGGACTGGGATCTGCCTACCCTCTGGACGGCGTTGCGCACGCTGTATCCGGTGGGTATTCGCTGGCAGGACGTTGCGGGTGACACCGAGGTGGGCGAACAGGCAGACCTCAGTCACGACGAGTTGCTGGCAGCAGTGCTCGTCGACATGCGGAGCGCGTACGAGAAGCGAACCGCAGAAATTGACGCCATCGCAGGCGAGGGCGGCATGCGTGACTTGGAGCGTCGGGTGTTGTTGAGCGTGCTCGACCGCAAGTGGCGTGAGCACCTCTACGAGATGGACTACCTCAAGGAGGGCATCGGTTTGCGGGCCATGGCCCAGCGTGACCCCCTTGTGGAGTACCAGCGTGAGGGCTTCGACATGTTCCGGGGGATGCTTGATGGCTTGAAGGAGGAGTCGGTCGGCTTCTTGTTCAACGTCGCGGTGGAGGTGGCGCCGGCGCTGCAGCCCGCGGTGGGGCGTGCCGCTGCAGCGTCTGTCGAGCCGTTGCCGACCGAGTCCGCACCCGCCGCGGCAGCACGGCCCGCGGCGCCGGCAGCTTTCCGCGCCAAAGGCCTGGACGACGAGCAGGAAGCCCGCATGGTGTTTTCCGGGCCCGACGAGTCCGGTGCAGCGGCAGTGAGTGCTGGCAACGGGACGGATACCGGCGGCGCCGACAGCGCGGGGACCCCTGGTGCGGGGAGCCGGCGCGATCGCCGTGCCGAGGCGCGCAACAAGACGAGAGGCCCGAAGGGTCCCAAGCGCAAGCGCTGAGACGTCAACCGATCCGCAAGGCTGTGCACCGCCAGCCGTTCCTGCCCAGCTCCATCCGTGCGGCGACGGCGTGAATCCTGTCGTTCCGCTCGACGGTGGCGCAGGCCTCCGCCGCCCGCGGAGTGACCTGCTGGACGTGCACCCGCTTGAGCCGTGCAGTGCTGCGCGATCGATTTCCGGCGTACTCGCGGGACAGGGTTAT
>JADGOX010000146.1 GCA_017882745.1 Mycobacteriaceae bacterium | reverse complement strand
GACGTGGTCGAGCGCGACCACGGTGAGCAAGACCGCGCCACCGATGATCGGGCTCGCCTCCAACGCGAACGGCATGCCTGTTCCGAGGAGCATCGCCCCGAGACCGAGACCGAGGAGAACCCCGGCGCCGACCGAGGACAGGAGGACGATCAGTGCCTGCATCAGACCGTCGAGCATCAAGAAGCCGGTCGAGGCGCCCATGGCGCGCATGACGGCCAGCTCCCGGCTGCGCTGCACGGTCCAGATCGTGAAGAACGCACCGACCACCAACGCGGAAATGGCGTAGAGGAAAGCCTTGATCATGGTCATCGACATCGCAGTCGCCTCACGCGCAAGGGCTGGCCTCACCGCCCTCCTACCGGGCCACCTTGACCAGCAACTCGTGGAGCCGATCGCGCATCTCGGGTGTGTCGTCCTCCCGGGCGATGACGCTCAAGAAGAGGGCGGCGCCGGCCGCGAGGACGAGCGCTGCCCGCGCGTCCTTCGCGGCGCCGCTCTGCGCCGTCGTCTCGCCGGCCGCGAACAGCTCGGTGGCCGGGGTGGAGAACCCCATCCATATCGTCGCGCGGAGATCATCGTGATCCCGCAGCGCGGCCAGCAGGCCGGGGAGAGCAGCACGTACCTCAGGGCGGCCAAACAGCTGGGCGCTGCCATCCACCACCCAGCGCACCCATCCCGCCCGGTCGGTGCCCTCGAATGGGCTCAGATCGGGCACTGAGCCCAGGATCGCATCCAGCACCAGGTGGGCCTTGGACGGCCACCGCCGATGCAGCGCCGCTCGACCGACACCCGCGCGGGTGGCAATGGAACGCAGGCTCATGCCCTCCCAGCCGACCTGCACCAGCAGCTCCCTGGTTGCGGCAAGGACCGCTGCGTCGATCCGGGGATCGCGCGGTCGGCCCGACGTTGCTGACGCCATGAAAAACCGCCTCCTCCTCTTACGAGACCAGTGGTACCGTAACGCCCATGCGGATTGCGGTCACCGGCGCCACCGGGTACATCGGAGCACATTCGACGAAGGCCCTGCTCGCAGCCGGCCATGAAGTCCGCCTGCTCATTCATCCCGACGACTCGGCCGGGAACTCACTGGTACCCCTCGGCATCCTCGATTCTCAGTACGAGACCGTGGTGGGCGATGTCCGCGACCCCGAGGTGATCACCGAGCTCCTCACCGGCTGCGACGCGGTGCTGCACGCGGCCGGGATCGTTGGTGTGGACAACCGCCGGGAAACCCTGATGTGGCAGGTGAACACCCAGGCAACCGCCACTCTGCTCACCCGCGCGGCCGGCCTGGGCCTGGACCCCATCGTCCACGTGGCCAGCTACAGCGCACTGTTCCCCTGCCCCGACCCGGCGATCGGACCGGACAGCCCCACCGCCGACGGCCGCAGCGCATACGGCCGCACCAAGTCGGCAGCCGATCGCATCGCGCGGGCACTGCAGGCCGGTGGCGCGCCCGTCGTCATCACCTACCCCTCCAGCGTGGTGGGTCCGGCCGCTGGCACCCATCGCGGAATTACCGCGCTCGGGTGGGCCGCACTCCTCAAGTTCGGAGTGTCGCCGAGCTTCGACGGTGGCATGGCAATGATCGACGTTCGTGACGTCGCCGACGTCCACGCCGCGGTGATGCAGCCCGGCCGCGGGCCACGCCGCTACATGTGTGGCGGCGAGATGGTCCCGTTCACCAGCATGCTCGACATGCTCGAGGACGCCACGGGACGCAGGCTTCGCCGAGTGCCGGTGAGCCAAGGCGCCATGAGAGCCCTCGGACGAGTGTGCGATGTGATTGCGCGGGTTCTGCCGATCTCCCCGGGCATCAGCTACGAAGCGGCGTGGCTACTGACGGCCGCCACCCCCACCGACGACTCCCGGACCCTCGACGAGCTCAACTTGTCCTGGCGACCGATCCGGCAAGCGTTGATCGACTCGATTCGGCCCGCCCGCCCTGTCGAGCCCACCGCACTGATGCCCACCGAGAGGACATCGCGATGACCGCAACAACCACTCCCTTCGAGCCGGCCAGGCTGGGCCCGCTCACCCTCCGCAACCGCATCATCAAGGCGGCCACCTTCGAGGGCGTGATGCGGCGGGGCGAGGTAAGTCAGCGCCTCATCGACTTCCACACCCGCGTGGCCCGCGGAGGTGCGGCCATGACGACCGTCGCCTACTGCGCCGTGTCGCCCGATGGCCGGGTGAACCGCAACACCCAGGTGATGGATGGCAAGCAGAATGGCCAGTTGCGAAAGCTGACGGACTCCGTCCACGCGGAAGGCGCACTGGCTTCCGCTCAGCTCGGCCACGCCGGTTACGTCGCGGACCAGCGGTCGAACCAGATGCGCACGCTCGGCCCGTCAACCCGCTTCAGCGCACCGGCCATGGGGCTGGTGCACGCTGCCGACAGCACTCAGCTCGAGCAGGTTGTCCGCGACTTCCAACGTGCCGCCAACGTCGCCGTCGAGACGGGCTTCGACGCGATAGAGGTGCACCTCGGGCACAACTACCTGCTCAGCTCCTTCTTCAGCCCCAACCTCAACCGCCGCCGGGATCAGTTTGGCGGCAGCATCGAGAACCGGTCCCGTTTTCCTCGCCGGGTCGTGGCGGCTGTCCGCGAGGCAGTAGGGCCCGACGTAGCCGTCATCGCGAAGTTCAACATGACCGACGGGGTCGCCCAGGGCCTGTGGTTGGAGGAGAGCCTACAGTTCGCGAAGCTGTTGCAGGATGATGGCCACCTCGATGCCTTGCAGCTCACTGGCGGCAGCTCCCTGCTCAACGGCATGTACTTCTTCCGCGGCGAGGTGCCACTGAGAGAGATGGCGGCGCAGCAGCCCAAGGTGATCGGGTGGGGGCTTCGGGCTTTCGGCAAGAAGCTGATGTTCCCTGAGTACCCGTACGAGGAAGCGTTCTTCCTGCCCTTTGCCCGACAGTTCCGTGAAGCACTCGACATGCCGCTCATTCTGTTGGGCGGCATCAACGAGCTCGCGACCATCCAGAACGGGCTCGACGAGGGGTTCGAATTCGTCGCCATGGCTCGCGCACTGCTGCGCGAACCCGACCTCATCAACCGCTACCGGTCCAAGGAGGCGAAGATCGGCCTGTGCGTGCACTGCAACAAGTGCATGCCCACCATCTACACCGGAACCCGCTGCGTACTGGTACCGAACCCGTAGCTCGCGGCAACCGGTCAGGCATCCTCTACGGGCTCGGGGACTCCACGCCCGGTGGCCTGGCGGTAGGTCCAGTTGAGGAAACGCTCCGCGCCGCGCACCACATGGGCGCTACGTATCGAGGGAAAAATGTCGAACGCGTGCTGGGCACCCGCAAGCTCGGCGTAGACAACGGGACTCGTGGACACCTTGCGTAGCCGCTCCACGAATTCGCGCGCTTCGGGAACGGGAACCAGGGTGTCGAGATTTCCGTGAATGACGAAGAATGGCGGCGCCTGCGGATTGATCCGTTCCATCGGCGAGGCAGCCAGAAACAGCTCGGGGTCGTCCCGCCATTTCTTCTTCATCACGGACTTTGCGAGCAGGGAGTCGCGCCGCTCCACAGCCGGCTTTGTTCCGGTCTGCCCGGCAAAGTCGTACACCCCGTAGTGCGGAACGCAGGCCTGGACAGAGGTGTCTGCGTTCTCGAAGCCTGGCTGCCAGGACTTGTCCTGATCAGTCAGGGCGAGGAGCGCGGCGAGATGCCCCCCGGCGGATCCTCCGGTGACCGCAACAAAGGACGGGTCGCCACCGTAGTCCGCGATGTTCTCGCGAACCCACGCGATCGCCAGCTTGAGCGCAACCACATGCTCAGGCCAGGTGGCCTTCGGGCTCAGCGGATAGTTCGGTGCGACGCAGATCCAGCCCCGCTCAGCCATGTGCTGCATCAAGGGAACGCCCTGCTGTGCCTTGTGCCCGATGACCCAGCCGCCGCCATGCACCTGCAGTAGCACCGGCCTGCCGCTCTGGTGCTCCCGACCGTGGTAGACGTCGAGCCGGTAGCGGCTTCCGCCATCGGCGTAGGCGATGTTCGATTCGCGCACCACCTGATGGTTCGTCATCCGGAACGGCATCACCAGCTCGCCCCAGGGAGTGGCAAGGTCGGCGGCGGTCGGTTCGCGCTCCAGCCCCTTGGCGTAGTCAGTGCCGAGGGTCTCCCGCAGCGCATCCTCCACCTCGGACTTGGCCCGCTGCGCATCCGCGATCAGCTTGACGCAACCCGCGACAGAGAGCCCCGCGAGCACGAGACCGAGCTTGGTCGAACGCCCACTCGTCCCGCGACGCGCAACGTGGACTGCAGTGTCGACGGCGGTCAGCACCAGGAGATGGGGAGCCAGCTCGGCGGTAAGCCAGCCGGCAAAGAATGCGGGGATCGAGGCGAGAGAACTGGGGGCGGGCCGTATCGCGTCGCCAACAAGTCCGAGTTGAATCGCCCTCCTGATGAGGAAACCGTTGCGCATTCTACAATCCTAACCGGTATCTGGGAGTGCTTCTATCCGAGGACTAACATCGGGACCATGGAACGCCTCAGTGGTCTCGATGCCAGTTTTCTCTATCTTGAGACCCCTACCCAGCTCCTGCACGTGTGCGGACTGCTGATCCTGGACCCGTCGACAGTTCCCGGTGGCTACTCGTTCGCCAAGCTGAAACACGAGCTGTTGCTGCGAAGCCGTGCGACTCCCGCATTTCGACGGAAGCTTCACGACTCGGCGTTCAACGTCGATCACCCGGTATGGATCGACGATGAAGATTTCGACATCGACCGCCACCTGCACCGCGCCGCAGTACCGTCGCCAGGAGATCGGGAGCAGCTCGCGGAGACCTGCGCGCACATCGCCGGTCAACCGCTGGACCGGAATCGTCCCTTGTGGGAGTTCTGGGTGATCGAGGGGCTGGCCGACGGCAAGGTCGCGGTGATGACCAAGATGCATCACGCCAGCGTGGACGGGGTAAGCGGCGCCAACCTGATGGCAGCGCTGTGTGAGATCGATCCTGGTGCACCACGTCCCGGACTGGACAGGAGCTACCGGGCTGCCCACGCCCCGAGCGATCTACTGCTCGCCGCAGACGGCTTGGCGCACATCGCCATGCGCCCATTGAAGCTACTGAAGCTGCTGCCAGGAACTGCGGCGGTGGCGAGCAACTGGATCAGACGCGCTCGATTGGGCACTGCGATGCCGCCACCGTTCAGTGCCCCGCGCACCTCGTTCAACGGCACCATCACCGGGCATCGGAGCATTGCCTACATCGGTGTGAGCCTCGCGGACGTCAAAGAAATCAAGCAGGCCTTCGGCACCACGGTCAACGACGTCGTGCTGGCCATGTGCGCCGGCTCCCTTCGTGGCTATCTCCAGGACCGGGGTGAGCTCCCGGACATCCCGTTGCTCACGATGGTGCCGGTATCCGTACGCGAGGGCAACGAGGCCAAGAGTCGCAACAAGGTGTCCGGGAGGTTCACCTCGCTCCCGACCAACATCGCTGACCCTGTCGAGTCTCTGGAGGCCGTCTCCGCCGACAACAAGGCCACAAAGGAGCACTACCAGTCGATCAGTGCGAAGATCTTGCAGGACTGGGCCCAGTTCGCCGCACCTGCCATGTTCGGGTTGGCCATGCGGACCTATGCCGCGCTGCGGCTCGCCGAGCGCCATCCTGTGGTCCACAACCTGGTGATCTCCAACGTGCCAGGCCCCCCGGTGCCGATATACTTCCTCGGTGCCGAAGTACTCGGCATGTATCCCTTGGGGCCGGTCTTTCACGGTGCAGGACTGAACATCACGGTGCTGTCCAACAACGGGCACCTCGACATCGGGATCATCGCCTGCCTCGAACAGGTGCCCCACCCGTGGTCACTGGCTGACGAGATGCCGAATGTCATAGCTCAGCTTCTTGCCGCGGCCCGTCAGCGCACCGGCACGAAGGCACCTGCCAAGCCACGAGCGCGCAAGACGCCCGCGCGCAAGACCTCCGCGCCCAAGACCTCCGCGCCCAACACCTCTGCGGAGTCGAGCTCAAGCAAGGCGGCCGGCAACAGAAGCGCAGGCAGCAAGTAGCGCGGGCCGGAACGCCGCGGCGTCCATCACGCACGACGAGTGGCCGGACGGGATCTCATAGCTGGTGGCACCGTAGATCTGCCGGGCGATCCAGCGTTGACGGCCCGCTCGGATCACACGGTCCCGGCCGGTGATGACCACCGCGGTCGGCACGTCGCTTTCGCCGATCCAGTCCGTCGAGTTGAACTTGCTGATGGCAGAGACCGCCTGGCCCATTGCCAGCGGCCCAGTCGCGCGGAACTGTCCCAGCGCCCATCGATAAGTCTCGTCCGCCGGCTGCAGCGCTTTGGGTACCAACGTGGCGAGCCGCTCCGCCCGACGCCGGGTGCTCGCAACCGCCACGTCCGACAGACGCATCGCGAGCCGATCGGCGTTCGAACGCCGAAAGGAGCTGCTCGTCGCACACAGCACAAGTCCGGAGACCCGCTCGCGGTGGTTGCGCCACAGCAGTTGAGCAATAAGCGAACCCATCGAGTAGCCCACCGGCACGAAGCGGTCGATCTCCAGCACGTCAGCCACCGCCACGACATCGGCGGCCGCATCGTCCAAGGAGGACCCCACGGACCGGATGCCCTGACCGTGCCAGCGCAGGTCAGGCAGAACCACCCGGTAGTGCTTGCTCAACTGCTCGATCACCGGGTACCAGGTGAGCAGGGCCGTACATGCCAATGCGTGCAACATCATCAGAGTCGGCGCCTCGCGTGGACCAAGCTCGGTGACGTACGTGCGACCACGACCCGGCAGATCGATCATCCGACCTTCGTGTTGCGCACCAAGCGGGGGCAGGGCGACCACCCTGCGCACTCCTCCCCACGACAAGTCCTCCAGCACGATGGGACCTCCGTCCGCCAGCGTGCCGAGTGCACCCTGCACGTCCGAGGGTAGGACATATTTCAAGCTATTTGCGGGAATGGCGGAGGCATGTTGGACATCGGACCGACTACGTTGTTCGGGAGGAGATGAGACGATGGACTTGTTGGCCGGAATCCGCCGGTGCGCCTCCCGTTCGGCGCTAGAACAGTGTCGGTTCCTCGACGGACATGGCGAGGGTCTCCACCGCGATACCCGCCGACATCGAGGCGGCTGCAGCACCCGCGAGAGTGTCGGCCAGCTCATTGAAGTGGTTGCCGACGTGCCCACGCACCCATTGGAACCGCACCCGCCCGGGCCGCACGGTGATAGCAACGTCGATCGACTGGATCAGCGCGAGGTTCTTCACCGGGCTACCGCTCGCCGTCTTCCAGCCCTTGCGTCGCCAGCCGTGGATCCACTCCGAGGCGCACTTGATCGCGTACTGCGAGTCGGACTCGATCAGCAGCTCATCGGCACCCGGATGCGCAGCGATCGCCTCGAGCACCGCGCGGAGCTCGGCGATCTGGTTGGTGCCGGACACCTCCCCGCCCGAACCACTCGGACCCTCGTGGTTCACCCACGCCCAGCCGATGGCACCACCCGGATTGCGGAGACAGGAACCGTCCGTACTCACCATGATCACAACGCCAGACCCTACGTCGGCCGCTTCCCACAGTGCATCCGACACGGCACGTACGCTCGGCACGCATGGAGCTCCGCGAGGACGATCTGTTCACGTTGGCGAGCTCCTTGGCGGAACTGCTCGGTGCACCGGTCACCATCGAGAACCAGGACACCACAGTGCTGGGGTACTCCGGCGGCGAACAAGCAGTCGACGACGCCCGGATCGGCACCATCCTCAGCCGCCAGGTACCCAGCCACTACCGGCAGCTGCTGACCGAAGCCGGCGTGTTCGATCGCTTGCGCGAAGAAGTCGGCGTGCTGTACGTCGACCTCATTTCCACCGAGATGACGCCGCGAGCAGTGATCGCCGTACGAGACGGAGACGAGACGATCGGCGCGATCTGGGCTGCGGTCACCGGCGCACCCACCCCTGAGCAGAAGTCCGTGCTGCGCTCGGCGGTGCCGCTCGCCGCGCGGCTCATGGTGATCGACCGAGACCGCGCCGACCTCGCCCACCGACGCAACGACGAACGCGTGCGTGCCCTGCTGGGGGGCGGTACACGCGCCACCCGCGCCGCCGAGGAACTCGGGCTGCACGGTGTCATCACCGTCGCAGCAATCGGGGCCGCCGCGTCGAACAGTCCAGGCTCCTCCCGCTCACTGCCCTCACGGCTGCTTGGTTCTGTGGGCCTGCACCTCGACGCCTTGGCGACACGTGCGACAGCCGCGCAGCTCGACGACGTGATCTACCTGGTGATCGGCGCTCAGGAGTCGCACGTGCACCGCATGCTCAAGAACTACCTCGCCCGGGCGCGGGCACCGATCGTCGTAGGCATCGGCCGCGACGTCGACGGCGCCGGCGACGCTCACCGTTCCCGCACCGATGCGGATCTGGTGCTCGGCGCTCTCCATCATTCCGGTCGCCCTGGAGTCGTTGCGGGACTGCGCGAGTCGCTCGCCGATGTGCTGGCGCTGCAGCTTGGCGACACGTTCGCCGAGCTCAAGGCATTCTCCCCCCTGACCGCACTGGCCGATTGCGACCTCAGGCACGGCAGCGAGCTGGTGCCGAGCGCTCGCGCCTACCTCGACCACGGAGGGGATGTCGCCGACGCCGCCGCAGCGCTCCACGTGCACCCCAACACGCTCCGCAATCGGATCCGCCGGGCCACGGACGCCTGTGGGGTAGACCTCGACGACCCCGATACGCGCCTGGTGCTCATGCTGCACCTCAAGCTGCGGGGCCCCTAGTACTACAGCAGTAGATCGGGTTATGGGTGCTGTGACCTGCGACGATAGTGGCATTGACGGGCTGTGGCTTGGTGTTTTCGGCGCCAGAAGGACCAGTTGAGGACGTGTTCGGGGGTGGCGGT
>JADGOX010000012.1 GCA_017882745.1 Mycobacteriaceae bacterium | reverse complement strand
TGGCCACCCGCGACTTTCAGGACGTCCACCACGACCGCGACCTGGCCCAACACCGCGGCTCCAAGGACATCTTCGTCAACATCCTGACCGACACCGGGCTGGTGCAGCGCTTCGTCACCGACTGGGCCGGGCCCCGGGCAGTCATCAAGACGATCAAGCTGCGCCTTGGGGTTCCCTGGTACGCGTACGACACCTTGACGCTGAGCGGGACGGTGTCCGTCGCCGAGCAGGGCCTGGTCACCCTGAGTGTCGTCGGCAAGAACAGCCTCGGTGATCACATCACCTCAACGGTCACGCTGATCATGGACGGAACCGCAGCATGAGTGCACTCTCGGGCAAGGCCGCGATCGTCGGCATCGGCGCGACCGATTTCTCGAAGAACTCCGGCCGAAGCGAGCTGCGGCTGGCCGCCGAGGCCATCACCGCGGCACTGGACGATGCCGGGCTCACACCCGGGGACGTGGACGGGCTGACCTCCTTCACCATGGACACCAACACCGAGATCGCCGTCGCGCGCGCCGTGGGGATTCCTTCGCTGAAGTTCTTCAGCCGCATCCACTACGGCGGCGGTGCCGCGTGTGCCACCGTGCAGCAGGCGGCCATGGCCGTGGCCACTGGTGTCGCTGACGTCGTCGTCGCCTACCGGGCGTTCAATGAGCGTTCCGGTATGCGCTTCGGGCAGGTGCGTGGGGACCTCGTCGCGCAGGAGAACTCCTCGGGTACCGACAACGCCTTCTCGTACCCGCACGGGCTCGGGACCCCGGCCTCCTTCGTGGCCATGATCGCTCAGCGCTACATGCACATGAGCGGGGCGACCAGTGAGGACTTCGGCCGGATCGCGGTGGCCGACCGCAAGCATGCGGCGAACAACCCCAACGCGTTCTTCTACGGCAAGCCGATCACGCTGCAGGAGCACCAGGACTCGCGGTGGATCGCCGAGCCGCTGCACCTGCTCGACTGCTGCCAGGAGTCCGATGGTGGCGTGGCCCTCGTGATCACTTCACCGGAGCGCGCCAAGGACCTGAGGCAGTCGCCGGCGATCATCACGGCCGCGGCCCAGGGCAGCGGGACGGACCAATACATCATGACCAGCTACTACCGGGACGCGTTGACGGGTCTGCCCGAGATGGGACTGGTCGGCCAGCAGCTGTGGGAGCAGTCTGGGATCACGCCGCAGGACGTGAAGATGGCGGTGCTCTACGACCACTTCACGCCCTACGCGCTGATGCAGTTGGAGGAGCTGGGGTTCTGCGGTCGCGGTGAGGCCAAGGACTTCATTGCCGACGGTGCTATCGAGCTTGGGGGCCGCCTGCCACTGAACACGCATGGTGGCCAGCTCGGTGAGGCCTATATCCACGGCATGAACGGTATTGCAGAGGGTGTTCGCCAGATTCGCGGCACATCCGTGAACCAGGTACCCGGTGATGCTCCGGTGCTGGTCACTGCGGGTACCGGTGTCCCGACGTCAGCGCTGGTGTTGGCGCCGCGCTAGTTTCCGAACCAACCGGAGCCGACTTGTCGACGGTAGATGTCGCTCAGCCGTCACTTGTCCCGAGAGCTTCTCGGGACAAGTGCCGGCTGAGCGTTCTTTACTGGTTCAGCTCGAGAATGGTGTCGGACAGGGCGGCGGCGTTGTCCCGCTCGTCCACAGTGGTACGCAGCACCAGCCGTCCATCCTCGCGCCATACCGAGGTGGACAGCGTTTCGCCGGGGAACACCACGCCGGCGAAGCGGGTCTCGAATCCGCGAACCCTGGTTACGTCGCCGTCCAGCATTCCGTCGACGGCTGCCTTGCAGACGATGCCGTAGGTGGCGAGCCCGTGCAGGATCGGCGCTGGGAACCCGGCGGCGACGGCGAACTCGGGGTCGCTGTGCAGCGGGTTGCGGTCGCCCAGCAGGCGGTAGAGCAGGGCCTGCTGGGGCAGCGTCGTCGTGTGCAGGACCTGGTCCGGCTCCCGGTCGGGTGTCGTGCTGGCGCTGGACGGTCCACGCTCACCACCGAAGCCGCCCTCGCCGCGAGCGAAGACGCTGGACCGGGAAGTCCACAGTGGATTGCCCTGGGCGTCGACCACCTCGGTCTCCGACACTATGACTGCGGCGCTGCCCTTGTCCCAGATCTCGGTGACCTTTGTGCTCGCCCGCCCCGTGCCTTCCGTCGGAAGGGGGCGGTGCACCGTGATTCCCTGGCCGCCATGGACCACCTTGGACAGCTCGATGTCGATCCCCGGGCTGGCCACCCTGGGTGCCTCGGTGGCGCGAAGCGTCGCTGCGACGACAGCAAAAGTGGGCAGCACCTGCAGGTTCTTCTCGAAGGTGTAGCGCAGCTCGCGGGGGTCGTTCGGCTGTGCACCCGCGCCGAGCGCCAAGTGGTAGAGCAGGACGTCGGAGGTGGTCCAGGAGAACTCCTGTTCCTGTGCGGGAGCCGACAGGGCTACGCGGGGATCAATGGGCACTGGTGGACTCCTCGGAAGCGGTGGGGGCACTGGTGCTCGTACGGGACTGGGCCGCGATGTCCAGGGCGGCGAGGTAGCCGAAGGTCATCGCGGGACCGATGGTCGCGCCGGGGCCGGCGTAGGTGTGGCCCATCACCGGTCCGCTGCAGTTACCGGAGGCGTAGAGCCCCTCGATGACCGAGTTGTCCTCGCGCAGGACCCGGCCGACGGTGTCGGTGCGCATGCCGCCCTTGGTGCCCAGGTCGCCGGGCACGATCTTCACCGCGTAGAACGGCCCGTGCTCGAGCGTGGCCAGGCTCGGGTTCGGCTTGACGCGGGGATCGCTGTAGTAACGGTCGTAGCCGCTGTCGCCGCGGTGGAAGTCCTCGTCCTTGCCGGTGCGTGCGAACTCGTTGAAGCGGGACACGGTAGCTGTCAGCGCGCCGACCGGCAGGCCGGTGTCCTCGGCCAGCTTCTCGATGCTGCTGGCCTTGACGACGACCCCGGACTTCAGCCACCGGCCCGGGAAGGGGGCTCGAGGCTGGAGACCGGCAAACATGTACCGGTTGCGGTAGCGCTGGTCGAGGATCATCCAGGTGGGGGTGTTCTCGCCCGGGCCCTCGCCCTGGCCGTACTCGCCGCCGTACATCTTGTGCACAGCCTCCACGTAGGGGGCGGCCTCGTTGAAGAAGCGATTGCCCCGGGTGTTGACCATGATGCAGCCGGGCAGCGTGCGTTCGGCCAGGCAGAACCACGGGCCGCTCGGGAGCGGAATGGAGGGGCCCCACCAGGCGTCGTCCATCAGGTCGAGCGCGGCACCCAGCTTCTCGCCTGCGCGAATGCCGTCACCGGTGTTGGCCTTGGCGCCGACGGTCCACTCGGTGCCGATGGGGGCACGCTGGTACTTCTTGCGCATCTCGTCGTTATGGTCGAAGCCGCCGGACGCCATGATGACGCCGTGTCGTGCCCGCAGCACCCGGTGCTCGCCGTTGTGTGCCACCGCCACTCCGGTGACGCGGCCGTCGGTGGTCTCCAGGTCTTCCAGCGCGGTGTCCAGCAGTACCGGGACGTTCGCCTGCAGCAGGGACGCCCGCAGCCCCGCGGCCAGTGCCTGGCCAAGGCCGAGGAGGGTCTTCCCGGTGAGCTTGGCCAGCAACCAGCGCATGCCCACGGTGAGGACACGCACCGGACCCTTGGGGTGGCGCAGCAACAGGTTCAGCCAGCGGTAGTCGGCCTGGGTCACCACGACGTTCAACGGTGCCTTGCCGTAGTTCGGCTCGAGGTTCTTCAGCTCCTCGCCGAGCAACTTGCCGTTGAAGGGCTTCGGCTCGACCGAGCGGCCACCCAACCTGCCGCCGGGAGCCTCGGGGTAGTAGTCGGAGTAGTCCTTGACCCACTCCAGCTTGAGCGGGCTGTTGGCCAGTACGAACGACAGCATCTCCGGGCCGTTGTCGAGGAAGGCGTCGATCCGCTCCTCGGGGACGATGTCGCCGATGATGCTGCGCAGGTACGTACGCGCGGCCTCAGGCGTGTCGTCGGTGACGCCGGTCGCTCGGAGCGTCTCGGTGTTGGGAATCCAGACTCCGCCTCCGGAGCGGGCGGTGGATCCACCGAAGTGACTGGCCTTCTCCACCACCACCGTGCTCAGCCCGTTGTGCGCGGCGGTCAACGCTGCGGTCATGCCTGCGGCTCCGCTGCCGACCACGATGACGTCGTACTCGTCCTCATTCATGTAGAACAGGTTATCGTTGGAAGGGCAATTGGCGCTAGACTGGGTGTTGAAAGCGTGTTGATCGCACGTGAACGTGTTCTAGAAAGGTGCTCTCGTGCTGACGCTCGAAGACAGAGTTGCCGCAGCCTTTGCCCTGCGCACGGCAGAGCGCGAGCGCGCACCCATCGCGCCGCTGGTGCACAGCTACCCGGGAATCGACGTTGTCGACGCCTATGAGATTCAGCTGATCAACATCCGCGAGCGTCTGGCCGAGGCTACCTCCGTCGTTGGACACAAGGTGGGCCTGTCCTCGCTGGCCATGCAGCAGATGATGGGTGTCGACGAGCCCGACTACGGGCACCTGCTGGCCGACATGCAACGCCACGAGGGTGCACTGGCCGACGCCACCCAGTACTGCGCCCCGCGGTTCGAGCCGGAGGTCGGGTTCATCCTCGGTGCCGACCTGCCCGGCGAGGGTTGCACCGAGGAAGACGTGCTCGCCGCAACCGAGGCGGTGACTCCGGCGCTCGAGCTGATCGACAGCCGCATCGCGAACTGGAAGATCGGGTTGATGGACACCATCGCCGACAATGCCTCCTCCGCCGGCTTCGTGCTCGGCGCAGCCCGCATCAAGCCGGCGGACATCGACCTGCTCAACATTCCCGTGACGCTGTGGCGCAACGGTGAGAACATGGCAGAAGGCAACTCCGACGCGGTCCTGGGAAACCCGGTCACCGCAGTGGCCTGGCTGGCGCGCAAGGTGGCCGGCTTCGGAGTGCATCTGCAGGCAGGGCATGTCATCCTGCCCGGTTCCTGCACGCGTGCGATCGACATTCGACCCGGCGATGAGTTTGTGGCCGAGTTCGGCGGACTGGGTTCGGTATCCATGAACTTTGATGGGAGTGCGGCATGAGCAAGGCAACGGCGGCAATCGTCGGATCGGGCAACATCGGCACCGACCTGCTGTACAAGCTGGCGCGGTCCGAGTGGATCGAGCCGCGGTGGATGGTCGGCGTCGACCCCGCGAGCGAGGGGCTCAAGCGCGCCGCGAATCGGGGGCTGGAAACCACCGCAGAGGGCGTCGACTGGCTGCTGGACGGGCTCGTCGCCGGCGGCGACAAGCCGGACCTCATCTTCGAGGCGACCTCGGCCTACGTGCACCGGGCCAACGCCCCGCGCTACGCGGCGCTCGGTATCCAGGCAATTGACCTCACGCCGGCGGCGATCGGTCCTTACGTCGTCCCCTCGGTGAACCTGCGCCAGCACGTGGCCGCGCCCAACGTCAACCTGATCACCTGTGGTGGCCAGGCCACCATCCCGATGGTCAACGCCGTCTCGCGAGTGGTGCCGGTGGCGTACGCCGAGATCGTCGCGACCGTGGCGTCAGCGTCGGCCGGCCCCGGCACCAGGCAGAACATCGACGAGTTCACCCGGACCACCGCCTCCGCGGTCGAGGTCATCGGTGGTGCGAAGCGCGGCAAGGCCATCATCGTGCTCAACCCGGCCGACCCGCCGATGATTATGCGGGACACCATCTTCTGTGCGATTCCCGAGGATGCCGACCAGGCGGCCATCGCCGAGTCCATCACCCGCATGGCCGCGGACGTCGCCTCCTACGTGCCGGGTTACCGCCTGCTGCAGGAGCCGCAGTTCGACGCGCCGTCGCAGACCAATGGCGGCATGGCCCGGGTCTCGGTCTTCGTTGAGGTCGAAGGTGCCGGTGACTTCCTACCGCCTTACGCCGGCAACCTCGACATCATGACTGCCGCTGCCACCCGAGTTGGCGAAGAGTTCGCCCGCTCCCTCGCCTCCACCGCTGTGTAAGGGGAATCCAATGCTGCCACTGACTTTTTCCGACTCGCTGGACCTGCGTATCACCGACACCTCGCTGCGGGACGGCTCCCACGCCAAGCAACACCAGTTCACCGCCGACGAGGTGGAGTCGATCGTGGCCGCCCTGGATGGCGCGGGTGTTCCGGTGATCGAGGTGGCCCACGGTGACGGCCTCGGCGGTTCCTCGTTCAACTACGGGTTCAGCCGCACTCCGGACCAGGAGCTCATCGCGATCGCGGCCAAGACGGCGAAGAAGGCCAAGATCGCCTTCTTGATGCTGCCTGGAGTCGGGACCAAGGACGACATCCTCACGGCTCAGGACAACGGCGCTTCGATCTGCCGCATCGCGACCCATTGCACGGAGGCTGACGTCTCCGAGCAGCACTTCGCATTGGCGCGGGAGCGCGGCCTGGAGACCGTGGGCTTTCTGATGATGTCCCACTCGCAGCCGCCAGAGGTGCTGGCCAAGCAGGCCCGGATCATGGCCGATGCCGGATGCCAGTGCGTGTACGTCGTCGACTCCGCGGGTGCGTTGATCATGGAGCAGGTCTCCGACCGCGTCTCGGCCCTCGTGTCCGAGCTGCACGGTGACGCGCAGGTCGGTTTCCACGGCCACGAGAACCTCGGGCTCGGTGTCGCCAACTCGGTGATCGCGGCTCGGGCGGGCGCAGTGCAGATCGATGGCAGCACACGACGCTTCGGCGCGGGTGCGGGGAACACGCCGGTGGAAGCCTTCGTCGGGGTCTGCGACAAGCTCGGCTTCCGCACGGACATCGACTTCTTCAAGATCGTCGATGCCGCCGAGGACGTGGTGCGGCCCGCGATGTTCGACGAGTGCAAGCTCGACCGTCTCGCCTTGATGATGGGTTACGCCGGGGTCTACTCCAGCTTCCTGCGCCACGCCTACCGTCAGGCCGAGCGATACGGAGTCTCCGGTGCGCAGATTCTCGTGCGGGCCGGAGAGCGCAAGCTGATCGGCGGCCAGGAGGACCAGCTGATTGACATCGCCCTCGAGCTGCAGCGCGAGGCTGCGGCCCGATGAGTGGTGACTCGATGGCTACTCCGTGTAGGACACCTTGACAGAGTTGGTCATGGGCAGGGACTGGCAGGCGAGGATGTAGCCGTCTTCCAGGTCCTGCGCGTCGAGGATGTCGTTGACGAGCATCTTGACCTTGCCGGCCTTGAGGATGCACGCACACGCACTGCATGCACCCTGTCGGCAGGAGAAGGGTGCCTCGATGCCCTTCTCCAGCAACAGGTCCAGCAGCAAGGTGTCCGCAGGCCAGTCGAGGGTGTGGACGGTACCGTCCAGTTCGACCTCAACGGTCGACGCGGTGCCCGCGTCCTCTTCGGACACGACCGTCGCGGTCGGGGCAAAGGGATCTCCTGCGAGCGACCGGAACAGCTCGATGTGGATCTGGTGTCGGTCCATCCCCAGCTCGCGAAGAGCATGGGTGGAGACGTCCATGAACGGACCGGGGCCACAGACGAAGGCCTGGAAACTGCCGAACGGTCGGGCGAGTTCTTCGAGTTGCTCCCGGTTCGGCAGACCCTGCACGCTCTCCAGCCAGTGGATGACCCGTAGACGACGGGGGTTTTGCGCCGCGAGCTCGCGCAGCTCGGCGGCGAAGATCACCGACTTCTCGTCGCGGTTGGCGTAGATGAGCACGACTTGGCCCTTGCCCCGGGCGAGCGCCGACTTCAGGATCGCCATCACCGGCGTCACCCCGCTGCCTGCGGCCAGGAGCAGGAAATCGTCGTCCAGCTCTTTCGGGACGAACAACCCGGCCGGGGGCAGAACCTCGATGGTCATGCCGGCTTCGACGTTGTCGCACAACCAGTTTGATCCGTAACCATCGGCGGTCCGCTTCGCCGTGACCTTGAGCACTCCATCGGTGTGCGGCGAACTGGACAGCGAGTAGCAGCGGGCCACCGAACCGGTGCGATCACTGGGGATGCGGAGGGTCAGGAACTGGCCGGGTTCGTAGGAGAACTTCTCCGCCTGGTCCTGGGGGATCTCGAAGACCACCGAACGCGAGTCGTGCGTCTCTTCGATGACCTCGAGGACCTTCAGCAGATGAGAATGAGCACCGATGGGGACAGGTTCGGCGACCCGGACGTCAGGCACTGCTGTTCTCCGTATCTTCTTCTTCATCGGGCCGTCCCACGTGGAGGAGTCCCTCGGCCACGGCGTACTCGATACTGGCCCTCAACCTAGGGCAGGTGTCCTGCAGCGCCGTCTCGCGGCCCGCCTCGGCGCCTGCCCGCAGCTCGGGGCAGCTCACCAGTGGATCGCTCGTCCACTGAATGCTGGTGTGCTGCGAGCTGAATTTCTTGACGAGTACACGGGTGCTGCAGGCGCGGCAGTCCACCGGCTGCAACCCACCGGAGTTGTAGAGCTCCTTGTCGGCGGCCGTTGCGGCATGGATCTTGGCGGCCAGCTCGAGCCGACCACTGAAGTCGGGGGCCTTGGCCCACGTGCTGGGGTCGGACATGATGGGTCAGGCCTCCTGGGTGGACTTCTCAGCTGCGCTGTTCTCCGCCGCGGCCTTCTCTGCAGCCTTGATGCGCATGTTCTCCGCCACCTCGGCCTCCCAGTTGACGTTTGCGTGGGTGGTGTCCACCTCGAACTCGAAGCGCTGTGTCATCTCTTCGGTGACCTGGTCGATGTCCGTGTAGAACTGCTCGTACCAGCGACGCATCTGGTAGACGGGCCCGTCTTCCTCGGTCAGCAGGGGGTTTTCGATCTTGGTTTTGTTCTTCCAGATCTCGACGTCCTGCAGGAAGCCTTCGCCGATGCCCTTGGCGAAACTGGCGGCGATCTTGTCGGCCACCTCGTCGGTGACGCCCGCAGGCTTCTTGACGATTGCCCCGTACTGGAGGACGAACTTGTTGCTGCTCACCGGGTAGTGGCAGTTGATGAGGACACTCTCGATCCCGTAGTCGCCGTAATTGTTTTGCAGCGGGTTGATCATGTACGAGGGGCCGTAGTAGGCCGCCTCGGACTTGAGCATCGTCTCCAGTCCCGCGTAGCCGGTGGACATGCCGATGTCGGGACGGCCCTTGCTGTTCATGTACTGAGAGGCGATGTGGCCCTCGAAGATGTTCTTGAAGTAGAGCGGGAACGCATAGTGGATGTAGAAGAAGTGCGCCATGTCGACCACGTTGTCCACGATCTCGCGGCAGTTCGAGCCCTCGATGACGATGGTTTCCCACGTCCAGTCGGTCCATTCGTCGCTGAACGCACCCTCAACGCGGGGGATGGTCACCTCGGGCGGGGGAGGGTTGCCCTCGGGGTCGTTCCACACGAAGAGCTGCTGGTTCTGCTCCATCGTGGTCCACGACTTGGTGCGCGCGCGTAGCGGTACACGCTTCGCGTAGGGCACCTCCGTGCACTTGCCGTCGCCACCCCAGCGCCAGTCATGGAACGGGCAGGCAACCTGGTTGCCCTTGATGGTGCCTTGGGAGAGGTCCCCGCCCAGGTGCCTGCAGTAGGCGTCCAGCACGCTGATCTTGTCGTCTTCGCCGGCAAAGACGACAAGCTTCTGGCCGAAGGCTTCGATCGAGTGTGGCTTTCCATCGCGGAAGGTCTTGGCCAAGCCCAGGCAGTGCCACCCGCGGGCGAACCTGGCCTGCAGCTCGCCGACGTCAATCTGGCGTACCTCGTCGGCACTCTGCGCGTCGCTGGTCTGTGTCATGTCAACCCCTCGGGTTATGGGCGTGCTCGTGGTAGAACACGTTACAGAAAAGTGGGAACTAACGCCAGTGGTAGCGGCCTCGACAGGAATGAGAACATGTTCTAGTATTGCGTCCATCCACAGCGTGATGGACGCCTGCCGGATTGCCACGACGGGCCACGGAACCTACGGGAGTATTCGATGAGCGAAGTTGCTAGCACAGAAGGAATCGGCCACGAGGTGTTCGAGGGCCTGCGCGAGTTGCTCCCGGTGCTGCGCGAGCGCGCCCAGGAGACCGAGGACCTCAGGCGCCTCCCCGACGAGTCCGTCAAGGCATTGCAGGAGACGGGCGTCTTCCGCTTGCTGCAGCCGAAGAACTTCGGTGGTTACGAGGCCGACCCGGTCACGTTCTACTCCGCCGTCAAGATGATCGCGAGTGCCTGTGGGTCGACGGGCTGGGTTTCCGGCGTCATCGGCGTGCACAACTGGCATCTCGCACTGTTTCCGCAGCAGGCGCAGCAGGACGTCTGGGGCACCGACAGTGACACGCGTATCTCCTCGTCCTATGCGCCGATGGGCAAGGCGCGCATCGTCGAGGGCGGCTACCGCCTGACGGGGAAGTGGTCCTGGTCCTCCGGCTGCGACCACGGACGTTGGGTGATGCTGGGCGGGCCAGTGATCAGCGACGAAGGCAAGCCTGTCGACTTCTGCACCTTCCTCGTTCCGCGTCCGGACTACACCGTGATCGACGTATGGAACACCGTCGGACTGCGCGGGACCGGAAGCAACGACATCGTCGTCGAGGACGCCTTCATCCCCGCGCACCACGTGCTGAGCTTCATGGACATGGGTAAGGGCACCTCGCCGGGACTCGAGCAGAACACCGCGCCGCTCTACAAGATGCCGTGGGGCACCATTCACCCCACCACAATCTCGGCGCCGATTGTCGGCATGGCCTACGGCGCCTACGCGGCCCACGTCGAGCACCAGGCCAAGCGTGTGCGCGTGGCCTTTGTCGGCGAAAAGGCCCGGGAGGACCCCTTTGCCAAGGTGCGTATCGCCGAAGCCGCCAGTGACATCGACGCCGCGTGGCGCCAGCTCAGCGGGAACGTCATCGACGAGTTCGCGCTGCTGAAGGCCGGTCAGTCCGTGCCGATGTCCTTGCGCCTCATCGCCAGGCGTGACCAGGTGCGGGCGACCGCGCGTTCGATCGCCGCTATTGACCTGCTGTTCGAGAACTCCGGAGCCGGTGCATTGCAGGAAGGCACGCCCATTCAGCGATTCTGGCGCGATGCCCACGCGGGGCGGGTGCACGCGGCCAATGACGCCGAGCGCGCCTACGTCAGCTTCGGGTCTGGTGAATTCGGTCAGCCGATCACCGACTCGATGGTCTGAGCCGTGGCGGAATCGACCGAGGTCACTTTTGATTCCACCTCCCGCTACGCGCAGGTGCGGGATGACCTCCGTCTGCACTACCACGAAGCGGGGGTCGGAAACGGCCCGACTGTGGTGCTGTTGCACGGTGGAGGTCCGGGTGCCTCGTCGTGGTCGAACTTCGGCCGCAACATCGCGGTGCTCGCCGAGTCGTTCCACGTCATCGCGGTCGACCAGCCCGGCTTCGGGCTGTCTGACAAGCCGGAGAGTCACCCGCAGTACTTCACGCACAGCTCTTCGGCGCTGAACGACCTCTTCACCAAGCTCGGTATCGAGCGCGCACACCTGGTCGGCAACTCCCTCGGTGGTGGGACGGCGGTGCGCTTCGCGCTGAACTACCCCGAGCGCGCGGGCCGCTTGGTACTGATGGGTCCGGGTGGGTTGAGCATCAACCTGTTCGCACCGGACCCGACCGAGGGTGTCAGCAAGCTCGGCACGTTCAGTGCCCCGCCGGGACCAAGTAAGGACAAGCTCGAGGCCTTTCTGCGGATCATGGTCTACGACCAGTCGCTGATCACGCCGGAGCTGCTCGAGGAGCGCTACGCGATTGCCAGCACCCCAGAGTCGCTCACGGCGATGAAGGCGATGGGTAGGTCCTTTGCCGGCGCGGACTACGAGGACGGCATGCTCTGGCGTGACGCCTACAAGCTGCGCCAGCGGGTGCTGCTCATCTGGGGCCGCGAGGATCGGGTGAACCCGCTCGATGGCGCACTGCTCGCCCTGAAGACCATTCCGCGGGCCGAGCTGCACGTCTTCGGGCGTTGTGGACACTGGGCCCAGCTGGAAAAGTTCGACGAATTCAACAAGCTGACGACCGAGTTCCTCAGTGGAGGTAAGTGATGGGTATACGTTCTCTGGCCTACATGCGCATCGAGACCACCGACATGGCCGCGTGGCGCGAGTACGGCCTCAAGGTTCTCGGAATGGTCGAAGGCAAGGGCACGCATCCGGAAGCGCTCTACCTCCGGATGGACGACTTTCCAGCGCGTCTGGTCATTTTCCCGGGGGAGCACGACCGCTTGGCGGAGTCCGGCTGGGAGACCGCCAATGCGGCTGATCTGCAGGACATTCGGGACCGTCTCGACGGTGCTGGCGTGGCCTTCAAGGAAGCGAGTGCGGACGTACTGGCCGACCGGCGGGTCGACGAACTGATCACTGTCCAGGACCCCTCCGGCAACACCCTCGAGGTGTTCCACGGTGCGGCCTTGGAGCACCGCCGCGTCGTCAGCCCCTACGGGCACCGCTTCGTGACCGGGGAGCAGGGCCTCGGCCACGTGGTGCTGTCCACCAAGGACGACCAGGCGTCGCTCACCTTCTACCGTGACGTCTTGGGCTTCGAGCTGCGCGACTCCATGCGGTTGGCTCCGCAGTTCGTCGGGCGCCCCGCAGATGGCGACCCGGCCTGGCTGCGGTTCTTCGGGTGCAACCCGCGGCACCACAGCCTCGCGTTCCTGCCGATGCCCACACCCAGTGGAATCGTGCACCTGATGATCGAGGTCGAGAACTCCGACGACGTCGGACTGACGCTCGACCGGGCCCTGCGCAAGAAGGTGCCGATGTCGGCCACGCTGGGTCGGCACGTCAACGACCTGATGCTGTCGTTCTACATGCAGACCCCCAGTGGTTTCGACGTCGAATTCGGGTGCGAGGGCCTTCGGGTGGAAGATGAGAACTGGATCGCCCGCGAGAGCACGGCCGTGAGTCTGTGGGGCCACGACTTCAGCATCCGAGCCCGCCAGTGACCTCCACGGAGGCGACCTTCGACTCGGCGCAGTTTCGCTCCATTCTCGGCCAGTTCGGAACCGGCGTCACGATCGTGACGGCCGTCTCCGGCGGGGCTCCGGTCGGTTTCGCATGCCAGTCGTTCGCTGCGCTGTCCCTCGACCCGCCACTGGTGTTGTTCTGCCCCGGGCGGCACTCGCGCGCCTGGGCGGCCATCGAGAAGTCGGGTCGGTTCTGCGTGAACGTGCTCGCTGACCACCAGCGCGATGTCAGTTCGGTGTTCGGTTCCCGGGGTGAGGACAAGTTCGCCGGCCTCACCTGGTTCACCTCGCCCGGGGGGTCACCGATCCTGGACGGCGTACTGACGTGGATCGACTGCACCATCGAGACGGTGCACCTGGGCGGCGACCACTGCATCGTCATCGGTAGAGTGGAATCGCTGGGTCAACTCGGTCACGAACGGCCACTGCTCTTTTACCAAGGCGCATACACCTCTACCGATGCCGCTGACACCGGCCCAGCTCCTGATCGCAATGATCTGGAAGCGTTCCTGACCTGGCCAAGGCACGACGACTGGGTGTAGCGGGCGGTCAGTGACTTGTTGATGGACCGAAGATAGAGGTAATCCGTGCGAATCGCACTCCTGTCCTACCGAAGTAAGCCGCACTGTGGCGGGCAGGGCGTGTACGTACGCCACCTCAGCAGAGAGCTGCACGCGCTCGGCCACGAGGTCGAGGTGTTCTCGGGCCAGCCCTATCCGGAGCTCGATCCCGGTGTGAGCCTGACCAAGGTGCCCAGCCTCGACCTCTACCGCGATGCGGACCCGTTTCGGACCCCGCATCTGCGCGAGTTCCGCGACGGGATCGATATGCTCGAGGTCGCCACCATGTGGACTGCGGGCTTCCCCGAACCGCTGACCTTCAGCCTGCGGGCAGCACGGATCCTGCGTGAGCGGGCCGCCGAGTTCGACGTCGTCCACGACAACCAGTGCCTCGGTTACGGCCTGCTGGCCATCGAAAAGGCCGGTCTCCCGCTGGTGGCAACGATTCACCACCCGATCACGCGGGACCGCGACCTGGACCTCGCGTCCGCGCGCGGACTGCGGCGCCTCAGCGTCCGGCGCTGGTACGGCTTCTTGCGCATGCAGACGCGCGTCGCCCGGCGGATCACGACGCTCCTGACAGTGTCGAAGTCTTCCGAGAACGACATCAGTGAAGCCTTCGGCATCCTCGAGGGCCGCCTCCAGACCATTCCGCTCGGTGTTGACACAGAGGTGTTCACACCACCGACGGAAGCCCGAGTGCCCGGTCGTATCGTCTGCATCGCCAGCGCGGACATGCCACTCAAAGGGGTGTCGAACCTGCTCGAGGCCGTCGCAAAACTGCGCACCGAACGCGCGGTCGAACTGGTTCTGGTCACGAAGCTTGCGCCCGGTGGGACGTCAGAGCGACTGATCGATCAGCTCGCGATCGGGGATGTGGTGCGGACGGTGTCCGGTATCGACGACAGCGAGCTGGCGGCGCTGCTCGCATCGGCGGAGATCGCTTCGGTGCCCTCGCTCTACGAGGGCTTCTCCTTGCCCGCGGTGGAGGCAATGGCCTGCGGGACACCGCTGGTGGCCAGCCGGGCTGGAGCGATCCCGGAGGTGGTTGGCGAGGACGGTGAGTGCGCGCTGCTGGTCGAGCCGGGCGACTCGGAGGCTCTGGCGGGCGCCTTGGCCACCCTGTTCGACGACACCGAGCGACGCGAGCGCATGAGTGCGGCCGGCCGAGTGCGCGTCCTGGAGCGCTACAGCTGGACTGCAGTCGCAGCCCAGACGGCCGAGTGCTATGCGGCCACAATCTCCAATTTTCGCAGCCCAACGAACTCGCACGAGACAAGAGAAAAGGCGGACGCCGCATGTTGACAGTCGACTTCGACCGCTTGGGCGTCAAGCCTGGGGACAAGGCGATCGACATCGGTGCAGGTGCCGGTCGACACTCCTTCGAGCTGTACCGCCGCGGGGCCGACGTCATCGCCTTTGACCAGAGCGTCTCCGACATGGAGAGCGTCGCGCAGATGTTCGGCGCGATCGAGCTCGAGGGCCAGATTCCCGACGGTGGCAAGGCCCGCACCGAGGTCGGCGATGCTCTCAACCTGCCCTATGCCGACGACAGCTTCGATATCGTGCTCATCTCCGAGGTCCTTGAGCACGTGCCCGAGGACAGGCGGGCTATCGCCGAGCTGACGCGCATCCTCAAGCCCGGTGGGGTCGCCGCTGTCACGGTTCCGCGGTCCTTCCCGGAGAAGATCTGCTGGGCCTTGTCGGACGCCTACCACGAGGTCGAAGGTGGACACATCCGTATCTACCGGGCCGATGCTCTGGCGGGCAAGCTCGCCGACGCTGGGCTCACGGTCACCCACCAGCACCACGCGCACGCCCTGCATTCGCCGTACTGGTGGCTCAAGTGCGCGGTCGGCGTGGAGAACAACGACCATCCGCTGCCCAAGGCATATCACCAGATGCTGGTATGGGACCTGATGAAGGGCCCTTGGCTGACGCGGACCGCCGAGAAGATTCTCAACCCTGTCATCGGCAAGAGCGTGGTGTTCTACCTGGAGAAGCCCAAGGTTCCCGTTGCGGCGCGCTGACGCACCGACCACGATTCCCGCGGTACCCGGATTCCTCACGCCCGAGCAGTGTCTGGAGACCGCCTGGGCGATCGCCGGGATGCAGGAAGCGTCGGGGGCGATCCCGTGGTTCCCCGGCGGTCACACCGATCCGTGGGACCACGTCGAGTCCGCGATGGCGCTCACGGCTGCTGGCTTGTTCGAGCAGTCGGAGGCGGCCTTCGAATGGTCACGCCGTACGCAGCGTGTCGACGGTTCCTGGCCGATGCAGTTCCGCGGTTCCGTCGTCGAGAACCACGACTCCGACAGCAACTTCTGCGCCTACCTCGCGGTTGGGGTGTGGCACCACTTCCTGATCACCGGTAGCCGCGCCTTCGTCACGTCGATGTGGCCCACGATCCGGTCCGCGATCGATTTCGTGCTCGCCATGCAGGCGCCCGGAGGGGAGATCTACTGGGGTCACGGGCTCGGTGGAGCGGTGCCCGAGGCGCTGCTGACCAGCAGTTCCAGCATTCACCAGAGCCTGCGCTGTGCGATATCGCTTGCAGAGGTGGTCGGGGAGCGGCAGCCGGACTGGGAGGTCGCGCTGTACCAACTCGGCCACGCGATCCGGCACCACCCGGAGGCGTTCGCGCCGAAGCCGGAGTACTCGATGGACTGGTACTACCCGGTCCTAGGTGGTGCCCTCCGTGGGGCGGCGGCCGAGGAACGCCTCCGCGAGCGTTGGGACGACTTCGTGGTGGAGGGCTTGGGTATCCATTGCGTCGATCATCGGCCGTGGGTCACCGGCGCCGAAACCTGCGAGCTGGTCCTGGCGCTGGACGCGTTGGGGGTTCGAGTGCAGGCACTCGAGCTGTTCGGGTCGATCCAGCACCTGCGCGACCCGGACGGCTCCTACTGGACCGGGCTGGTCTACAGCGACGGAAAGCGCTGGCCGGTGGAGAAGAGTTCCTGGACCTCTGCCGCGGTGATACTGGCCGCCGATGCGCTGTCGGGCGCCACACCCGGGAATGGGATCTTCCGGGATGCGGCGCTACCCCCCGCGCAGCTCGGATCGGACCGCTGCGGTCAGCACTGCTACGCCAGCGGTTCACCGGTCTGACCGCTGATCCGCTCGAGCACCCGGAGCGAACCCTGCACGCTGACTTCCTTGAAGTCGCCGGTGGCCAGCGCCCGCTGGTAGACCTCATACGGCGGCCGACCGCCGTCCGCCGGGTCTGGGAACACGTCGTGGATGATCAGTGCCCCACCGACAGAAACCCATGGGGCCCAGCCGGAGAAGTCGGCCTGTGCCGCGGCGCTGCTGTGCCCGCCGTCGATGAAGACGAAGGACACCGGGGTGCGCCAGAAGGACGCCACCTGAGCGGAACCACCGAGCACCGCAACGACGTGATCTTCGAGTCGGGAGTCGGCCAAGGTGCGTCGAAGCCGGACTGAGGTGTCCAGCAGCCCGGTGTGCGGGTCGACGAACGACGCGTCGTGGTACTCCCAGCCGGGCTGGTGCTCCTCGGAGCCGTGATGATGGTCGATCGTCACGATGGTGCCGCCGAGTCCTCGTGCCGCCGACCCGAGGTAGATGGTGGACCGTCCGCAGTAGGTTCCGATCTCGACGCCGACGCCTGTGCCGAGGTAGCTCAGCGCGGCGTGGTGCAGGGCGGTGCCTTCATCGACGGGCATGAACCCGGGCGTCGCCTCAGCGAGCGCCAGGAGTTCTGTCGTCAGGTAATCGGTACTCAAGATCTGGTGTCCTTCTTCCGTTTGGCGACTACCTTGCCGATCGTCGAGTCGAGCTTGGTGCCTTGCGCCCACCCGACGTAGTGGCACAGGAACAGCGCGATCTCCCGCAGCTGGTCTTCGTCGAGTTCCTCATTGTGCAGGGCGGCACCGACCTGGATCTCGGCGACGTCGATTTGACCCTGTGCGGTGAGCGCTCCGAGCAGTAGCAGACGGCGGTCCCGGATACTGAGGCCTGGGCGTGACCAGATCTCGGCGAACAGGTGATCGGCAGTGACTGCGAAGTGCTCGCCCGGGCCGTCCTGCATCTTCCAGCCGTAGACCTTCTCCATCATCGCCAGGCCGCGCACGCGCCGTTCATCGGTCATCGACTACTCCTTCTCAAGGTCTGCTTGGTGTGCGACGGCACCCTCACCGACGCCGAGCCCGGGACCGAGTCCCGACAGGGCGAGCCGTGCAAGGGGAAGATCAACGTCCAGCCGTTGGCCGAGTCCGAGCGCCAAGGCCAGGTCCTTTTCGCCGAGGTTGCGCACGTGGGTGAGGATCGAGTACCAGCCGTCACTCTCCTCCACCGCAGCGGCGCTGTCCCGAAGCATGATCGCGCCGGGCCCACCGGTGATGGCATCGGAGTGCCTGACCACCTTGCCGAGGTCGAGGAGGTCAAGGCCAGCTGCCTCGGCCAGTCGCTGGGCTTCTGCGACCGCGGCGAAGGAGACGAAGTGCAGCAGGTTGCGGGCCAGCTTCATCCGCGTCCCGGCCCCCACCGGGCCGGCGTGCACCACGAGTCCCGCCCAGTGGCCGAAGGGTGCGCGAACCTTGCCGAAGGCGTGGTCGGTGCCGCCGACCATCACGGCCAGGGTCCCCTTGTGCGCCCCGGGCGCGCCGCCACTCACCGGCGCATCGACCAGTTCGACGTTGCTGGCCGCGCATTGCTCCGCCAGCTCGGTTGCGGTGACGTCGCTGATCGTCGAGTGCACCGCGACCACCGTGCCGGGGCGCGCACCGCGGAGGATACCCTGTGGCCCGGTGACCACGTCGCAGACCTGTCGGTCATCGAGGACGGTCACCGAGATGACGTCAGCCCGCTCGGCAACCTCGCGGGGGCTGGTGGCTACCGCGGCGCCCGCCTTCGCGAAGGGCTCCAGCGCTTCGGGGCGCGTGTCGTAGACGACCAGTCCGCCAGGCCAGTCGAGCAGCCGTTTGGCCATCGGAGCGCCGATGTTGCCCAACCCGATGTAGCCCACCGGCGACACGGTCGGGGCGCTCACGAACGGAAGACCTGTCCGCCGTCGACATTGAAGATCTGCCCGGTGACCCAGCTGGCCTCGTCGGAGAGCAGAAACAGGCAGGCACCAACCAGGTCCTGCGGAGTACCGATGCGTTTGAGCGGCAGCGTCTGCACCATGTCGTTGACCATGGTGCCGGGAGTGACCGTGCGGGTGGCCTCGGTGTTGATCGGTCCGGGGGCGACCGCGTTCACGCGAATGTTGGATCCCCCGAGCTCGTGCGCCAGCTGCTGGGTCTGTCCGTTGATGCCCACCTTGGCCAACCCGTAGAAGCCCGAGTACAGCCACGCAGCGGTGGATGACTGGTTGACGATGGAGCCCCCGCCGCGCTTGCTCATGTGCGGGTAGACGGCGCGAGTCACGTTGAGTGCACCGTCGAAGTTCACGCTCATGAATTTCTTGTAGTAGTCCCACGGCACGGTGATGAGGAAGTCGAGTTTCATGTCCCCGTAGATCGCGGCGTTGTTCACCAGGTAGTCGATGCCGCCGAACGTGTCCGCCGTGAACGCCGCCAACTCCAGCGCGGAGTCCTCGTCGGCGACGTCCACGCTCTTGAACACTGCGGTGCCGCCGTCGGCCACGATCTGCTCGGCGACTGCTTCGCCAAGCTCCTGGTTCAGGTCGGCGATGACCACTGAGGCGCCTTGGGTGGCGAGGGCGCGGGCATAGGCCTCTCCGATGCCCTGTGCCGCGCCGGTGACGATGGCGATCTTTCCGTCGAAACGTCCCATGTGCTGTTCTCCTTGAGTCGTTGGGGTGGCGCGGTCAGGAAGCGGGCTCGGCGACGAGCTTGGTCTCCAGGTACTCCTCGAAGCCTGCGATCCCCATCTCGCGGCCGATCCCGGACTGCTTATAGCCCCCGAAGGGTGCGTCTTCGGAGTACCAGATCCCCCCGTTCACACTGAGGGTTCCGGTGCGTACGCCCTCGATCACTCGCTGGATGCGGGCCGGATCCGTGCCGCAGACCGAACCGGACAGGCCGTAGGGCGAGTCGTTGGCGATGCGGATCGCGTCCTCGTCACCGTCGTGCGGGAGGATCACCAGCACGGGGCCGAAAATCTCCTCCTGGGCGACGCGAGAGTCGTTGTCCAGACCGGAGATCAGCGTCGGTTCCAGGAAGAAGCCACGTTCCTGGTTCTTCGGCCGGCCTCCGCCGACGACGATGGTGCCGCCCTCTTCCTCGGCCAGCCGCAGGTACTCCTCGACCCGGGCACGTTGTCGGGCGGAGATCAGCGGCCCGCAGATGGTCCCGGGGTCGTTCGGGTCACCCGCGGCCAGGCTCGCGAGGGTGTCTGCAGTGGCCTTCACGGCCTCCTCGTAACGTGCGCGTGGCACGAGCAGCCGGGTGGTGATGGCGCACCCCTGCCCGGCGTGGGTGCAGACGGTGAACGCGGCAATCCCGCACGATCCGGCCAGATCTGCATCGTCCAGGACGATGAACGCGGACTTGCCGCCGAGCTCGAGGAAGACCTTCTTCAGCGTCTCCGCGGCGGCGACCATCACCGCCTTGCCCGTGGTGGTGGACCCGGTGAAGGACACCAAGTCCACTCGGGAGTCGGTCGAGAGCTGGGCGCCCAGCGTGTGGTTGCTGGAGGTGACGATGTTGATGACGCCGGCGGGGATGTCGGTCTCTTCGGCGATGATCTTTCCGACCAGCGCCGCGCACCACGGGGTGTCGGGGGCGGGCTTGAGGACGAGGGTGTTTCCGGCCGCCAGGGCGGGGGCGATCTTCGCGAAGTTGATCTGGTGCGGAAAGTTCCACGGCGTGATGGCGCCGACCACACCGACCGCTTCCTTGAGTACGTACCGCTGGGTCTTCATGCCCATCGGCGCCGCGACGCCGAGGTCCTGCCGCCAGGCGTAGGACTCGGCCAGCTCGGCGAAGTACTCGAAGTAGGCGATGGGGGTTTCCAGCTGCGGGCCGCTGGTGAGGAAACGAGGCGCGCCGACCTCGGCAATGGTGATCTCGCGGAGCTCTTCGAGGTGGCCGAGCAGCGCTTGGTGCAGCTGGCGCAGGCAGCGAGCACGGAAGGCGGGGTCGCGGGACCAGGTCGTCTCGTCGAAGGCGCGACGGGCTGCCGCAATGGCGGCGTCCATGTCCGCGGGGGTGGCGTCGGCGGCATGGCCGAGGACCTCCTCGGTGGCCGGGTTGAGGACCTCATACACACCGCCCGAGCCGGGTAGGAGTTTTCCATCGATGAGTAGTGCGGAGCTGTCGGTGGGACGAAGGGCCACCGGGGCACCGCCAGGGTTACTGGACATGTGTCTGGACCGTAGTCCATGCGGCGGGGCAGTGCAACGGCGCTTCTTGCCGCGCGGGTTCCCCTGTAGTAGTGTCTGGACACGTGTCTAGTATCGTGAATCGCGAGTCCACCCGCAGGCGGCTCACGGAGAAGCAGGCGGATACCGTTGAGCGGCTCACCCAGGCTGCGCTCGAAGTGCTGCGCGAGATGGGGTTCGCCAGTCTGACCGTGCGGCTGGTGGCAACCCGTGCTGGTGTTGCCCCCGCCACCGCCTACACCTACTTCTCGTCCAAGGAACACCTGGTCGCGGAGATGTTTTGGCGGGCACTGGACGCGGCGCCGCCGCTGGAGCCGTCGACGCCGGACCGCCGCGGGCGGGTGGTGGCAGTGCTGCGGAAGGTTGCGCTGCTGGTGGCCGATGAGCCGGAGCTGGCAGGGGCTGTCACCGCCGCCCTGCTCGGAAGTGACCCCGATGTCCAGCACCTGCGCGTGCGTATCGCGCTGACCATTCGTGAACAACTGGCCGAGGCGTTGAGCCCGGACCGCGACCCCGATGTGCTTGAAGCGCTGGAGCTGCTGTACTCGGGCGCTCTGATGACAGCCGGCATGGGTTACGGGACCTACCCGCTGGTTGCTGACCGTCTCGAAACCTTTGCCAAGCTGATTGTGAAGTGACGCGATGACTGAAACCTCGCTCGAGCCCCTGACCTTCAGCCCCTACGACTACAAGATCCATGAGGACCCGTACCCGACGTACCAGCGGCTGCGCGACGAGGCGCCGGTCTACCACAACCCCGAGATCGGTTTCTGGGCCTTGTCGCGACACGTCGACGTCATGGCGGGGTTCAAAGACGGCCAGCGGCTCTCGAGTGCGAACGGGGTGTCGCTCGACCCATCCGCCTACGGGCCGCAGGCGCACAAGGTCATGTCCTTCTTGGCGCTGGACGACCCCCGTCACCAGCGGATGCGCAGACTCGTCTCGCGCGGCTTCACCCCACGTCGGGTGCAGGAACTGGAGGGGAGGATCCTCGAGCTCACGCGCCAGTATCTGGATCCCGCGCTCGCCGAGGGGGAGTTCGACTTCATCTCCGAGGTCGCGGGGAAGCTGCCGATGGACGTTATCTCCGAGCTCATGGGGGTCCCCGAGGCCGATCGTGCGGAGCTCCGGCGGTTGGCGGACCTCGTCATGCACCGCGAAGAGGGAATTCTCGACGTCCCGGTCCCCGCGATGGAAGCCTCTCTGTACCTCGTCGGCTACTACGCAGACATGCTGGCCGAGCGGCGCAAATCGCGCACCGAGGACCTGACCTCGGCGCTGCTGGATGCGGAAATCGATGGGGATCGGCTGACGGACGACGAGATCATCGCCTTCATGTTCCTGATGGTGGTGGCGGGCAACGAGACGACGACCAAGCTGCTGGGCAACGCGCTGTTCCTGGGGGCACAGAACCCTGTCGAGCTGGCGAAGCCGTTCGGCGACCTCAGCCGGGTGCCGGAGTGGACCGAGGAGACGCTGCGCTACGACACCTCGAGCCAGATGCTCGCCCGCACCGCGACGGTCGACCTCAGCTACTACGGGCACACGGTTCCGGCGGGCGCGCGGGTCCTCCTTCTGGTCGGTTCCGCGAACCGAGACTCCGCTGTGTTCGATGACGCTGACACTTTTCGCATCGGGCGCGAACACGACAACAATCTCGCGAGCTTCGGGGGCGGCACCCACTTCTGCCTTGGCGCCCATCTGGCGCGGCTGGAGACCAACATCGCGCTCACCGAGTTGGCCAGGCGGGTGGAGAGCTACGAGGTGGACGAAACGCGCTCCCACCGCGTGCATTCGAGCAACGTTCGGGGCTTCGACTCGCTGCCGGTGAAGATGCAGCTGCGTCGCGCCCAGCTGTGAACCACGCGCCGGCGTGGGTGCTCAGTAGGGTGAGTTCATGACTAAGTGGATGGCAGAGGATATCGCCGAACAGCACGGCCGCACCTTCATCGTGACGGGTGCAAACAGCGGAATCGGGGCAGTGGTGGCCCAGGCTCTCGGCGCCGCGGGCGCACAGGTGGTGTTGGCCTGCCGTGACACCGAGAAGGGCGAGGCGGTGGCCCGGAAGATCGGGTCGAACGCCGAGGTCCGCAAGCTCGACCTGGCTGATCTGGCCTCGGTGCGGGACTTCGCTGACGGCACCGAGAAGGTCGACGTACTGATCAACAATGCTGGCGTGATGGCCCTTCCGCTGCGCCGCACCGCCGACGGCTTCGAGATGCAGATCGGCACCAACCACCTCGGGCATTTCGCGCTCACCGGACTGCTGCTGGACAGGCTCACCGACCGTGTGGTGACGATGTCCAGTTTCGCCCACCAGATGGGCACCCTGCACACCGAGGACCTCAACTGGGAGCACCGCCGGTATGGGCGCTGGAGTGCCTACGGTCAGTCCAAGCTGGCCAACCTGCTGTTTTCCTACGAGCTCCAGCGCAGGCTGACCCAGGCTGGGTCTCCGCTCAAGGCGCTCGCCGCACACCCCGGATACGCCTCGACCAACCTGCAGTCGCACACCGAGTCCTTTCTGGACGGCGTGATGGCGATCGGCAACCGTCTGTTTGCGCAGGACGCCGAGATGGGTGCGCTGCCCGAGCTGTACGCCGCAGTTGACCCGAACGTGGACGGTGGAAGCTACACCGGACCCGGTGGACTGCTGGAGCTGCGCGGCTATCCCAAGCTGACGAGCTCGAACAAGAAGTCCAACAACGTTGACGACGCCCGCCGGCTGTGGGAGCTGTCCGAGAAGTTGACCGGTGTCACCTACCCCTTCGGAGGCTGAGCCGCCATGCCTATCTCCGGGCTCAACCACGCGGTGCTGTTTGTCTCGGACCTGGAGCGCAGCGTTGCCTTCTACCGCGAGGTGATGGGCTTCCGGCGTCTCCCGGGGGGTTTCGCCGGCGCAGCGTTCCTCCAAGCACCGGACTCAGCCAACGACCACGACCTCGGGTTGTTCCAGAGCCCACGGCCGGGACCGCGCGGGCCCAAGGGGCAGGTCGGGCTTTACCACCTTGCGTGGGAGGTGCGGACGCTCTCCGACCTCGCGGAGATGCACACCCGCCTGGCCACCGCCGATGCGCTGACGGGGGCGAGCAACCACGGCTCGACCAAAGCGCTCTACGCCCACGATCCGGACGGCATCGAGTTTGAGGTGTGCTGGCTGGTGCCGGACAACTTCGTGGCGGACGAGCTCAAGCCGGGCACCCCGCCGACGCGGCCGCTGAACATCCCGGCCGAGATCGAGCGGTACGGCGCGGACACCCCGACTGGCACGCGCACGGATCAGCGGCTGTGGGAACAGGTCTTCGGGCCGGGCTGGGCGAAGCAGTAGCAAGGAGAGCTCGTGCGCGTTGGTATCAGCATGATCGGCGCGGAGGCGCTTTTCGACGGCGATATCGGCGCGGTGCTCGAGCTCGTGTCGCGCGCGCATCGCCAGGGTCGCCGACGGTTGGGCCGTCAATCCCGCTGACCTGGGCAGTCTCGCCGCGCACATCACAGCGTTGGGGGAGGCTGTGGTTGCTCAGGGGCGAGATCCGGATCAGCTGGAGATCCACGTCGGCGGGGGTGCGATCCGCTTGGCGGACGGGTCCGTCGATTTCGAGGCGGCCGCTGATTCCGCTCGCCGCAGCATCGACGCAGGCGCCACGACGGTGATCTACCTGGTCAAGAACTTCTGCCGGAACGCGGACGACGTGGACGGGTTCTTGGACTGGCTGATCAGCCTGAAGAACCAGTGAAACAGGGCCGAATCATTGCGACGGTAGTTGTTCTGTTGTAGTGTCCAGACATGTGTCCAGGACGGCAGGTTCGTAATGCCCAGATTTGAGCCCAACCCGCTACGGCGGCCCGCGATCATCAGCGGCGCATCCTCTGGCATCGGTACCGCGACGGCGTACGCGCTGGCCGAACTCGGCCATCCGGTAGCGCTGGGTGCGAGGCGGCTGGCCGAGTGCGAGGCGATCGCAGAGAAGATCCGCGGCGAGGGTGGTGAAGCGTTTGCGCATGTCCTCGACGTCACGGAAACCGGCTCGGTGGACGAGTTCGTGACCGCCTCCGAGGAGGCTCTGGGTTCAACGGAGATCGTGCTCTCCGGGGCCGGCGATCTCGAGTTCGCCCTCGTCCACGAGATGCACCCCGACGACTTCCTGAAGCAGGTCAACGTACATCTGGTCGGTGCGCAGCGGCTCGCCCATCGGGTTCTCCCCGGGATGATCGAGCGCCGGCGTGGGGACTTCGTGCTGATCGGGTCCGACTGTGCCGACACCCCGCGGCCACGCATGGGCGCTTACAACGCGGCGAAGACCGGCCTCGAGGCCATGGGCAGGCAGATGCGGATGGAGCTCGAGGGCACCGGCATCCGCGCGTCGGTCGTCCGCCCCGGCCCGACCCAGACGTCGATGGGTATGAGCACGACGGAGGAAGTGGTCGGACCACTCATCGAAGACTGGGCGAAGTGGGGCTTCGCCCGCCACTCGTACTTTCTCCGTGCCTCCGATATCGCCGCCGGCGTTGTCGCCGTGGTCTCGGCGCCACGCGGCGCCCACATGGTGCTGGTCGAGGTACAGCCCGAGGCGCCACTGCACCAGAACGATCCTGGAAAGGACCACAAATGACTCTCCTTCAGCCACAACGAGTGTCCGGCGGCGAACACGAGCACGGACATCTCGAGGAACTCCGAACCGACCCGATCGCCCTGATGCGCCGCGTCCGTGAGGAATGTGGGGACGTCGGCGTGTTCCAACTTGCGGAGCGCAACGTGATCCTGCTCTCCGGCGCAGAGGCCAACGAGTTTTTCTTCCGTTCCACGGACGAGGACTTGGACCAGCAGGCTGCGTATCCGTTCATGAAGCCGGTCTTCGGCGAGGGCGTGGTGTTCGACGCCAGCCCGGAGCGCCGCAAGGAGATGCTGCACAACCAGGCGCTACGCGGTGAACAGATGCGGGGGCATGCCGCCACCATTTCGGCCGAGGTGGAGCGGATGGTCGCGCAGTGGGGCGACGAGGGCGAGATCGATCTGCTCGACTTCTTCGCCGAACTCACCATTTACACTTCGTCGGCGTGCCTGATCGGACAGAAGTTCCGCGAGGAGCTGGACGACCGATTCGCACATCTTTACCACGAACTCGAGCAGGGCACGGATGCGCTGGCCTTCGTCGATCCTTACGCACCGATCGAGAGCTTCCGTCGCCGTGACGCGGCGCGCCTCGCGCTGGTCGCCCTCGTAGAGGAAATCATGGTCGGGCGTATCGCGAATCCCCCTCAGGACAAAGAGGACCGGGACATGCTCGACGTTCTGGTCTCGATCAAGGACGAGGAGGGCAAGCGGCGGTTCTCCGCCGACGAAATCACCGGAATCTTCATTTCGATGATGTTCGCCGGACACCACACAACCTCGGGGACCGCCGCCTGGACGACGATCGAGCTCCTGCGCCACCCGGATTTCATGAAGCAGGTGGTCACCGAACTCGACGATCTGTATTCGGACGGTTCGGACATCAGCTTCGGCGGCCTGCGCCAGATTCCGCTGCTGGAGTCTGCGCTGAAGGAGACATTGCGACTGCATCCACCGCTGATCATTCTGCTCCGCGTCGCGCGCGGTGACTTCGAGGTTGGCGGATACCGGATCTCGGAGAACGACTTGGTGGCCGCCAGTCCGGCAATCTCCAACAGGATTCCGGAGGACTTCCCCAACCCGGATGAGTTCAATCCCGAGCGCTACATCGACCCGAACCAGGAAGACATCGTCAACCGTTGGACGTGGATTCCCTTCGGCGCTGGACGGCACCGCTGTGTCGGTGCGGCCTTTGCCATGATGCAGCTCAAGGCGATCTTCTCAATTCTTCTGCGCGACTACGAGTTCGAGATGTCACAGCCCTCGGACAGCTACCACAACGACCACAGCAAGATGGTGATCCAACTGGCGCAGCCGTGCAAGGTCAGGTATCGGTTGCGGAGCCACCGATGAGAGTGGAAGCAGACGTCGACCTCTGCCAAGGCCACGCGATGTGCGAGCTGGACGCGCCGAGCGTGTTTACGGTGCCCAAGCACGGCAAGGTCAAGATCTTGCAGGAGTCGCCCCCGGAGGAACTGCGGCCGGAGGTGGAGCGTGCCGTGAAGTTCTGTCCCACGCATGCACTGCGAATCATCGAAGCACCCGACCGCACTGAAGGAGACAGCTGATGGGCCAGTTCGATCGCGCCGAGCTCGACGAGATGGTGCAGCGTTGGATTGACGAGAACAAGCGATGTGAGGCGATGGGCGACTGGAAGCCCTTGGCCGAGATGTACACCGTGGACGCCACTTACGGCTGGAACTACGGCCCGAAACAAGACTTCATGGCCGTTGGCCGTGACGAAATCCGTGACCTGGCGGTGGGCCAGGAAATGTTCGGCCTCGAGGGCTGGCAGTACCCCTACCAGAGCGTCATCGTCGACGATCGCAGCGGTGATGTCATCGGGTTCTGGAAGCAGATGGCGGACAAGACCCGCGAGGATGGCTCCCACTACGAGGTGCACGGCATCGGTGGCAGCTGGTTCCGGTACGGCGGGGACTTCCAATGGTCGTGGCAGCGCGACTTCTTCGACTTCGGCAACGTCTCGCACCTGTTCCTCGAGATGATCACCAACAATGCCCTGTCCGACGGGATGAACGCACGCATCGAGCGCTCGGTGGCCAAGGACCCGCTGCCAGGCTGGTACCCGGTAGGGAAGAGCCCTGTTCCGCTGTGGTGAATGACGCTGTGGTGAGCGGCGTGACGGCTCCTTCCACGTTTGCGGACCTCTCGCGGGAGGAGCTGGCCGTGCTGGTACCGGAGCTGCTGCTGTGTGGGCATCTGATTGACCGCTCCGGCATGCCGTACCTGATTGAGGCATTCGGACGCGAGGGCATGACGGCTGTCGCCATCGAGGAGTGGCAGGCGGCGAGTCCTGTCTACACCAGACGCATGCAGCGAGCTCTGGACTTTGAGGGCGACAGCGTCGAGACGATATTCAAGGGACTGCAGCTCGATATCGGGGCCCCGCCGCAGTTCATGGACTTTCGGTACCGCGTCGATGATCACGATCACGGTGAGTTCAGGCTCGATCATTGCGGCGCGCTGATGGACGTCGAGCCGATGGGCGACGAGTACGTGACGGCAATGTGTCACGACATCGAAGACCCGACGTTCGACGCCACCGCTCTGGCGACGAACGAGTACGCCCAGGTGCGACCGATTCACCGTCCGCCCAGGAGCCCGGTTGATCGCAGCCCCCACTGTGCGTGGACTGTGACGATCGACCATGCGAACGTACCGCCGGCTGTTCAGCCGCACATGGTGACGATTGGAAGGTCCGCTGCGGCGTCGCTCGAGCTGAGTCCGATCCACACGGGCGGGGCGGGGCGCCACGACTACACCGGGCCGTTGCTCAGCGATGTGCGGTTCGATGATTTCTCGCAGTCGGCGCTGGTGCGGATGGCTGAGGAGGTGTGCCTGCAGCAGCATCTGCTGAACCTCGGGTTCCTGCTCGCGGTGCAGGCGCGTGCCGACGAGGACGTGGCTCTGGGCATTGGCCGCAAGCAGCTGACCGGGATTGCGGGGCTCACCTCGGAGCGGATCCGGGACGCGCTGGGGTTGCCCGACGATCTGTCCGGCCTGGCCGCCGTGCTGGCAGTCCACCCGGCGTTCAATCCGCGGCAGTACGTACACGTGGAGGTCGTCCTCGGCGACCGACTGGTCATTCGGCTCGGTCGTGATGCCGCTGCAGACCAGGACGGGGCCTGGCCGACCTTGATCGATGGCGATCATCTGGAACCCCTCAACGCGCTTGTGCGCGGAGTCAATCCGCGCTTCTCGGTGAAGGTGCTGGAGGAAGACGCCGCGGCGCTCACCGTCGAGGTGGTGACCGAGGACTCTCCCGTCGAGGAGGCGTCCGAGGTGGCGCTCACCCGCTTCAGTACGGGGGCGAACTTCGCCTTCGCAGACAGAGGAATCCCGTTGCCACTCACCGTGATCTGAGATCGTGTCCAGAAAGGACTCAGCGTGGCCTACAACTTTGCCGACCTGTTCGAGCATGCCGTTGATGCGATGCCCGACCGTGTCGCACTGATCTGCAGCGGCCGAGAGGTCACCTACCGCGAGCTCGACGAGCGGTCGAACCAGTTGGCGCACTACTTCTCCAGTGTCGGACTGGGTGCGGGTGCACACATCGGTATCCACCTGCACAACTCCGTCGAGACGATGGAGGCGCTGCTCGCGAGCTACAAGATCCGTGCAGTCCCCGTCAACATCAACTACCGCTATACCTCCGACGAGCTGACGTACGTCTACGACAACGCTGACCTCGACGCGGTGCTGCATCACCGCGTGTATGCGCCGCGGGTGGCCGAGGTGCTGCCGTCCTTGCCCAGAATCAAGCACGCGCTCGTCGTTGACGATGACCTCGGTGGTGCCGGCCTCCCGACCGAGTCGGTGCCGTACGAGGATGCCCTCGCCGGTCAGTCGAGCGCACGGGACTTCGGTGCGCGCAGCGACGACGACCTGTTCATCATGTACACCGGTGGGACGACGGGTCGTCCCAAAGGCGTGATGTGGCGCCAAGTCGACATGTGGCGAGTCCTGGGTGGCGGCCTGGACTTCTACACGGGTGAAGCGGCGGCAGACGAGTATCAACAGTCGCGGGTCGGTGCTGCGGGGGAAGCCAGCCGGTGGTTTGCGCTGCCGCCCCTGATCCACGCGGCGGCGATGATGCCGACCTTCGCTGCGCTGTTCAGCGGCAACACGGTGCTGCTCGATTCCAAGTTCGATGCCCACCGCACCTGGAAGCTGGTGGACCAGCACAAGATGCAGATCCTGATCATCACCGGAGATGCGATGGGTCGGCCCCTGGTCGAGGCACACCGGCAAGCGAAGGCGGACACCTCGAGTCTCATTGTGGTGGCCTCCGGCGCGGCGTTGTTCTCCCCGGTGGTGAAAGAGGCCTTCCTGGACGCCTTTCCGGACCTTATCGTCTCCGACTCGATCGGATCCTCCGAGACGGGCTTCGGTGGAATTGGATTCGCGGCGAAGGGCGATCAGCAGCTCGGGGGACCACGCGTGCAGGCAGGGCGTTTCGCATTGGTAGTGGACGACGACCACGTCCCGCTGGAGCCCGGCTCAGGCGTGGACGGGTGGTTCGCGAAGGGCGGGAACGTCCCGATCGGCTACTACAACGACCCAGAGAAGACCAAGGAGATCTTCGGCCAGGTCGGCGGCAAGACGATGGTGATCACCGAGGACCGGGCCCGGCTGGAGGCGGATGGATCGATTACGTTGCTGGGCCGAGGAAACATGGTGATCAACACCGGCGGTGAGAAGGTGTTCGTCGAAGAGGTCGAGAGCGTACTCAAGGCGCACGACGGTGTGTACGACGCCGTGGTGGTGGGCGTACCCGACGAGCGGTGGGGCCATTGCGTTGCGGCCGTCGTTCAGGCGCGGGACGAGCAGCCGGTCGACTTCGAGGGGCTTGAGAAACACGTTCGGAAGAGTCTGGCGGGATACAAGATTCCACGGGTGGTGTGGGTGGCAGACGCCGTGCAGCGCACACCCAGTGGCAAGCCCGACTACCGGTGGGCGAAGGAGTACGTGCAGAGCAGGGTGTCCGACTACACGGTATGACGGAATTGCGTGAACAAGCGTTGTTGTGTGTTCGGATCCTTTCTTGCCGGGTGTCTTATGCGGATTCCG
>JADGOX010000145.1 GCA_017882745.1 Mycobacteriaceae bacterium | reverse complement strand
TCGAAGCCTATCCGGGCCAAGGGGTTTCCGGGAGAGGGACCGTGGCTGGCCGGGCGGAAGCGCGGGCTCGTTCGAGGTTGGTCTGGCGGGTGTTCTCTACATTTCCAATTACCGTTCAACCGCATCGTGATGATCAGTCCGCTCGGGTGGGGTACTGACGGTCAACACGACCAGTTGCCTGAAGGCCTTGACTGCTTCCCCGGGGTGCTCTCGAAGAGGAAGCGGCGCGTGACGTGACCCGTGCAGCCGGCCGTCCTCCGCTTCGTGTGCTGGGACCGGGCGAGGCGGAGCGGCAGGTTCTACTGGACGAGTGGGTGCTGCGGCAACGCGCCAGTGGCCTGTCGGGCAAGACCATTCGGGAGCGCCTGGCCGTCGTGTCGCGGCTCTCCGATCCCGTCCGTCTCACCCCGGTCGACGTCGACCGCTTCCTTGCCAACGCGGCGTGGTCGAAATCAACCCGGGCGACCTACCACGGCGCCATCCGCGCGTGGTGCCTCTGGCTGGTCCGCACCGGACGACGCCAGGATGACCCCACGCTGATCGCTACCACCCCGAAGGTACCGAAGGGTAGACCGCGGCCGGTCGCCGACGAGCATCTCACGGTCCTGCTCAGAACGAGGATGTCCGGGCGGACTCGGGCGATGATCCTGCTCGGCGCGTACGCCGGTCTGCGGGTCAGCGAGATCGCGGCGATCCGCGGCGAGCACGTGGACCTGATCACGTCCACCGTTGCGATCACGGGCAAGGGCGAGAAGACCCGTTACATCCCGTTGCATCCGATCCTGCAGGGGTTGGCCCTCGAGATGCCCGAACGGAGCTGGTGGTTTCCGTCGTGGGCGGGGAATCACGAATACGGCGCCGGCGGTCCTGTCTTGGGTAATTCGGTCAGCGCCGGCATCTCGAAGGCGATGGACCGGGCCGGTGTTCCGGGAAAACCTCATTCTCTACGTCATTGGTTTGGCAGCTCGCTGAAGGATGCCGGTGTCGATTCCCTGGTTATCAAGGAACTCATGGGTCACGAGTCACTGGCGACGACGGCGATTTATGTGCGGGTGCCGCTGAGAATGCAATGCACGGCGGTGAACCTGCTACCCGATGTCCAGCCGCCAGGGGGGCAGCGACGGATTGCGCTGCCCCAGAACGTCCCATTAAGGGTGATACAAGCCGCAGGCCATTCCGAGGCCATGTGATTGACCAGAAGATCTGGCCTCTCGGGATCACGACTGAGTGCAGGTAGGACGGGCCTCGACTGGGCGCCAAGGAAGAGAACCCCTACCAAGAACAAACCACCACCAACGAACCCGCCTCCGGCGGCGACGGGGAACCACATCGGGTTGCGAACGACGCAATCGGATGTCCAGCGTGCCACCGGAGGTGAACGCCTTCGTCGGCATGATCAGGCGCGCCCCCCGTACCGGCTGCGGTTGCAGCTCAGCACGTCGACACTGCGCGCCAGGGCGGAAGCGCTCGCCAATGCCGGCTGGACCGAGCAAGCTCTGGCGGCGGCCGTCACCAACCGGGAATGGGAGGGTGCGCGAGGCGGCGCCGTGATCACCTGGCTCACCGACCTGGCCAATGAACCTCGATCTCGGCCGGCGGCCAGAGAGGATCCCCGCACGGGCACGCTGCGCCGACGCCTTGAACGTGCGCAGGCGAGAGCCAGCGCAGCGGCACCTGACTCACCGGCCAGGGCAGCGGCCAGGCAACTCACAGCCCAATTGAGCCGTTAGCACTGACCCAGCCCCCCGCTCGCGAACGGCTGGAGCGCGAGAACGGATGCTGCTATGCGCAAGCTCATCCCGGCGGCTGCGACTGCGAGTGCCATTGCAGGGGATCCCCGCGAGCTCGCGGGGCTGTGCAGATAGCGGCAGATCCACACGAACAGCAGCAGCGCCCTGGCGATCTGCGCGAGGCGGGTCACCGCGTCCAGAACGCCAAGGAACGCGTTGTAGTCCAACGGGTCCAGCACTACCCGGTGCGTGCCACGGTGATCGCGGTGGTGATGCAGCGTCCGAATAGCAGCAGATACCCGGCGGCGATCATCGCCGCTGCGGCCGGGGTGGGCCGTGCGACCTGTGGGGTGGTCCGGGCGCATGCCGTTCCCAGCAGGTGAGGGGAAGGTGAGGCAGCGAGCTCCACTGCGGTTCCGCTCTGTCGTCGCTGCGAAGGGACTGGCTGGGTTTGTTGCTCGACCCGGCAGCGGTTCATCCGATTTGTGCGATACCCGCGGGGCGGGTGCTTGGAGAGAGTGGTGCTGGAGTTGATGCCTGGTCGACCAGGCGCTATCCGGATGGGCGTTGCCGACAAGGGCGCCGCACCATCCCTGTCCAGTACGGGAAAGCAGGAACAAGACATGGCGACAGCGACCAACCCGGTGTTCATCTTCATCGGCACGTACCCGAGCGAGGCGGCGGCGCAGGCCGACTACGACGTGGTCAAGGAGCTGCACGCGGTCGGTGGGGTGGGCACTTTCGACGCCGCGGTGATCACCAAGGACGACGACGGCAAGGTGCATGTGAACAAGGACGAGACGTCCACCCGGCACGGTGCGTGGGGCGGTGCGGCGGTGGGCGGTCTGATCGGTTTGCTGTTCCCGCCGACGATCCTGGTGGGTGCGGCGGTCGGCGCCGCTGTTGGTGGGGTGGGCGGCCATTTGTGGAAGGGGTTGTCCCGGGCGGATGTGAAGGAGCTCGGGGATTTGATCGACGCCGGTCAGGCCGCGTTGCTGGTGATCGGGGAGAGCACGGTCAAGCAGGCGCTGGATGAGGCCGGGTTGAAGGCCGAGAAGCAGGTCGCGAAGGAACTGGACGACGTGAGCAGCGACGACGTCGACGCCGCGATCCAGCAGGCCACCACCGACGTCAGCTGAACGCGACACCCCGCTCCCCGAAAGGCCCGTAGGGTGTGCGGACGAGATCCTGGACGGGGATTGTGCAAATCCCCGTCCGGGGTTGTCACGGGCCCTCGGGCCGTCGGCGGGATGAAAAGGTCGGCGGGTCATCAACTATTCGGACGGGCTATTCTCTGATGCCGACTGCCGCGGTGCTGGATGCGATGTTGCTGGTGATGCTGTCGGCGTTGAATCCCGGCGTGCTGGTGGTGTCGGCCGTGTATCTCGGCCGGAATTCGGACACTCGTCTGGAATTGGTGTTCCTGGTCACTGGCTTGATCGTCAGCCTGTTGGTGGGGGTCGCGGTACTGGTGGTGGTCCGGTCGACCGGGCTGGCACTGCCCACGAACGTGACCCCCCGTTACGGTCTCCGGTTGGGGTTGGGAATTTTGGCCCTGGTCCTCGCGGCGGTCCTGCCGTGGCTGGACGCCCGTAAACAGCGTCGCGCGGCAGCGAAGGGTCCGGGGAAACCGAGCCTGGCCTCCCGGATGATGGGTGGGGCCGCCGTTGGCGGCGCCGTCGTGGTCGGGATCCTCATCTATTCCCCGGGAGTTGCCTACCTGTCCGGGGTGCAGGGGATCGCCTCCGCCGAGAGTGACGTCACTCC
>JADGOX010000144.1 GCA_017882745.1 Mycobacteriaceae bacterium | reverse complement strand
GGTTCGCGTCGCTGCTCATCTGGTCACCTCGGTCGGGTTTGGTGGGCGCCTTGCACGCCGCGTAGGCTAACGCCCGCAAGTGGCATGCGCTCTACACGGGCGTCTGTGGCTCGTACGCAACATCGAACAGCTGTCCGACAGAACCACGTCAACCTACTTCCTATCCCTCCGGAGCACCCCACCCCATGCCCACCACCACCGTCGGCTCGTCCAGCAGCCCGCAGGTCGCAATCAACGACATCGGCTCTGCAGAAGACTTCATGGCTGCCATCGACGCCACGATCAAGTACTTCAATGATGGCGACATCGTCGAGGGCGTCATCGTCAAGGTCGATCGCGACGAGGTCTTGCTCGACATCGGTTACAAGACCGAAGGCGTCATCCCTTCCCGTGAGCTCTCCATCAAGCACGACGTCGACCCCAACGAGGTCGTCTCCGTCGGCGATGCGGTTGAAGCTCTGGTCCTCACCAAGGAGGACAAGGAAGGCCGCCTGATCCTGTCCAAGAAGCGGGCGCAGTATGAGCGCGCGTGGGGCACCATCGAGGCGCTCAAGGAAGCCGACGAGCCGGTCAGCGGCACGGTCATCGAGGTCGTCAAGGGCGGCCTCATCCTGGACATCGGCCTCCGTGGGTTCCTGCCCGCCTCGCTGGTGGAGATGCGTCGGGTGCGCGACCTCCAGCCGTACGTGGGCAAGGAGATCGAGGCCAAGATCATCGAGCTGGACAAGAACCGCAACAACGTGGTCCTGTCCCGCCGTGCGTGGCTCGAGCAGACACAGTCCGAGGTTCGCAGCGAGTTCCTGAACCAGCTGCAGAAGGGCCAGGTCCGCAAGGGCGTCGTGTCGTCCATCGTCAACTTCGGTGCGTTCGTCGACCTCGGTGGCGTCGATGGCCTGGTGCACGTCTCCGAGCTCTCCTGGAAGCACATCGACCACCCGAGCGAGGTCGTGGAGGTCGGTACCGAGGTCACCGTCGAGGTGCTCGACGTCGACCTGGACCGCGAGCGTGTCTCGCTGAGCCTCAAGGCAACGCAGGAAGACCCGTGGCGTCAGTTCGCCCGCACGCACGCCATCGGTCAGATCGTGCCCGGTAAGTCCACCAAGCTGGTGCCCTTCGGTGCGTTTGTCCGGGTTGACGAGGGCATCGAGGGCTTGGTGCACATCTCCGAGCTTGCCGAGCGTCACGTGGAGATCCCCGACCAGGTCGTGGGCGTCGGCGACGACGTGATGGTCAAGGTCATCGACATCGATCTCGAGCGTCGTCGGATCTCGCTCAGCCTCAAGCAGGCCAACGAGGACTTCTCGGCCGAGTTCGACCCTTCCAAGTACGGGATGGCCGACCAGTACGACGAGGCCGGCAACTACATCTTCCCCGAGGGCTTCGACTCCGAGACCAACGAGTGGCTCGAGGGCTTCGAGAAGCAGCGTGAGGACTGGGAGCGTCGCTACGCCGAGGCGGAGAAGCGTCACGAGGCCCACAAGGTGCAGATGGAGAAGTCGGCCAAGGACGAGGCTGAGGCCGCATCCGAGACCAACTACTCCTCTGAGACCGCATCGGCTGGTGACGAGGCCGAAGGTGAAGACATCATCGACGCCGGTCAGGGTGCACCGGCGGCGGGTGGCGGTGGCTCACTGGCCAGCGACGCGCAGCTCGCCGCGCTGCGCGAGAAGCTCTCCGGCGCCTAGTCTCCGCAGCGTCATCGCACGAACGTGAGCAGGCCCCGTCCCCGGATCTCCGGAGACGGGGCCTGCTTCATGCGCACGAATGCCGAGGCCTTCCTCTGAACGCGAAGAAGCCCCGCTCACCGGATGTGGTGAACGGGGCTTTCTTACGTGGTGGTCAGGCGGCGAGTGCTGGGGCCCACCACAGCTCGGGGGCGACCGAACGACGCCGCAGCCCGGAGAGACTGTGCCGGGCCGGAACCAGCAGCACGCTGAACCAGTTCCTCCGGTGTTCAGCCAATGCGGTTGTCACCGTTGCGAACTCGGTGCAGTGCGTCAGCCCATTCGTACCAAGACGGTGACGGCCACTGGTGACGCAACGGCCACTGGTGACAACACGGTGACGGCTCGACATCGGGACCCTCCAGACTGTTGGTACTGAGTTACCAAACTACGCACACGCGTACATTCCGCGGCGCAGGCGCGCCGAAGGTTCGGTAACGCTTGTGCCACAATCGGACAATGCTGCGGATTGGCCTTACCGGTGGTATCGGCGCGGGCAAGTCCACGGTGTCGCTCCGCTGGGCCCAGCGCGGAGCAGTCGTGGTGGACGCCGACCTCATCGCACGGGAGGTAGTGGCTGCGGGCACAGTCGGTCTTGAGCGGCTCGTGCAGCAGTTCGGTGATGAGGTGCTCGACACCGACGGGACCCTGAACCGTCCTGCGCTGGCGGGCATGGCTTTCGGTGACGATGACGCACGAGCAGCGCTCAACGCGATTCTGCACCCGCTGATCGGCGCGCGTACTGCGGAGCTCGTCACTACAGCGCCCGCGGATGCGATTGTTGTGCAGGATATTCCGCTGCTCGTCGAAGGCGGGATGGCACCGATGTTCCATCTCGTGGTGGTGGTGCATGCCGCGGAGCAGGTGCGGGTGCAGCGGCTGGTATCGCAACGAGGGATGACCGAGTCGGACGCACACGCCCGGATCGCCGCCCAGGCGACCGACTCCCAGCGTCGGTCCGCTGCAGACGTGTGGCTGGACAACAGCGGAGCCCCGGAGTCGCTGGAGTCCTGTGTGGATGACCTGTGGTCGTTGCGGCTGGTGCCCTTCGAGCGCAACCTCCGGCTTCGCAACCCGGTATCGGAGGGCGCTGCGGTGCTGGTGGCCGCGGACGACACTTGGCCGGCGCAAGCTGCTCGGCTGCTTGCTCGGCTGCGGATGGCCTGCGGGGAGCAGGCCCTCCGGATCGATCACGTGGGGTCGACGGCAGTGCCGGGACTGGACGCCAAGGATGTGCTTGACCTCCAGGTCACCGTCGCCTCCCTGGCGAACGCGGATGCGCTGGAGCAGCCGCTTGCCGAGTGGGGGTTTCCCCGGCGCCCCGAGATCGACAGCGACAGCCCGAAAACCCCCGACGGGGGCCCGACGCACTGGCACAAGCGGCTTCACAACGGCGCAGACCCCGCGAGGCTGGTGAACGTGCATGTTCGGGTGGACGGTTCGCCGGGCCAACGATTCGCGCTGATGTTTCCCGAATGGCTGCGCGCGGAGCCGGAGGTTGCTGCGGAGTACCTGCGGGTGAAGCGGGTGGCGGCAGAGTCCGCTGCCACCCTCGCCGATTACGATGCGGCAAAAGAGACGTGGTTCGATGCGGCCTACCCGCGTGCACTGACGTGGGCGGGGCGCACCGGTTGGTCCCCGCGCGCCGGAGACGGGCCCTAACGCCAGGTGACGGGCATGCCCTGGCTGCGCAACCAGGCGTCCAGGTCGTGGCCGTGTGCCGCGATGCCGTCCACTGCTGTCATCGTGCGGTGCACGGCTCGCTCGGTGGTCGGTGCATCCAGCAGGTTCGC
>JADGOX010000143.1 GCA_017882745.1 Mycobacteriaceae bacterium | reverse complement strand
GGCCAGGGCCAATACGGCGGACCGCCGCAGGGCGGCTACGGACAGGGCGCTGGTCAGGCTCAGGGTTCGGGTCAGCAGTACGCGGGCTCCTACGGCGCCCCTGCGCCCCAGCAGTTCGGGCAGCAGCAGGCGCCGTATCAGCAGCAGCAGCAGCAGCAGCAGCAGCAGTACACGTCCGCGCCGCAGCAGCAGTCCCAGCGTCCCGCCGAGCCCGCATGGCAGCGGGGTGACACGGATGCTGATGACCAGACCCGGGCCTACACGCCGCCGACTCAGTCCTTCGGCACGCACCCGACGGAGGCCGAGCGCCCACGGGAGAACCCGTACGGGACTCCGCCTCAGCAGTGATTCCCATCACCTGAACCGTAGGTGACCGCGGGGGGAGCGTCCGATGGGCGCTGCCCCCGCGGTGCATCCCGGCGCGCCTGACTCGCCAGCGGCGGCGGCGGTGGGATCCTCGGAGGTGTGACCGCAGTACTTGAACGTCGAAGCAGTGTTGGGAGTGACCGGACAGCCAAGGCGCGCGCATTGCTGAGTGTCGCCCTCGCGCCCAGCGTCGCCTCCGCGGCGATCGTCACTGCCCTGGTGCTGGTCACCCTCGTGGCCGCCGGCAGCGACCTCACCGACGTCAGTGCCTCCGCCGCGACCACGTGGCTGGCTGCCCACCAGGTTCCGGTGACCATCGCCGGAAGCTCGCTCAGTGTCCTGCCGCTGCTGCCCACCGCGCTCCTGGTGTGGGCGACCGCACGCAGCACAGCCACTGCCGCCGCGGCTGGGGAGGATCCGCGCTGGGTGCTCTCCGCGGCCCTGGCCGGTCCGGTGGTCCTCGCGGCGCTGGCATTGACCCTGATCAGGTTCTTTGCCGACCATCTTCCGCTGTCGGGACCACCGGTGGCGCCGACAGTGATCACGGTGCTCGGTGTGCACCTCCTCGGGGGCGTGGTCGGTCTCGCGCACCAGGCCGTCCTGCGTGATCAGGTGCGCCGAGCGCTGCCCAGTTGGTTGTGGAGCGGTGCGGTGTTGGTGCCTCGAGTGCTGCGGTGGCTGCTGGTCGGGGCGACGGTCGTCACCGCGTTCTGCTTGGTGTTCTCCGCATCGACCGCAGTAGACCTGGTCCGAGGCGGCGGTGGTGTGACGGGCGGACTGGGGCTGCTCGTTCTCTCAGTCGGGTACCTGCCCAACGTGGTGATCGGGGCGCTGTCGGTGGCCGTCGGACCCGGTGCGGTTGTCGGGCAGACCACCGTGACGGCATTCGGTGCGGTGCACGCGCCGTTGCCTGCTCTGCCGGTGCTGGCCGTCATCCCGGGGGGCTCCGGTTCCTGGTGGTGGCTTGCGGTATTGCTGGTACCCGCGTTGGTTGCTGTGCGGCTGGGCCGCCGTGCTGTGGATCAATGCGGAGACCGCGACGAGGCGCTGCAGTCGGTCGGTGCAGCCGCCGCGCTGATCGGGCTGCTCTTGGCTGTCCTGGGCGCCCTGGCGGGCGGCACGCTAGGTGCCGGGTCGTTTTCGCCGGTTGCCGTTCCCGCGCTTGCCTTGGGCGGAGTGAGCGCTGTGTGGCTGGCCGTCGTGGGTTCAGCCACAGTCCTGACCGTGCGGTGGCGCACCGGTGGCGCGGCCGGTGCAGACCTGCCGGACAAGTCCGATTCGGGCGACGACTAGGATCTGTGACGGTCCGAGCACGGACTGTTCCCGTCGAGTCCACTGGAGTTGTGCTCTGAACGCCCCTCGCGATGGCCTTCCGGCCAGGGTCGTCGTCCTCGCCTCGGGCACCGGCAGCCTGCTGCAGTCGCTCATTGACGCGTGCGCCGCACCCGAGCACCCGGTACGCGTCGTCGCTGTAGGAACCGACCGGCCTTGTGCGGCGCTGCAGCGTGCCGCTGACGCGGGCATCGCGTCGTTCACGGTGCGTTTGTCCGATTACCCGGACCGGGCCTCGTGGGATCGCGCTCTCGTCGAGGCCGTCGCTGTCCACGAACCACGGCTGGTCGTCTCCGCGGGATTCATGAAGGTGCTCGGGTCGGAGTTCCTGGCGCGCTTCGGCGGCCGCACGCTGAACACTCACCCCGCCCTGTTGCCTTCCTTCCCCGGTGCGCACGCTGTTCCGGATGCCCTGGCCTACGGGGTGAAGGTCAGCGGATCGACAGTGCACCTGGTGGATGCCGGCGTGGACACCGGGCCGATCTTGGCGCAGGAGGCGGTGCCGGTGTTCGAGAATGACGACGAGTCGAGCCTGCACGAGCGGATCAAAGTTGTAGAGCGCCGGTTGCTGGTGGACGTCATGTCTGCCGTAGCCCGCAGAGGAATCATCACCGACGGACGGAAGGCGCGAATCCCATGAGTGACGCAGCACGAAAGCCGGTCCGCCGGGCATTGGTCAGCGTGTACGACAAGAGCGGCTTGGTCGAGCTGGCCAGGGGGCTGCATGCTGCCGGCGTCGAGCTGGTCTCGACGGGGTCGACGGCCAAGAACATTGCGGATGCCGGCGTTCCGGTGACGCCGGTTGAGGAGCTCACCGGTTTCCCCGAGTGCCTGGACGGCCGGGTGAAGACGCTGCACCCGCGGGTGCACGCCGGATTGCTGGCCGACACGCGCCGGCCGGAGCACCTTGCGCAGCTCGAGGAGTTGGGTGTCGCCGCCTTCGAACTGGTGGTGGTGAACCTCTATCCGTTCACCGAGACAGTGGCTTCGGGTGCCGCTCCCGACGAGTGTGTGGAGCAGATCGACATCGGCGGACCGTCCATGGTGCGTGCCGCGGCGAAGAACCACCCGTCGGTGGCAGTGGTGGTCGACCCGGCGCAGTACGCGGACGTGCTGGCGGCGGTGCAGGGTGGCGGGTTCACCCTGGGGGAGCGCACCGCCCTGGCGGCCGCGGCATTCAGGCACACCGCGAGCTACGACGTGGCGGTGGCCTGCTGGATGGGGTCGGTGCTCGCCCCTGACTCGGACTCCGTGTTCCCTGCGTGGACCGGTTCGACGTGGCAGCGCTCAGCGGTGCTGCGTTACGGCGAGAACCCCCACCAGGCCGCGGCCCTGTACCTGCAGTCCGGTGGTGCGCCGGGCTTGGCCCAGGCCCAGCAGCTGCACGGCAAGGAGATGAGCTACAACAACTACACCGACGCCGACGCCGCCTGGCGTGCCGCCTTCGACCACAGTGGACCGTGTGTCGCCATCATCAAGCACGCGAACCCCTGCGGCATTGCGGTGTCCACAGTGGATGGTGAAGGTGCGATGGCCGATGCGCACCGTAAAGCGCATGCCTGCGACCCGGTGAGCGCTTTCGGCGGGGTGATTGCCGCCAACCGCGAGGTCACCGTGGAGATGGCCGAGCAGGTGGCGGAGATCTTCACGGAGGTGATCCTCGCGCCGTCCTACGCCGACGGTGCGCTGGAGGTGCTCACCCGTAAGAAGAACGTGCGCGTACTCATCGCGGAGCCGCCCACCCGAGCCGCGATCGAGCTGCGACCCATTTCCGGGGGCGTGCTGCTGCAGGAGCGGGATGTCATCGATGCGGAGGGCGATGACCCGTCGAACTGGACCCTTGCCGTCGGCGAGGCTGCTGCACCTGATGTGCTGGCCGACCTCGAGTTCGCCTGGCGCGCCTGCCGCGCGGTGAAGTCCAACGCGATCTTGCTTGCCGCCGATGGCGCCAGCGTGGGCGTGGGCATGGGCCAGGTCAACCGGGTTGATGCCGCCCACCTGGCGGTGCAGCGCGCGGGAGAGCGGGCGGCGGGTTCGGTGGCGGCCTCCGATGCCTTCTTCCCCTTTCCTGATGGTCTGCAGGTACTCATCGACGCGGGTGTTCGTGCGGTCGTGCAGCCGGGAGGATCGGTGCGTGACGACATCGTCATCGCGGCCGCCCGTGAGGCCGGCGTGACGATGTACCTGACGGGGTCGCGGCACTTCGCGCACTGAGCCGGCACCCGGCTCGGGTTCGGCCGCCGAGAGCACCTGATGGTCGCTCTG
>JADGOX010000142.1 GCA_017882745.1 Mycobacteriaceae bacterium | reverse complement strand
GACGACCGCGATTCCCTGCGGGGGAAACTCACCCCGGAGAACGAAAATGAGGGACGAAGTGGGAGCCTGAGCCCTTACTTCGTCCCTCATGATCAGGGTGCGATAGGTCTACCTCTGGTGGAGCTGAGGGGATTCGAACCCCTGGCCTCCTCGATGCGAACGAGGCGCGCTACCAACTGCGCCACAGCCCCGGGTAGTGCGAGGGAAACCTTAGCAGTCCACCTACTGGCCGGATGCGCGCGGTAGGTCCATCTGGTAGTCGAACTGGAGGTCGTCCAGCTCGTCGAACGCCGGGTCCTCGTCATCGATTTCCAGCACTATGGCTCCGGGCCTGCGCAGACGCTGCGGGACCTCACCAAACGCCTCGTCGACCTTGGAGTCGACACCGAGCCGTGCCCGGCCCATGCGCGCCATCCGGCGTGCGCGGACGTCCTCCTCGATACGCACCTGACTCCGCAGGTACACCAGGTAGCCGACCAGACCCAAGTCCAGCAGTGCATGCACCGTCCACAGGCTGGTGAACGCCACAGCCGCGAGGATGGCCGTCAGCACCGCCGCGACGAGCAGTCCGAGTACGAGACGCCGACGGAAGGCGAAGCGCGCCATTCGGGAAACAGCGTCGGCCTGGGGGTCGTAGCCGCCGCGTCCACTTCGCTGCGGCGCGTACTCAGGCTCGGCGTACTCAGCCTCGGCGTACTCGGTCTCGGCGTACTCAGGCTCCGCGTACTCAGGCTCCGCGTACTCGGCCTCTGCGTACTCCTCGACTCGGTCGTCCGGGTGCGCATCGAACCTTTCGTCGTCCATAGCTGCCTCCTGGTACTGGTACTCGTACTCGTGCGCTCGCCAATCGGGGTCACTTCGGTGTCCTGCAGCGGGGCCGGGGCGCCTCAGTCGCGCGTCACTTCCGCCGTGGTGCAACACCCGGGCGGCCAAGACTGCGTCACCGGTGCGCCGTACTTCCTGGCGATGCTTGGCCACCATGGGCACCAGCACCACCAACCACGCCGCGACCAGGACCACAACGAGCAGTGAACTCGGCATGACGACCTCCCCACAGGCGCAACAGCATCGGAAACATCACTACGTTGATCACGCTAACCACACCTGTACCACCGGTGGGACAGGCGCGCCGCGCGCCGCGCCGACTTCACCCCCATTGCGCGCGCCCGGAATGCACCAGTGCCGCAGTGGCGCTCCCGGGAATTTCGTCCTCGGTCATCGCCACCAGCAGGTGGTCCCGCCATGCCCCGTCCACGTCCAGGTACTTGCGCAGCACCCCTTCTTCGCGGAAGCCGATGCGGGCAAGCACTGAGCGGCTGGCGAGGTTCTCCGGACGTACGGTGGCCTCCACCCGGTGCAGGCCCACCGGGCCGAAGCTGTGGTCTACGGCCAGGGCGACCGCCGCAGTGGCCACTCCCCTGCCGGTGAACGACGTCGCCACCCAGTAGCCGACCCAGGCCGAACGCAAGGCCCCGCGCACCACGTTGCCGATGGTGATCTGCCCGGCGAAGGCCCCGTCGACCTCAATGGCAAAGGGCAGCAACAGGCCTCGGCGTGCGGCGCCTCGCATTCCCGAGCACACCATCGGCCACGCCGCCGCACTGTTCCTCGACCGCCAGGGCCCCACACCGGCCGGCTCCCACGGCAGCAGCTGCGCCTCGTCCCGGATCCGCATCGAGCTCCACTCCCCGGCGTCCCGCAGCCGGACGGGCCGCAGCCGCACCAGCCCGGCAGGCACCCGAATCGGTCCTGGCCGATCCGGCCAGCCGGGGTGCCGGAGATTGGGCCGCCGCTCGAGCACGCTCATCGCACCGATCTCGACATCTCAGCCCTCTAGGCCCGCTGCGCGAGGAACGCGACCTGAACCTCGTCGCCGGTGCGCACCTCGGTCACGTCGGGGTCCACCACCACGAGACAGTTCGCCTCGGCCAGGGTGGCCAACAGGTGCGAGGACGACCCGGGCGCACCGCCAAGGGCCTGCACCAGGTACTCGCCCGTGCCCTCGTCCCGCATCAGTTGCCCACGCAGGAACCCGCGCCGGCCCGAGATCGAGGTCACGGGCGAGACCGTGCGCGCCGACACCATCCGCCGCAGCGGGTTGCGCTTGCCCAGCGCCACGCGCACCAGCGGACGCACCATCACCTCGAACACCACCAGCGCGCTCACCGGGTTGGCAGGCAGCAGGAAAGTGGGCACCCGTTCGGCGCCGAGGCGGCCGAAGCCCTGCACGGAGCCTGGGTGCATGGCGACGCGGTCCACCGTCACCTCACCAAGGTCTGCCAGAACCTCACGGACCTGCTGCGAGGCGGCCCCGCCGACGGCACCGGAGATCACGACGATCTCCGAGCGGATCAGCTGGCCCTCGACCACGTCGCGGAGCTTGCGGGGATCTCCGGCGGCGATACCGACGCGGCTGACGGTGGCACCGGCGTCGCGTGCGGCGGCGGCCAGGGCGTAGGAGTTGACGTCGTAGACCTGCCCGGACCCCGGGGAACGGTCGATGTCCACCAGCTCACCGCCGACGGAGATCACCGACAGGCGCGGACGCGGGTGCACGAGCACCTTGTTCTTGCCGACGGCAGCCAGGAGACCGACCTGCGCGGCACCGATCACCGTCCCCGACCGCACCGCGACGTCACCGGGCTGCACGTCGTCGCCGACGTGGCGGACGAACTCGCCGGATCGCACTGGTCTCACCACGGTGAGCCTCGCCGCGTTGCCGTCTGTCCAGCTCAACGGGAGCACCGCGTCGGCCAGGGTGGGCAGGGGCGCACCCGTGTCCACCCGCACCGCCTGGCGCGGCTGCAGACGGGTGGGCTGCCGCGAACCCGCGCTCACCTCACCGACCACGGGCAGCGTCACCGGGCCGGACGTGTCGTCTTTGGAGATCTGTACGTCAATGCTGCGCACCGCGTAGCCGTCGATGGCGGCTTGGTCGAAGCCCGGCAACGGCCGCTCGGTCACCACTTCCTCCGCGCACTGCAGGCCTTGGGCCTCGGAGATGGCCACCCGCACCGGCCGGGGCATCACGGCAGACTCCAGCACCCGGGCACGCTGTTCCTCCACCGATTTCATGTACTGGCCCCGTTCAGTAGGCGCTGCTCTAGATACGTTTGCAGCCCCGGGCCGTACGTGGAGTCCTGTAGCGCAAAGTCGACGGCCGCACGCAGGTAGCCGCCGGGATTACCCAGGTCATGGCGATCACCCCGGTGCACGACAACGTGCACGGGGTGCCCCTCGTCGATGAGCAGCGCGATGGCGTCGGTGAGCTGGAGCTCGCCGCCCGCCCCCGGGGTGATCCTGCGCAGGGCGTCGAACACCGCGCGGTCGAGCAGGTAACGGCCGGCGGCGGCCAGCGTCGACGGGGCGTCTTCCATGGCGGGCTTCTCCACCATGCCCGTCACGCGCAGCACGTCCTCGCCGTCACCACAGTCGGTCACCGAGAACACCCCGTAGGCCGAGACCTCCTCGAGAGGGACATCGAAAGCACACATGACGGTTCCGCCGTGGCGAGCACGCACCTCGGACATCTGCTTGAGCACTCCGGCCGGCAGCACCAGGTCGTCGGGCAGGAGCACCGCGACGGCATCTTCGTCCTCGGCCAGGGAGCCCTCCGCGCAGCCGACCGCGTGGCCGAGCCCCAGCGGCTCCTTCTGCAGCGCCGACTCGACCTTGAGCAGAGCGGGTGCGCGCAGCACCTTCTCCAGCAGCTCGGTCTTGCCACGGGAGCGCAGGGTCTCCTCCAGCTCGGAGTCTGGGCTGAAGTACTCAACCACGCATTCCTTGCCCGGCGAGATGACGATGATCAGGCGTTGCGCCCCCGCGTCCGCGGCTTCGCTGGCCACCAGCTCGATGCCCGGTGTGTCCACAACGGGCAGCAGCTCTTTGGGCACCGTCTTGGTGGCGGGGAGAAATCGGGTGCCAAGCCCGGCGGCGGGGACGATGGCCGTCCGGAACAGGGAGGACGGCGCGGAACTGGTCATAAGGCCCACCTTATCGGCGCAGGCCGTGAACTACCGGCAAGGATGGCGGGGTGGCTGGAACTGAGAAGTCCGACTGGCGTCGCAAGATCCTCACCGCACGCCGCGCGCTGGATCTCGAAACCCGTACGGTCGAGGCCGCCCAACTGGCCCAGCGCGTGGCCGAGCTGGCGTCCGGATGCGCGGTGACCTGCGCATACGTGCCGATGAGCACCGAACCGGGTTCGCTGGCGCTGCTCGACGCGCTGACTGCGGCGGGCAGCCGGGTGCTGTTGCCGCTCGCCGACGAACCGGGCGCTCTGGACTGGGCGGAGTACACCGACACGGAACACCTGGTGGCTGCGCGCCACGGCGTGCTCGAGCCGACCGGTCCCCCGCTGGGACCCGAGGCGATCGCCGGGGCCGAGCTGGTGCTGCTGCCCGCGCTGGCGGTGGATCACGAGGGACACCGGCTGGGCCGGGGCGCCGGGTTCTATGACCGCTCACTGGGACTGGCCAGTCCGTCGGCCCGTCTGGTGGCGGTGGTGCGCGCAGACGAGGTGGTGGCGCGCTTGCCGAGTGAGCCGCACGATATCGCGGTGAACTGGGCGTTGACACCCGCGGGACTTATTCGTCTGGGGCAGGGGTTGTAACATCTAATTGGCACTCCCGCTGTGAGAGTGCCAGCGGCGTACCCCGCACCGTCACAGCAGACCTTTTGCGGAGGACATTCAGTGCCCACCTACTCCTACGCCTGCACCGAGTGCGGACATCGTTTCGACGCGGTGCAGTCGTTCACCGACGCCAACCTGACCGAGTGCCCGACGTGCTCGGGAAAGCTGCGCAAGCTCTTCAACTCGGTGGGCATCGTGTTCAAGGGCAGCGGTTTCTACCGGACCGACAGTCGGGCAGGTGCGGTGGTCGACGGGGCAAAGACGGAGAAGATCGCCGCAAAGTCCGAGTCCAGTTCTTCTGAGTCTTCCAGTTCTTCGGGGTCTTCCGATACCAAGAAGGACGTCAAGAAGAGCGACTCCTCCTCGGCGACAAAGACGCCCAGCACTGTCGGCAGCGGCTCGCAGAGCAAGGACAGCTGAGCCCGACCTGCGAATACGGCCCTTGTCCACAGGCTGTCGACTTGTCCACAACAGCCCCCGCTGAGCCCGTTGAGCAGCGAGCGCGCCCCTAACGTCTACCTCCCGAGCGCCTTCTGGTGGCGCTCCGCTGGGATGGGGACGGATGGCCAAGAACACGAACAGCCTGGCACTGCTGTGGCGTGAGCGGTTCGCCCGCTTCACTCGACCGGGCTGGGCGCGCACGGTCCACATCCGACGCGCGGTGGCCGCCCTGCTCGTCGTGCTGGCCGGGGTGCTTGCCTTGCGGGGCAGCCCCGCCACCGCCGGCACCCCCGTGGTGGTGGCCGCCCGCGACTTGACGCCGGGCCATGTCCTCACCGCGGACGATCTCCGCGTGGTGCAGCGGGAGGCGAACACGGTCCCCGCCGGCGCCGTGACAGCGAGCGCGGACGCCACGGGACGGGCGCTGGCCGGAGCCGTGCGCAGCGGCGAGTACCTCACCGATGTCCGTGTCATAGGACCGGCCCTGGCCGCTGCGGCCACCGGAGTGCGCGGGGCGACGTCCGTTCCGGTGCGACTCGCCGACGCCGAGGTCGCCGAGCTCCTGCATCCCGGGGACACAGTGGACGTACTGGCGGTCGGCGAGAAGCACGGCGAGACGTCCGTCATCGCAAGCGGTGCAACGGTTCTGACCGTCCAAGTGACGGATCCGAAACGCCGGACGGAAGGCCGCCTGGTGGTCCTGGCCCTGCCGGCCGCACAGGCAAATGCTGTGGCGGCGGCTTCACTTTCGCAGTCGATCACCGTTACATTCCACTGATCGGTGCCGGCGGGGGCGGACCAGCCGCTCCTCGCGCACGTCTCGACTGAGGAGTGGGCGTCATGCTCAAGGGGTTCAAAGAATTCATCATGCGCGGCAATCTCGTGGAGCTTGCCGTCGCGTTCATCATTGCCGCTGCGTTTGCCGCAGTCGTCAAGACCTTCGTGGGCGTCATCATGGGGCTCATCGGCAAGGTGGGAGGCAACCCCAACTTCGACGACTACCAGCCGGGTGGCCTTCCTGTCGGCGTCTTCGTCACCTCGACGGTGACCTTCCTGATCATCGCGGCAGTCGTCTACTTCGGCGTGGTGCTGCCATACAACGCGCTGCAGGAGCGTCGAGCACGGGGCAAGGAAGAAGAGCCGCCCTCGGACGAGATTGCGTTGCTCACCGAGATCCGCGATCTGCTTTCCGCTCAGGGCTCGCCGTCCTCGGGTGGAGCACACGAGCCTCGCCGCTGATCCGGTGTGAAACCCATTCCGCGAGGGTTAGCTCGCCGCCTCGGCGATGGCCATGACTACGGCTTTGGGTTCGGTGAAGAAATCGCGGCTGAAGTTACCGCCCTCGCGGCCAACTCCGGAATTCCCTACGCCGCCAAACGGCGCCCGCAGATCCCGGATGAAGAAGCAGTTCGCCCATACCGTGCCGGCCTTGAGCGCCGCCGCCACCCGGTGGGCTCGCGACAGGTTCTCGGTGAAGAGCATCGCGTTGAGCCCGTAGGGCGTGTCGTTGGCCGCGGCAACCGCCTCGGACTCGGTGTCGAACGGCGCGACCACAACGACCGGACCGAAGATCTCCTCGCGCCACAGCCGGGACGTCTGAGGGGCGTCGGTCACCACCGTCGGACGCACGGTCCAGCCGTCCCCCAGCCCGCCGGTGCGCATCCGGCCGCCCTCAGCCTCGATGGACTCGACGAACGAGCGAACTTTCTTGTAGTGCTCGGCCGAGGCCAGCGGGCCAACTTGGGTACCGGCCTGCTTCGGGTCGCCGACGACCAGGGCTTCGGCCGCGGCGCAGAAACGCTCGACGAACTCGTCGTAGATCTCGCGCTGCACGTACAACCGGCTGCCGGCCAGACAGACCTGCCCGGCGTTGGAGAAGATGGCCTCGATCGACCAGTGCACGGCCGTGTCGAGATCCGCGTCGGCGAAGACGATGTTCGCGCCCTTCCCGCCGAGTTCCAGGCTCACTGGCGTCAAGTTCGCCGCGGCCGAGCCGGCAATGATCCGTCCGGTGCCCGACTCACCGGTGAAGGTGATCCGGTCCACCCGCGGATCCGCGGTCAGCGCCGCACCCACCGAGTTTGGCCCGTAGCCGTGTACGACGTTCAGTACACCCGGCGGGAATCCGGCCTCGAGGGCGAGCCGGCCCAGCACCGAGGCAGACGCTGGGGTGTCCTCGGCGGGCTTCAGTACGACGGTGTTGCCCCAGGCCAGCGCCGGGGCCAGTTTCCACGTCTCCATCATCAGCGGAAAGTTCCACGGCGCGATGGCCGAGACGACCCCGGCCGGTTCGTAGCGGGTGTAGACGTGGTGCCCGGAATCCATCGGTAGCGCTTCGCCGGTAGACAGCCGGGAGTGGTCGGCGAAGAACCGGAAGTTCAGCACCGAGCGGGGAATGTCCTTCTTCGTCATGTCGGCCAGCGGCTTGCCCATGTCGGTCGTATCGGCCAGGGCCAGCTCGTCGGCATGCTCGGTCATCAGGTCGCCGAGCCGGTGCAGAATCGCGCTGCGTTCCGTGCGGCCCATCCGGGGCCACGGGCCCTCGTCGAACGCGCGCCGGGCGGCGGTCACCGCCCGGGCAGCATCCTCGGCGTCGCCCAGCGCAACCTCAGCCCACGGCTGTTGTGTCCACGGGTCGACCGAGTGGAACCGGGCCCCGGAAGCCGAATCGACTTCGGCGCCGTCGATGATGTGGCGGATCTGCTCCATTGCTGTTCAGCCCTTTCGTCGTTCGGCGATCGTGACGTCTCCGGCCGACCAGTGCGTGGGTGGCACCTCCCGAAGGACCACCCGCACGCTCTCGCGGGGGACGTCGACGGTGGAAACGACCGCCTCTGTGATCGCGCTCAGCAGAGCGCGCAGCTGTGCCGGTCGACGGCCCTCGACGAGGGTGACCTCAACGAACGGCATCGTCGGACCCCCCGTCGAGCACGATCGACCCCAGATTGGTGAAGTGCGCTGCAATTCGGGCGCCCGGGTCGGCGAACACGGCATCGGTCATGCCCCCGGTCAGCACGATCCAGCCCGCCTCCAGAGCGAGGCCCCGCTCGGCCAGGGCGTTCGCGGCCAGGGCCAACGCCTCACCCGGGTGTCCCTGGACGGCGGCGCCGGTGGCCGAGTCGACGATCTTGCCGTCGACCTCGAGGATGCAGGCCTCCAACGAGAGATCCAGACCCTCGGGCGGCAGACCGATCGGGCCGGTGACGTAAGCGCCGGACGACGCGTTGTCGGCGACCACATCGGGCAGCGTGAAATGGAAATCGGTGTAGCGGCTGTCGATGACCTCGAGGCCGGCGTGCACCGAGCGTACGGCCGCCATCGCGGTGACCGCGGTGGCCCCGGGTCCGGCCAGCCGCTCGCCCATCACGAAGACGATCTCGGGCTCGACACGCGGGTGGATCAACGTCGCGCGGGGAATGGGCGCTCCAGCCGGTAGGACCATCGCATCGGTCAGCCAGGCGACCAACGGCGAGTCGATGCCCATCCGCTGCTGCTTGGCGCGCGAGGTCAGCCCGAGCTTGACGCCGACCAGGTGCTCGCCGCGTCGGATCCGCCGGGACAGCGTCTCGTCCTGGATGGCGTATGCGGTACGCAGATCCAGCTCCGGCCACTCGTCGGTGATCGGCGACCGGTCGGTTCGTTCGTCCTCGGCGCGGAGCAACTCATCGGCCGCTCGGCTCACCGTCCACCCGGTGGTCGTCACGACCTGGACCCGGCCAGCGAGTCGGCCGATGCCACCGCGGACGCCGAGGGCGCAGGACCACCGGACTTGAGCTCGGCCGCAATCTGCAGCGCCACGTCGATGATCATGTCCTCCTGCCCGCCCACGTAGCCGGCCTCGCCGACCCGGCGCAGGATCTCGTGGGCCGGCACGTCGTACCGTTCGGCCGCCCGCTCGGCGTGCAGGAGGAACGAGGAGTAGACCCCGGCGTAGCCCTGCATGATCGAGGCCCGGTCCATCCACGGCAGCCGCAGGATGTATGGGCGCACGACGTTCTCGGCGGCGTCCGCGAGTGCGTCCACGTCCAGGCCGGTCGGCACGCCGAGTCGGTCGAACACGGCGGCCAGCACCTCGGTCGGGGAGTTTCCGGCCCCGGCCCCCAGGGCGCAGAGCGCGCCGTCGATCTGCCGAGCACCGGCTCGGTAGGCCAGTACCGAGTTGGCGACGCCGAACGAGAGGTTCTGGTGTCCGTGGTAGCCGACCTGGGCGTCGGTGCCGAGTTCGGCGACCACCGCTGATACCCGGTCCGAGGCCTCTTCGAGGATCAGGGCGCCAGCCGAGTCGACGACGTAGACGCACTGGCAGCCGGCATCGGCCATGATCCGGGCCTGGGCGGCCAGCGCCTGTGGGTCGATCCGGTGGGAGAGCATCAGGAAGCCCACCGTCTCCATGCCCAGGGCGCGGGCTGCGCCGAAGTGCTGGATCGACACATCGGCCTCGGTGCAGTGGGTAGCAACGCGGGCAACGGAGACGCCGAGGCCGTGCGCATGCTTCAGTTGCTCCACGGTGCCGAGCCCGGGCAGCATCAACACTGCGATCCTGGCCTGGCGGGCTTCTTCGACGGCAGCCGCAATGAGGGTGAACTCGTCGGTGCGCGAGAAGCCGTAGTTGAACGACGAACCGCCCAGCCCGTCGCCATGGGTCACCTCGATGACCTGCACGCCAGCCGCGTCCAGCGCCCGCACGGTGTCGCGGACGTGAGTCTCGGTGAACTGGTGGGCCATGGCGTGCGACCCGTCGCGCAGGGTGGTGTCGGTGATCCGGACGAACTCCTTCTCGCCGGTCGAGCTGTTCGTCGTCGAGTTGACTGCCGTTGTGTCGCTCATACCACTGCCACCTCTGCCTGGGCCATTAATTCGCCGACCCGAGTCGCAGCCGCCGTCATGATGTCGAGATTTCCCGCGTACGGCGGCAGGTAGTCGCCGTTACCGCGGACTTCGAGGAACACCGCGACCCGCGCGTTTCCGTTCCAGACGTCGCGAGCCGGGTCGAACTGAGGGTCCGAGCGCAACGCGTAGCCCGGCACGTAGGCCTGGACATCGCGAACCACAGCCTCTATCGACGCGGTGATTGCGTCCTGGTCGGCGTCTGCGGGGATCGCACAGAACACGGTGTCCCGCATGATCATTGGCGGATCGACCGGGTTCAGGATGATGACCGCTTTGCCACGGCCAGCTCCCCCAACCTCGGCGATCGCCCGGGATGTCGTCTCGGTGAACTCGTCGATATTTGCGCGCGTGCCTGGTCCGGCCGAGCGGGAGGCGATCGACGCGACGATCTCGGCGTAGGGCACGTCGGTCACCCGCGACACCGCATGCACGATCGGAATGGTCGCCTGGCCGCCACAGGTGATCATGTTGACGTTCGGCGCGCTCAGGTGCTGGTGCAGGTTCACCGCCGGACACACCAACGGGCCGACCATTGCCGGGGTCAGGTCAATAGCCTGGATGCCGGCAATGGCGTAACGCGGGGCGTTCGCCTGATGTGCCCGGGCGCTCGTTGCCTCGAAGACGAGGTCCGGCAACGTCGGCCTTGAGAGCAACCAGTCCACCCCACCGGCTGAGGCCTCGACGCCCCGGTCTCGGGCGCGCTGCAGGCCATCTGAAGCCGGGTCGACGCCGACCATGTAGGCCACCTCGATGTGCTCGGAGCGCTGGAGCTTGGCCAGCAGGTCGGTGCCGATATTGCCGGAGCCGACGATCGCGGCGAGTTTCTTGCTCATGAGTTCTTCTCCGATGAGGTCGGTGCGAGAGCGAACCGGGCGGTGACGCTGCCGAGACCGGCGAACTGCGCGGACCAGGTGTCACCGGGGACAACGACCTGGGCGCGGGTGACCGAGCCGGTCAACACCACGTGCCCGGCGCGCAGTGTCACTCCGTGCTGACCGACGGTGTTGGCCAGCCAAGCCACTGCGAGGAGCGGAGAACCGAGCACCGCACCGCCCGCGCCGCTGGCGACGAGCGCACCGTTGCCATAGAGATTGCAGCCGACGAGGGCCAGATTCGATCCCGTCAGCGGCGTTGGAGAACTGCCCAGCACGACGCCGCCGGAGGACGCGTTGTCGGCGATTGTGTCGGTGATGGAGATCTTCCAGTCCTCGATCCGCGAGTCGATGATCTCCAGCGCGGGGAGCACGAAATCGACAGCGGCGGCGGCCTCGGCGATGGTCACCCCCGGGCCGGTGAGGTCGCGGCCGAGCACGAGGCCGATCTCCGGTTCGATCCGAGGCTGGATGAACGCCTCGACGGGGATCGGGCTGAACTCTGGGTAGAACATGTTCTCCAGCAGCACACCGAAGTCCGGCTGATCCACGCCCATCTGCTGCTGCATCGCCGCCGACGTCAAGCCGATCTTGTGCCCCTTGAGGACCAGACCGGAATCGAGCCAGGACTGCAGCTGAACCTGCTGGATGGCATATGCATCATCCATGGTGATGTCGGGATACTCGGCCACCAATGGCTTGACCGGTTCACCGGTGCGATAGGCCTCGAGCAGAGCGCCCGCCGCCTCGGCGCATGAGGATTCGTTCATCGCGTGTCCCGTCCGTTGACTACCGATCACGCTAGGACGGCCAGGCGGAGGGGAGGCCGAACGTTCCTCGCTGCGGAACGTATTAGAGGCAGAGTTCCTTTGACAGTCGGCGGGCGGCCGTCTGAACCAGTCGCACCGGCCGACCGACGCCGGTCAGCATCTGCCGGTTGGGCCAGACGATCGAGATCGCGGCCCGGGCCATGCCGTCGTGGCCCAGCACGGGCGCGGCGACGGACGTGAATCCGGTGAGTGCCTCGTCGATGTTCATCGCAAAGCCCTTCTTGCGAATATCGACCAGCGCCTTGTCGTACTGGGCCGACGAGTGAATCGACTGCGTCGTCATCGGCTTGAAGCCGGCCACTGACCGTGCTGAGGCCGCCACCGGGGTGAACGCCGCGATGACCTTTCCGGAGCCGGTGCAGTGCGACGGCAACCGCCGGCTGACTTGGGAGAAGGCCCGCACGCTGCTTTTTTCGACGAGGCGCTCGAGGTAGACGACCTCACTGCCATCCGGGACGGCCAAGTGGATCGTGCACCCGGTCAGATGATGCAGTTCCTGCAGCATCACCATGGCGCCCTTACGCATCGCATTGCGTTCGATGACGAGCTGGCCGAGCTCGTACAGGTGCAGGCCGAGCCGGTAGCGACCGTTCTCTTCGACCCGTTCGGCCAAGCCTCGCGCGCAGAGCGTGGTGAGCAGCCGGTGCGCCGAGCTCTTGGCCACCCCGATCCGGCGCGCGACCTCGGTCACGCCGAGCTCCTCGTCCGCCTGGAAACAGTCCAAGGCGTCCAGTGCAGACAACACGGAGCGCAGGCCACCCTCGACCGACGTCTCGCGTATGGAGACTGCGTCTGCACTCATCGTCGATCTCCTCGGCTCACGAACGGCGATGTCGCCGATCTGCGGTCGACTATGACAGGCATCACACGCATACTGTCAATATGCGTTCCACTGAATGGAATCCGCCCCGGTCGGTGATCGGCCGGGGCCTGTCGCTGCTGCGCTGCTTCAAGCCGGCCGACACCGAGCTCAGCTTGGCTGAACTCAGCCTGCGGTCTCGGCTACCCAAGCCCACCGTGCATCGCCTGTTGGGCGAGCTCGAGTCGTGGGGTGCGATCGAACGGACTGGTAGAGGATTCCGCCTGGGATTGTGGCTGTTCGAAGTCGGCCAACTGGTGCCCCGTCAGCGGGGCATCCAGGAGGCGGCGATGCCGCTTCTCGGTGACCTCCACCAAGCGACCCACGAGACCGTGCACCTAGCTGTCCCGGATGGGATCGAGGTGGTGTACCTGGTGAAGATGGACGCGCAGAACGGACCGGCGATCCCTTCCCGCGTCGGTGGCCGGATGCCGCTGTACTGCACCGGCGTCGGCAAGGCCGTGCTTGCCGAATCGGCTCCGGATGTCATGCAGGCGGTGCTGGAACGCGGCCTGACCCGCCGCACGCCGTACACGCAGATCATGCCGGGACTGTTGGGCAAGGAGCTGGCGACGATCCGCGAGACCGGGGTGGCCTACGAACGGGAGGAGTCCGCGCTGGGTCTCGCCTGCGCCGCGAGCGCGATCGTCGACGCGAGCGGGCACCCGATCGCGGCCATTTCGATCACCGGCTGGATCAACCGTTTCGACACCACCCGTTTCGGCCCGGCGGTGCGCACGGCCGCGCTGGCGATCTCCCGCCAGCTCAGCGCCGGCGGTTAGTCGCGTCGATCCTCGGGGCCGGCCGCCGGGCCGCATCGACGACCATCAGCGTTTGAGCAGCGGGCTCTTCATTCCGCCGGCGGCCTTGTCCGACTCGTCGAAGAAGTCCTCACGGAAGATGTCACGGGGGAACAACCGCTTACGCATGAGGAGTTTCATCGCCGCATCGACCATCGGCGGGGGCCCGCAGACGTACCCGACATGACCCTGAAGCCGTTCGAACTCGCTGTCGATCACGTCGGTGACCATCCCGGTCGCGCCGTCCCACTGCTGCTCGGACAGGCACGGCCGGTAGTGGAACCGGTCGGGGTGCGAAGCCGCCAACGCACGCAATTCCTCGACCGCGTAGAGGTCCTGCTCCTCGCGGGCCCCCTGAAACAGGTACAGCACCTGCTCGCTGTCAGGATCGGCCAGCACGTGTCGGATCATCGACATGATCGGCGCCAACCCGGTTCCGCCGGCGACCATCACGGCCGGCTCGTCGCGGGCCACCCGGAACACGAAACGGCCGTAGGGCCCCGACAGGTTGACCTTGTCGCCCACGGCCATATCGGCGAACACCCAGCCGTCAGTGGCCCTACCGCCGCGCGTGCGCCGTATGTGCAACTCGACATCGCGACTCTGCCCGGGCGGATTCGCCATCGAATACGTCCGCGTGCAACCCTGACCCGGAACTTCGATAGCCACGTACTGTCCCGGCGCGAAGGTCATATCGGAGTCCAGCTCGAGCCCGACCCGCCGGGTGTCGCGGGCGATGTCGCTGATCTCGGTAACGGTGGCGACGAAGTCACGCACCGGTGAGAACTCCAGACCCTCCTCGACCTCGACGTCGCCTTCGATGGTGACGTCACTACGCGGGCAGGCCTGACACAGGAGCAGCCGACCCTCGTCGCGTTCGAAGTCCATCAACGCGAAGTTCGAGGCGTCACCATGGTCGACCTCACCCTCGAGCAGCTCGGCCTTGCAGGTCGCGCAGGTGCCGTGCGTACACGAGTGCGGGAGCCAGATCCCGTTTCGCAGACAGGCATCCAGGATCGACTGGTCCTCGCGGCAACTGACCTGCTTGCCGACCGGTTCGACCGTGACGGTGTGTACGGCGACCATCGGGCCACCTCCATAGTTCTCGAGGAATCCTGGACGGGTTGACTGAGCAGAGCCACGCGGCTGGCCCCGTACGGGACACCGGGGGCCGGCCGCGGGCGATTGACCTCAGCGATCAGGTGACGACTGAGGTGAACCGGTCGTTCAGTTCGCGGCCGATGTAGAAGATGCCCTTGGCCAGTTGATCGGCAGTCCAGGTGAGCACCGGTGAATCCGGGTACGTCAGGTACCCGCCGGCGAAGACCTCGTTGCGGTTGCCGGACGGGTCGAAGAAGTAGAGCGTCTCCCCGCGGGTGATCCCGTGCTGAGTCGGACCGATGTCGACCGACACGTCGTCCATGGCGAAAAGGTCACCGGCGTGCTTGATCGCGGTCCAGTCGGACACCGCGTAAGCAAAGTGGTGCAGCTTGGCGTTCTCACCCTTGATGAAGGCGATGTCGTGTGGGGTGTTGGTGCATGACATCCACGAGCCGATCAGATCGCCACCGTCGAGCTCGGTGACCACCCTTTCGACCGGGCGAAAGTCCAGCACCTCGTGGAAGAAGCGCTCCACGGTTTCGGGGTCCTCGCACGTCACCAGCGCATGGTCGATTCGGGGCACGCCGACGCCGACCAGGTGACGTGGGAACGGATCGGGGTTCACTGTCCCAACCTCGGTGCCGAGGTTCTCGATCTCCTGATAAAGCTCGACCACGTGCTCGGACGGCAGCACGATTCGCACCCCGTCACCGACGGCGACGTTGTCGCCTTTGCTCATTCGCTCGGTCAGGCAGCCGAACTGTTGCGCCCGCTTTTCGAACAGGTCGAGGTCGGTGGTCTTCTCCACCTTGTAGCCGAGCTTGACCAGGCCGACGCCGCCCTCTTCGATCACGACCGAGTGGTGGTCGAACTCGTCCCAGCCTTTGTAGTAGATCTGATTGCCGGTCTCGTGAACGGCCTTCATACCGAGCGTTTCGCCGTAGTGGAAGCGCGAGGCCTCCAGGTCGGTGACGCGCGCATGTACGTAGCCCAATCGCATGACGCCCATCAGGTTGATCCTTCCGCTGTGGTGGTCTTCCTGGCGCCCGCGATGGAGGCCAGCAAAGTTGACGTGCAGCGCAACTGGTCGTTGCGCAGTCGGATCACGACCGCACGGACCGGTATTGCCCGGCACGAGAGGCAGGAGCCGCCGTGGCGGTCCTCGGCGCCGAGCACCGAGTCCGAGACGGTGGTGGTGTACTCGACCTCGCCGGAGACGAGATCGACCATGCAGATTCCGCAGCCGCCACGGCGGCACCCGATCCGGTAGCCGTACCCCGACCGGTTGAGCGCACCCAGGATGCACTCGCCCGGCCGGGCCTGGACCTCTATCCCATCGGGTTGTACGTGGACAGTGGGCATGGTGCTCAGACCTCGAAGGAGACCAGGCTCTTGTGGCCGATGCCGTTGTCGGTCATGGCCTTTGCAGCGTCGGGTTCCCAGCTGTTCAGATCAAGCTGGAAGGCCCGGGCCGAGCCCGGCACGTAGTCCGGATCCGAGCTGGCCCAGGGCTCGACCACGCCACACATGAAGTCGGCGAACGTCATGGCCTTCGGCACACGGAAGGTGGCCGCCGAACACAGGAACGGGTTCCCGCGCCAGAGCACATGCACCAGCTGGTCGTCGCCGTAGAGCTCGGCGCGAGACCGGGACGGGAAGTTGTAGTCAGCGGTGATTGCCTTTACCGGCATGAATGATCAGCTCCCGACCTGGACGACCGGCGTGCCGTCCGCAGCGACCTCGGCCGGCGGCTCGAGGCTGTCGTTGTGCCACTTCTCCCAGTTCTTCTTGTCCGGCGAACCGACGTACTCGCCGCCGTCGCCCTCCTGTATGCCGTACCACTCGAGCACCTCGGGGATGGACGGCCCGCCGCAGTTGCCCTGGAGGATCTGGTGCACCGGGAGCCAGGCCTGGATGTACTTCTCCGGTTCACGCTCGAAGATCCACTGGCATCCGTCCGAGCAGGTGTGGTACCGCTCGCCGTCGTGGATGCTCTCGCGCTGGCAGATCGTGGTCGGGTCGCCAGGCTCGGTGAACAGCATGGGTACCTGGCACACCTGGCACAGCTGCGGCAGCCCCTGAGTGAAGAAACGTCCACCCTCAGCCTGGATCTTGGCGGCCTTGTCCCACAGCGGACGGAAGTACTTGTCGAACGTGTCGGGGTAGCGGCTCGACAGCCAGTCGAGGTGCTCAGCGTCCGGCACGGTGGTGGTGAACCCGGCGGCGTAGGAGTACTGATACAGCGTCCACGCCACCTGGTGGGACATGATGTCCTTCTCGTCGATGGCCTGTTGGACGTGCTTCGGCGGCGTGATGCCGTAGAACTCCAGGTCGGCAAACAGGCCGCCGAGCATCTGCTCCTCGAAGTAGAGCTCGAAGGACTCCTTCCAGCTCATCACCTTCTTGGGAAGCATGTAGTCGAGCATCTGGGCGATCAGCGAGACCAGCCGGTATCCGCGCCAGAACCACTTGTCGATCCAGGCCTGGACGAGCGGCACGTTGGCCTCGTCCTGCTCGAGCAGGAACTTGATTGCCTCCAGGCCCAGCGTCATGTGCCGGCTCTCGTCGCTCTGGGCTGAGAACCCGAACGTCATGGTCGGGACGTCGCCGTTGAAGCTGGCGCCACTCATGAACGGCACGAACAGCAGGTTGGTCAGCAGGTACTCGAAGGAGAAGGAGATGGCGATGAGGAACTCGAACGGCCCCGCGCTCATTGCGTCTTCGAAGTACGACTTCGGCACAGAGAGATACCAGACCCGGTCGAACTGCTTCGACCAGCTGTGCATGCCGCCGTAGTACTTGTTGTACGCGGACAGCGTGTGGACCTCGGTCTGGGTGTGGCGGAGCTCGTCAAGCGACTGGCAGAGCGCGGCGAAGCGCGGGCCCGGCCCGTCGTAGTAACGGGCCAGGAAGGCGAAATGCCGATGCGCGGCGTACTCGAGTGGCGTGACGCCCTGCAGGAACAGCTTCATCGAGTTGACGTACTGGGCGTCGGACAGGCTCAGGTGACCCTGGCTCTGCGCGAAGCTGTCGATGACGGCATAAAGGCGCTTGTCCTTCTCTGCCTGGTACTTGAAGTACGAATCGACGGTAAGACGGAACGGGTCCTCCCATTTGGACCAGTCATGGACCTTGATGCCTTCGAAATCGCTGAACGGGAAGACCTTCTTGCTGTCGACGTAGTCCGGTGCCCAGTCCAGATCGCGGGTGAGTGCGGCGTAACGCTGCTGCATAGAGAGTTTCTTTGCCATGGCTATCTCAGTGCCTTCCGGTCAGTGATTCCACTTGATGACGATCTGGTCGTCGTCCCAGTCGGCGATGTTGCCGAAGTACGAGACGATGGCCATCTGGAACTCGTGCGTCTCCCACGGTCGGCCCAGCAGCCGCTCCACGGTCTCGCGCCGGACGACGATCTGGGTCGGGCTGCGCACCGCAATCAGGCCGGGCATGTAGCCGATCTCGACGTCGGTGTTGTCTGCCTCGATCGCCTCCACGACGCCCCGGTTGTCGTCACTGCCGTCCTGCAGGTCGACGCCGACCTTGCGGGTGCGGGCCGTCGTCATGCGCCGGCCT